>NZ_CP144460.1:4236666-4555000 GCF_040182365.1 Xanthomonas sp. 10-10
CGAACCTCGTGAACCTGCCATGGATAAACATGATCAAGGGAATTTTGCCAATCGAAACGCTCGACCTGATACTCAACTATCGCCTCTCGAACGAGGCGACCGGCTGGCGCGCACTGGGTGAGACTCTATTCCGCACGCAATTCATGCGCGCCTGGTTCGCACTGGGGCTGATTGGAGGCGCTGTTGCCTGCCGAGGCCTGACACATGCCAATTCATCACAGTGGTTGCCGCGGCTGGCGCTAATTGCATTCTTCCTCCTGCCCCTGATTCCAGGCCTTGGCCTATACCGACGCGACGATCATTTCCTTCTGCCGATCATGATGTTCGCAGCGATACCAGTACTGATATCGTTCTCCATCGGATTCCACTTGCTGCGCAACAGCACGATGACTGTCATTGGATTGGCGATGATTGCCGAGTACCTGATGATCTACTTCTGGCGCTACCCACCAGGACGCTACGTCGGCGAGTTCAACGCTTACTACCTCGCCGCAATCACGGTAGGCATGCTGTTTACCGCTGCATGCATCGCTTGGCCGCGGCCACTCCGGCTGCCCCTTCCAGGAGGAATTCCGGAGCATGTTCGATGAGCCGCCATCTGCAATGGCTGACTCCTAATCTCTGCATGGCTGTTGCAGTCGGTTTCGTTGCCGTCAGCGCACTCGTTGCTCCTCGCCTGGTCTACCGACTCAGCAATGACGGCGGCTTTATCGAGAATGGCGAGCAAGTCGACCTCGGTCGCTGGACTCAAATTTCTGTCTATCGGAACGGTGGGGCGGTTCTCGGCATAAATCGGCCAGATCGTGACCCGCCCTTGCACCACGAATCATGGATCAATACTGGACAATGGCTGCGTTTCGATCATGTGCCGGCGACGCGACGCAGTCGCTTTGTCGCTGAGGTTCGCGTGCATCCGGAGTGGCCCCGCGACCGTGCTACCGAAGTCGAGTTCCGAGTGCTTGCACTCTCGCCGGGCAAGCCGCCCCTGCAGGCGACACTGACGCCCAGCCTGGAAAAACAGACCGAATGGACCCGAATCGAACTGGACCTTGCACCACTGGCTGGAGATAACGTAAAGATTCAGCTGGTACCGAGTGCGCAGCAGGGGATCTGGACGCTGATGCGAGATCCCAAGGTCGTGGTGGCGGAAGTGGCCGCACAGTAGTAACCGGGGCGTGGGAGCGTCGCCCCCCGTCTTCAGACCCGATGAGGGCTCAATTACCTCACGCGCGCCACTCGTCTACGACATCGAGAATGTGCTGCGCGCGCGCCTGGTAGGTATGTTCGTTGATGGTGCGGCGTTGCGCCGCCTCTGCGATACGTGCGCACCCACCACGATCCGACAGTACCTGATCCATCAGGTGTGCAAACTCAGCAGCCGAGTTGTACAGCAGGATCTCGCTACCAGGGCGGTAGTATTCGGTGATCTCTAGACTCTCGACGAAGAACGCCTGAGTGGTTCCGGCCATAGCAGCCTCGAAGGTTCGCGGGCCAGGTGTAGAAGGCTCGAGTTTGAAGCGATCGTTGGCGTAATTGAAATCACGACCCATATTGAGTGTCACCAAAGACCGCGCATAGTGATCGGACAGCTGATCATTAGGCAGTCGACGATTGCTGCAGAACGCTAGCTCATTGGGCCAGCCATCCCCAAGAATCATCGCATCGTACGACTGCAGGGTCTTGCTCAGGTCACCCAACAGGCGCTTACGATTGGCGAAAGCGACGCCGCAGAAAAAAATGTTGATGTCTTTATCAGCGCGAACCGGCCGCCAATGTGCTTGCTGGCTAGCGGCCAGAGGCAAGTGCCGCGCAAACGGGTGTGCATAGTGCTCGGCACACCAGCGGTCATTACTGAAGACGATATCGGCAACTTGAAGGATCTTGTAGTTGTAATCGAACTCATAAGGGTCATCGTGCAGCCAGAACACCATCGGCACACCAGCCTGCGTGCAATAGCGGCGTAGACGGGCGTACTCGGCATCGTCAGGCATGCACGATCCAAAACAGACAACTACATCTGGCTGCAGCTCGCTCGCACGTTCAGCGGCAAATTCCAACGGGGTGGCCAACGCTTGCACTACGTGCGGCAGTTGCGCAAACCCTTCTGCCACATACTTGCGAAGAACGACATTACGGTTCTGGTTGTCAGGAGATGCCCCGCTGACTAAGATCTTTTGCGCAAAAGCACTCATGTCCGCACTCCTCCGAGGCGCCGCGCAATTTCCTGCAGAACTCTCGCGATCGTATTTCCAAGCCCGTTTTTGTTATAGAAGCGGTATGCCTTGCGTACGAGGCCTATCGGGAGAACCGGAATTGGGCCATTACCTCCATCGGCGACGCTTGCCGCACGCGGCGGGATTACCCAGTTCGGTTCGACGAGTAAAATGCCCAGATCTCGAATGGTGTTGCCGCGCGGGTACTTTTGCGTATGTTGCACGAAGGGCTGCAGCGGCAGCAGCTCGACATACAGGTCACGGAGCCACTGCATGTGTTCGTCATGATTTTGCGTGGTCGCCGCCAACACGCGGCCACGTATGGTTTCCAAGCCGGTACGGTCGGCAATCAGCTGGCGGATTAGGCAAACCATACTGCCCGCTTCGCTGACTGGAATTACGTAGCCATTTTCCCCATGGATCACCCGCTCCCCCAGGGCCCCGATATCAGAAACAATCGGAACCACTCCGGCCGACCATGCTTCGGACAGGCTAATGCAGTAGGTCTCGGGCCAAATCGAGAAGTGGATCGACAGATCATGGCCTGCCAGGATCTGCTTCAACGTTCCTGGTTTATAGGCACCATGTAGCTTCAGGTTGGGAATCTTCAGAATATCCAGAATCGTCTGGTATTCGGGCGGAACCGGACCCACAATACTGACTTCCACTTCATCGTAACGAAGTTGATTGAGCACGTGGATCAGTTCGTTGCCGCCCTTGTTGCGAGTAAAGTTGCCGGGTATGGCAACCCTCAACTTGCCCCTATGTAACTGCGGCAGCGGCACAGCGGCTATTTCGTCATCCTTTGGCATGGGCACCGCATTGACGCGAAGACGCCCGGAGTCCGACAGCCCCGGATACATGCGCTCGTAGAGTGCAGCGACTCCGGGCGTATTTGCGTGCAGGACGTCCATGTTCTCCAGCACGCGACTGAAGAAAGCACGTCGGCGTGCTTGGCTGCCGGTGTCAGCACCTCGCGAAGCATTTAGGCAGACATCGCAAGTTTCGATCGGCAGCGAGGGAATATTGCAGTACACCTCACGATAATCGAGCAGATTGAAGCGAGAACATACGGCATAGTAGTCGTGGAGGCTGAAGAGACAACGCAACCCTAAAGCTGCAGGCAGCAGGCAGATCGAAGGCGGATGCCCTATCAGGTGCTGGAAATGCACCAGCTCAATGCCGTACTTATAAAGTAATCCGGAAAAAGCTTCTTCGCGCATGGAACAGGTCAATGCGGCCTCGTCCAGCCCTCCATCAAAGCCGATCGATTCGATGACTTCCAGTGCTTCGTTGCGCAATGTATAGCGACTGCCGCTAGGCTGGACGCTACGGTCGGGCGTATAAAATAGGAACTCAATCTCGTCGGCCAATGCCCGGCGTACTGAGTCTTGATAGACCTCCACGCCTCCGTAAGGAGCTACACCGAGGATATTGTGCGACACGACCAGAACTTTACGTCGAGCCAGTGGAGAAACTTCGCCAGGCTTCCTGCTTGACTCGGGCTCGCCCCGCAAAGCATCTACACAAGACAGTAGATACTCCACCCGATGTAGGTATAGATGCTGCTTCAGCGTAACCGCCTGCGCCGATCGGGCAACCGCCATACGCTCCTCAGGACGCGCCAGGTAATGCCTCAGTTTCTCAATACAATCTGCAGGACCGTCGAAGCCAACGTAGTCGCGACCCTCTTGGTAGTAATCCTGGACCCGGATTTCGGGAATAGAAACATCGACCAGCTGAAAACCACCGGCCAGCGCGACCTCGAAGAAACGCGGACCAGGCGTATGCGCCACTGGATCGTTGCCCGAAGACGAGAATGAACGATGCAGGGTCAGGACCGAACGGCTACGGTTGGCGAACCGGGCGAATTCGGTATTTGGCGTGCGCCAGTCGTAGGCGCTCGGATCCATGCCGAGTTTGGGCGCCGGAATATAAGGATTAGCGGGCAACGCCAGCTTCAGATTAATCTCCGGAATCGCTGACTGCAGGCGCGCCAGAAAGTCGGAGCGATTGGGCCATGCCGTACCTGCGAAAAACAGGTCGTACAGATAATGGGCATCGTCGTGATCATCGGGGATAGCATGAAAATGAAAGCGTGGATCGGCTGCTAGCGGCAGCGACACACCCTTGCCGCCGTATCCAGACACACTTCCCGAGTCGTTGGTGAACACCAAATCGAAAAGATCAGCATTAGCAACATTGATGCTGCGTTCGTACGGATCCTCAGTCACCCAAAGCACGCTGCGTCCGCATACCTGGGCGATGCGCTCGACGATGGGGCGGTCCAGCTGCTCCCCGTCAAAGGCGATAAAGAGATTGCAGGCACCACGCTCCGCTGCCAAAACGGCGCCGGCGTAGTCTGCACGCACCACGCACTCCACCGAGTCCACTTCAGCCAAGGCCCTGGCCATGGCCAAGCAGATGTAGTGATTCGGATTGCTCCTCTTCGTATCGAGGATCAGAACGCGCCATTGCTTCATCGAGACATACCATTTGTCGCCGTGTGGTGGTGGGCAATCAGTTACAAATCAACCGAATAATCTGCGTACCCGCCGAAATGGCCCCATCAAACGCCAACTCAACGACCCTCGCACCCGCTCCAATTCTCTTGTGATGGACAGCAACGATGCATTTAAATCCTGGTTTTCCTTCTCACGAAAAGCAAGAATTGCCTGACTGTGACTCAGCTGCTCGCGAAGCAACGAATCAGCGGCATCTAAAGAGGATTTCAGCTCATCCATCTTCAAGGCTCCTTTGTGCAGCGCATCTATCCGCTGCTCAAGACCTGTCTTGAGATCGACGACCTCCTGACTAAGCGCCTGGCGGGCAGCTTCATGCTCGTTAACCAAGCCAATAAGGCGGCCCTGCTCTCGAGCCAGAGTTACTATGTCGATATTGGCGTCGATCAGCTTACCGAGCTGATCGAACAACCTATTACCAAGCACTGCATCTCCATTAGCATCGTCCAGACGACACAGATCTAACAACGGCTGGGGCTGTTCGGGGCCAACAAGCAATACCCCCAAGCCGTGAGTGTGCGTGAAAGCGAATGATGGATACTGGACTCGCATCTCGTCCCAATACTTCCAAACGCCAAAGCCACGCTCCCGGACGTTGATGTCATGGAACAGGACGACTGCGCGCCTGGAAAGCTTTGCCTGCCATGTCTCGAAATCGTTTCGAACCGCTTCATACGTGTGCAGGCCATCGATATGCAATACATCAACAGTACCGTCATCAAAATATTCGACGGCTTCCTCGAAGCGCATACGCATGAGACGGGAGAAATCTGCGTAGTTGCGCTCGTGATAATCCAACAGCGGCAGAAACACTTCATCGCCGTATTCGCCGGCATGCTCATCACCTTGCCACGTGTCGACCGCATAGCATCGTGTCGGAGCCGCGCAAGTCTGGACAGCTTGACAGAAAGCCAGGTAAGAGGCGCCACGATGCGTTCCCAACTCTACAAGAATATATGGGCGCACGAGTTCAACCAGCCAGGCTGCAAATGGAATATGCCCCAACCACGCGCTTTCGGGCGTGTTGCGCGGCTGCATGAACATCGAATTGTTGATGGTGAAGCTGATCATCAGGGCCTCATAAATCTTGTATGTAGCAACAAGGCCAATGGCCCATGTGCCGTCTTGTTTAACGAAATCGCTGAACGAACGCTTCCACGCTGCCGCCACAAAGATCGGACTGCCGCGCATGAATCTCCTCGATCGGCCAATCCCACCAGCGGATACGCATCAACGCGTCGACCTGTTCGGGCGTAAAACGCATTTTCACCTGGCGTGCAGGGTTGCCCGTCACTACCGAATACGGCGCCACGTCTCGCGTAACCACAGCGCGCGCACCAATGATCGCGCCGTCGCCTACAGTCACACCGGAAAGAATGGTCGCGCCATAGCCGATCCATACATCATTGCCGATCCGCGTCGGCCCCTTGGTCGCCGGATGGCCGTCGCGTCCGGCGAGAGCATCGCCAAACGCAATGCGTAACGGAAAGGTCGTCACCCACTCGCTGCGATGCTCGCCACCACCGAAGATGACGACTTCTTCTGCGATCGAGCAAAATGCCCCGACACTCACCGACTCGTCATCGCTCCACACCTTGAATTGCGGATTCCCGTAGGTAAAGCGTCCGACCTCCACACGTGGATCATGGCTAAGCAACGGAGCGATCTGGCTTGCGTATCCGCTCACGATTTATCCACCATCAGCATCTGTACCCGGTCGAAAGGAATACCAACCAGTCCGTAACGCAGGGTCGGCGATGAAACCCTCAAAATTACCGCATCGTGCAGCCAATGATGCTGAGTATTTGTCACCGGGTCGCCCTCTGCGATGGATACCGTCATCGAGTAGTCGCCATTCGGCAGCAATGGCAGGTGAAACTCGAACTCGGCTTCCACTGCCTGCCCAGCTTTCAACTCCATCGGTGGCTGCACATGGGTATAGGTATGTTCACCGAACAACGACTGCCCAAGACTGTCTTTGACGAAAAACCCGATAATCGGACTATTCATGTCACGGTGAACCTGTGCCGAAATCCGCAGCAGAACATGCTCGCCACCATAGAAGAAAGCCCGTGAGGGATCGTCGATGTTGGTCAACGAGACTTTCTCAATGCTTGCCTCGTCTGACTTCCATCCGTCCGAATGGGCGATGTTATCGAACATCTCCAGAGTGACTTCTTCGACAGGCTTGATCGGCGTCCGTCCACTCGGGGATATGCTGCCTTTGATCTGCCGGCGATCCAGCGCTTGCAGTTTCACCTCATCGCCATAACTTTCCTGGGCACAATACTCGATGTAGGCCTGGGTAGTTTCCTGCGCACTGGAGTGCATGCGCATTACGCCTTTGTCCAGCCAAATCGCGGACTGGCAAAAGCTCAGGACCGAGTTGGTGTCATGACTGACGAACAACAACGTACCGCGCTCGCGGAAAGAACGCAGAAAGCGCATGCATTTTTGCACGAACACCGCGTCTCCCACAGCTAGCGCTTCGTCGACTACCAGGATGTCTGCATCGACATGCGCGATCACCGCAAACGCCAGACGCACGTACATACCACTGGAATACACCTTGACAGGCTGATCGACAAAGTCACCGATATCGGCGAAGGCCACGATCCGATCAAAGCGCTCCACGACCTCCTCATGGCTCAGACCAAGGATGGCGGCACTCATGAACACATTTTCGCGCCCAGTGAATTCGGGATTGAAACCCGCACCGAGTTCCAGTAACGCAGCAACGCGTCCTTTTACTTTGATGTCACCAGTACTGGGAGTGAGCGTGCCGCAGATCATCTGCAGCAGCGTCGACTTGCCCGAGCCATTCCGCCCGATAATGCCGACCGTATCGCCTTTGCGGACCTCGAAAGAAAGGTCTTGCAGCGCCCAGAACTCTTTGAAATACCGCCGGGACTCTAAGCCGAGCGCGCGATGCATGCGCGGCACAACAGCCTGCTTAATCCGGTCGTGTGGTTTGTCGTAGACCTGGTAACACTTGGAAACGCCAGAAACCTGGATTGCCAACTCTGGCATTGGGGGAGCCCTTAGTTCAGTGTCGAATGTGGATACCACTGTCAAACAACGTCCGCGAATCCGCGACGGACCAGTTGGAACCAGTAGTAACCAAGGTAGGCAAGCACCACGCTTCCGATGAAGTACTTCAATAGCCCCGACCAATCCGGCGGCAAGCCCCACATCAACACGTTGCGCGATTGCTCGATGATGAAAGTGAGCGGATTGAGATAAATCAGCTTCTGCATGCTTGGCGGCAATGAAGAGACTGGATACAACGCGGGACTCATGAACAACAACACGGTTGCCAATAGTCCGGTGATCTGCCCGATATCACGGTAGTACACGCCCAGTGCCGCAAAGAACCAAGTGACGCCAGTTGAGACCAACACCAACGGGAAAATGACGAGCGGGAAATACAACACGGTCAGCGGCAGTCGCCCAAGCAGGAAATATTGCGCAATAAGCAGCACTGCCAGGGTAATCAGCATGTGGAAGAATGCCGATGCAACTGCAGACCAAGTCAGGATTTCCAGTGGAAACACTACCTTCTTTACGTAGCTCGCATTCCCCAGCACCAAATTGGGCGCCTTACTTATGCACTCGGAAAGAAAGGCATGGACCATGATGCCCGCAAATAGAACCACCGCGAACTCGGACCTACTACCTTGCGCCGATCCTGCCCAGCGTGCATTGAACACGTAAGAGAAAACGAAGGTGTACACCGCCAGCATCAGCAGCGGATTGAAAAATGACCAAGCTAGTCCGACGATGGAGCCGCGGTAACGCCCCAGCACCTCGCGCTTGGCCAATTGGTAAATAAGCTTTCGGTGCTGTCGCAGACTATGGACAGCCGACAAGACGGACAAGGGATTACGCATTTTCAGCCGCTCCCTTTGCGGCCGCGCCAAGCGCCAGCTCCAAATCCCCCCGCAAATCCCACAAATCCTCAACCCCAACACTCAGCCTGACCAGCGCATCGCTGATACCAAGCTGCTCGCGGCGGGCCACAGGGATCGAGGCGTGGGTCATGACGGCGGGATGGTTCACCAGGCTTTCCACACCACCCAGCGATTCGGCCAGGGTGAACAGCTCGGTCTTCTCGCAAAACCGCTTGGCCGCATCAAACCCGCCTTTGAGCACGATCGAGACGATGCCGCCGAAGCCGGACATCTGCGTTTTGGCCAATGCATGCTGCGGGTGCGAGGCCAGGCCGGGATAGATCACCTTCTCGACGGCGGGGTGGGTTTCCAGCCACTGCGCCAGCGCCAGGGCGTTCTCGCAGTGCGCGCGCATGCGCAGCGGCAAGGTCTTCAATCCGCGTAGCGCAAGGAAGCTGTCGAACGGGCCTTGCACGCCGCCGATGGAGTTCTGCAGGAACGCCATCTGCTCGGCAAGCTCGGTGTTATCGCCAACGACCGCAATGCCGCCCACCATGTCCGAGTGGCCGTTGAGATACTTGGTTGCCGAATGCACGACGATGTCGGCGCCCAGGCTGAGTGGGCGCTGCAGCATCGGCGAGGCGAAGGTGTTGTCAACCACGATCAGCAGGCCGTGCTTGCGGGCGATGGCGGCAATCGCCGCAATGTCGACCAGCTTGAGCATCGGGTTGGTCGGGGTTTCGATCCAGACCATCTTGGTGTCGGGACCAATTGCGGCTTCGAAGGCAGCCGGGTCGGTCAGGTCGACGAAGCTGAAATCCAGGCCGGCGGTGCGACGACGCACACGCTCGAACAGGCGGAAGGTACCGCCATACAGGTCGTCCATCGCCACGACGTGGCTGCCGGCATCCAGCAGCTCCATCACGGTGGACGTGGCGGCCATGCCCGAAGCAAACGCGAATGCGCGCGCACCGCCTTCCAGCGCGGCAACGCAGCGCTCGTAGGCGAAGCGCGTCGGGTTATGGGTGCGCGAGTACTCGAAGCCCTGATGTTCGCCCGGGCTGGACTGCGCGTAGGTGGACGTCGCATAGATCGGCGGCATCACTGCGCCGGTGCTGGGATCTGGCGACTGCCCTCCATGGATCGCCAGCGTTGCAAGCGCCAATGCGCGCTCGCCCTCGTGGCCTTTGGTCGTGCTGTTGGACATGGAGGTTCCCGGAAAAAGTGGGCGATTGTAGCAAGCAGGTCTGAACGGCCAATGCCGCGCGCCTCACCAGCGCGCGCGGCATTGTGCGGTCACTGCACGCGGCGGCGCAGGTAGTTGAGCAGGTCGATGCGGGTGATCAGGCCGAGGAACTGCTTGCCGTCCATGACGATGGCGACCTGGCCGCGGTCGAACACCGGCAGCAGCGCTTCGATCGGCGAGGCCACATCCAGACGGTCGAGCTTGCTGACCATTGCGGTGGAAATCGGGTCGCGAAAACGCGCTTCATCGCCATACACATGCAGCAGCACGTCGCTCTCGTCGACGATGCCGACCAGTTCGCCGTCGTCGATCACCGGCAGCTGCGACACGTCATACAGCTTCATGCGCTGATAGGCGGTGGTCAGCAGGTCCTTCGGGCCCACCACCACGGTGTCGCGCTTGTTGTACGGGCGCAGGATCAGGTCGCGCAGGTCGCCGTGTTGCGGGCGTTCCAGGAAGCCGTTGTCGAGCATCCAGTAGTCGTTGTACATCTTCGACAGATACTTGTTGCCGGTATCGCAGACGAACACCAGCACGCGCTTGGGCGTTGTCTGCTCGCGGCAGTACTTCAGCGCCGCAGCCAGCAAGGTACCGGTGGACGAGCCGCCGAGGACGCCCTCCTTGGCCAGCAGCTCGCGCGCGGTGTGGAAGCTTTCGGCATCACTGATCGAATAGGCCTTCTTGACCCGGGTGAAGTCGGAGATGTCCGGCAGAAAATCTTCGCCGATGCCTTCGACCAGCCAGCTGCCGGACTTCTCGCTGACCGTGCCCTCTTCGATGTACTGGGTCAGGATCGAACCCACCGGGTCGGCCAGTACCAGCTCGGTGTGCGGCGAAGCGGTGGCGAAGGCGCGCGACAGGCCGGTCATGGTGCCGGAGCTGCCGCAACCGAACACGATCGCGTCCAGCTGGCCGTCCATCTGCGCCAGGATTTCCGGACCGGTCCCGAATTCGTGCGCAGCCGGGTTGTCCGGGTTGCCGAACTGATTGATGAAATACGCACCGGGGGTCTCGGCGGCGATCCTGGCGGCCAGGTCCTGGTAGTACTCCGGGTGGCCCTTGGCCACGTCCGACCGGGTCAGCACCACATTGGCGCCCATGGCCTTGAGATTGAAGATCTTCTCGCGGCTCATCTTGTCCGGCACCACCAGGATCAGCTGGTAGCCCTTCTGCTGCGCCACCAGGGCCAGACCCAGGCCGGTGTTGCCGGCGGTGCCTTCCACGAGCGTGGCGCCGGGCTTGAGATCGCCGCGCCGTTCGGCCGCTTCGATCATCGACAGCCCGATGCGATCCTTGATCGATCCGCCGGGATTGTTCGCCTCCAGCTTGAGGAACAGCTCGCAGACACCGGTGTCCAGGCGCTGGGCCTTGACGATCGGCGTGTTGCCAATCAGTTCGAGTACGGAGGAATGGATCGCCATCGGGATATCGTCGCTGCGCCGCGCGGGCTAGACCGGTCATTATCCGACGAACCGCCGGGGAATGCTCATCCAGGCGGGAAACGATCGTGCCCGCCTATGAACGAGCGTGCTCAACTGCTCGAAATGCTGGCGCCTGGTGGCGCCGGCATCGGCCAAAACAAGGACGCGGACGGTGGCAAGCCGACGAGGAGGCCGCCACCGCCCGCGACGGTGAACTTGTTCTAACGGTGGGGAAGGATCAGTGCGTGAGCTGGTCGTACATCCGGGTGAGCTTTTCTTTGGCCTGCAATTTTTCGCGTTTCATCTGGCCCAAGGTCACGTCGTCGATGGGGAGTACCCCAAGTTCGGCATCCATGCATTTCTTGTTCAAGAGCTTGTGGCGTTGGTACAGCTGCTTGAACTCGGGATCGGACTTGACCAATGCGTCGATTTCGGTCTGCGGTTGCCCTTCGAACATGGCGTTACCTCCTTCACTTAAAACAAGAACGCCCCGGCCGCGGACGGCGCAGGGCGCTGCTTGGGAATGGAAGACCCGCGAGTCGCGTTGGCAAAGGTCACCAC
Organism: Xanthomonas sp. 10-10; assembly: GCF_040182365.1. Lineage (NCBI taxonomy): Bacteria > Pseudomonadati > Pseudomonadota > Gammaproteobacteria > Lysobacterales > Lysobacteraceae > Xanthomonas > Xanthomonas sp. 10-10. The sequence continues at coordinate 4,248,520 of NZ_CP144460.1, forward strand.
GGTAGACGCATTGGTAAAACCACTACCTGTTGCAACTGCGTGCGTCGCTGTGTGCCCTTGCGTCACTGACCCGGCCCTCCGTACTTTCCGGGCGGCGGAGTTGCTGCCCGGAGGTACGACCCTACGCCGGTCGCGAAGGGGGTTCAAGGCCGGAACGGCTGCTTTTGCCGTTCCTTGCGTCAATCAGTGACCGCGGTTCAACCGGGCGTCATGCCTGGGTTAAAACGCCTTAACTTCCAACTACTTGCATTATGGAGCGACAACGACCTCGGCCGCACGCGTCTTGCTGGCGGCACCCTTGCTGCCACTGACCTGCAACCGCGATCCCGCAACGCCGCCGGCGACCAACGCATCGCGAAGCGCCTCGGCGCGCTTCTTGGCCATGGCCGCATCGCTGTCGAAGCCCACGATGCTGACCCGGCCCTTCTTGCCGATGTTCAGATACTCGGCCAGCGCCTTGGCCTGCCCGGCCGCATCGCCGGACAACGCCGCCTTGCCGCCGAACGCGCCGCTGCCCAGCGAGAACACTTCGCCGCGGCTGTCCACCTTGGACGAGGGCAGCTTGGCCCCTGCCACCAGTTCGGCCTCCTCGTGCGCCAGCTGGAGCGCCTTCTGCTGGGCGGCGTTGAGCTTGGCAGTCTGCTTGCCGGCCACGTTGGTCAGCGCCAGCTCGGCATCCTGGCGGGCCAGGGTTTCCTGTTCGGCGGCCTGACGCATGCGCTCGGCCTCCTCGGCCTGGATCTGCGCCTGCACACGCAGGCGCTCGGCCTCCTGCCGGGCGCGCGAGGCGTCACGGCGGCTGGCTTCGATCAGCAGGTCGTTGCGGGTGCCTTCCAGGCGGTCGAGCTCGCGCCGTGCCAGCGCGGTGCGGGCGGTGAGCTCAGCGATCTCGACCCGGCGGTCGGCCAGAAACACCAGCTCATCGCGGTCGCGCCGCTTGGCCTCGGCCAGCGCGGCCACGGTCTGCTGGGCCTGCAAGCGCTCGTAGCGGGCCAGGTCGCTGGTCTGCGGGTCGTTCTGCAGCGCCGCCAGGCGCCGGTTGAGCGCGTCGGCCTGCGGGTCGTCCTTGGCCGCCATCGCCAGCGACGGCAGCGTGGCCAGGCTCAGCACACCGATATAAAGGTAGGGGCGCAGTTTCATCGACCGCTCTCCCCGGTGTTGAGGCTGTTCTGCAGTTGCGCCACTTCCTTGCGGCGTTGCTCCAGCTGGGCACTGACCACCGCCTCTTCGCTGCGCGCCTTGGCCAGATCGGCATCGGCGGCGGCGCGCAGGGCGATCTGCGGCACCTGCTTGCGCTGGCGCTTGTCCAGCTGCGCCTGCTGGGCCTGCATCAGTTCCTGGCGGGCCAGGTTGACCAGATCCGGGGCGTATTGGTCGGCGTCGGCCTGGGTGGCGCGTTGCACGGCCTGTTCGGCGGCGGTGAGCTCCGGAGCCACCTGGGCGGCGGCCGGAGAGGAAAGAACCATGAAACAGGCGATGCCATACAGGGATCGCCGCAAGTATGCGAAGCTAGCCGTCATTAGGGGAGCCGTAGCGAGGAAGTCTCGAGCACGGCCATTGTCGGAAGCCTGCGGCGGACTTGCAACGAGACGCTGCTGTTTGTTGGGGAACCATTGCGCATGGATATCGGCTACTTCCTGAAGCTGATGACCGAAAAGAATGCCTCGGACATGTTCTTGACCACCGGTGCGCCGGTGTACATCAAGATCGAAGGCAAGCTCTACCCGCTCGGCAATACGGGGTTGCCGCCGGGGATGGTCAAGAAAATCGCTTACTCATTGATGGACGAAGGCCAGGTACCGCAGTTCGAGCGCGAGCTCGAGCTCAACATGGCCATCGCCCTGCCCGACGCCGGCCGCTTCCGCGTGAACGTGTTCAAGCAGCGAGGCGAGGTGGGCATGGTGATCCGCGCCATCCGCAGCCGGATCCCGAGCATCGAAGAACTCAACCTGCCGCAGGTGCTGAAGGACGTCATCATGACTCCGCGCGGGCTGGTGCTGGTGGTCGGTTCGACCGGCTCCGGCAAGTCGACCTCGCTGGCCTCGATGATCGACCACCGCAACAGCACCACCACCGGGCACATCCTCACCATCGAGGACCCGATCGAATATCTGCACAAGCACAAGATGTCGATCGTGAACCAGCGCGAGGTGGGCCTGGACACGCATGCGTTCCAGAGCGCGCTGAAGAACGCGATGCGCGAGGCGCCGGACGTGATCCTGATCGGCGAGATCCTGGATGCCGAGACCATGGAGGCGGCCATCGCCTTCGCCGAGACCGGTCACCTGTGCCTGGCCACCTTGCACTCCAACAATGCCGACCAGACCATCGAGCGCATCCTCAACTTCTTCCCGGAAAGCGCGCACAAGAACGTGCTGATGAATCTGGCGCTGAATCTGCGCGCAGTGGTCTCGCAGCGCCTGGTCAAGGGGCTGGATGGGCGCCGTCGCCCGGCGACCGAAGTGCTGCTCAATACCCCGATGATCCGCGACCTGCTGCGCCGCGGCCAGGTGCACGAGGTCAAGCAGGCGATGGAAGAGTCGCTGGAAGAAGGCATGCAGACCTTCGACCAATGTCTGTTCCGCATGGTCAAATCAGGGGAAATCGAGCAAGAGGAAGCGCTGCGCGCTGCCGACTCGCGCGATGGCCTGGCACTGAAGTTCCGGCTGTCCGAAGGTGGTTCGGGCGAGCACGACCCGTATGCGGATTACGAGACTGCCGCCGCACCGAAGATCAGTCACGGATTTATCTGATCGGTCTGGTGGGCAGAAGCGGCAGGCGGCAGCGTTGTTAGATGGTCGCTGACGGCGCTGAGTCCTGCGGCGTGTCGTCGCTGCCCGAAGCGCCCTCATCCGGCGCTGCGCGCCACCTTTTCCCGCTCGCGGGAGAAGGGCAACGGAGTCGGCAACCCGGAATGTCAGTGTGGCCCGGGGGCAGCGCCGCTGCTGCCTGAGGTAGTGTTTCCAGCGCTACTGCCTTCTCAAGAGCACGTCATCCACCTTCTCCAGAGCATCACCTGCTCCAGAACACGTCATTCGCCTTCTCCAAAGCGCATCCCTGCGTTTCTCCCAAGCACGCATCCTGGGTCTCCAAGGCATCTCCACCGGCGTTGCAAGCCGCTGCTCTCGCTGATGGCAACGCCAGGATTTACGCGTGCGCGCAACGCGGAGCCGGTTACCGGAGTGCCTGGTCGGGAACCAGCGCGTCGGCGTTCTGGCTCACCCTTCCCGCGCGCTCTTCTCCCGCGCGGCGGGAGAAGGTGCCCGCAGGGCGGATGAGGGGCTTGATGCGCCAGCGACAAGCCAGTTCCCGCAGTGCCTGGCTGGGAGCTAGCGCGTCGGCGTCCTGGCATGCCCCTCTCCCGCACCCCCTTCTCCCGCGCGGCGGGAGAAGGTGCCCGAAGGGCGGATGAGGGGCTTGATGTGCCAGCGACAAGCCAGTTCCCGCAGTGCCTGGCCGGGAGCTAGCGCGTCGGCGTCCTGGCACCCCCTTCTCCCGCGCAGCGGGAGAAGGTGCCCGCAGGGCGGATGAGGGCCTTGATTCCCTACCCTCACGCCATCGCATCGACCTGTATTTCGGGCCGTGCCGCATCGAAGGCCGGCAGCGCCAGGCAGGCCAGTTCGATGCGTTGCAAGGTCGGATACGGCGCCAGATCGACCTCGAAGCGATGGGCGTTGTAAAGCTGCGGAATCAGGACGCAATCGGCCAGCCCCGGCGTGTCACCGTGGCAGAAACGCCCGGTGCGCGCATCGTGCGCCAGTTGCGCCTCCAGTGCGGCGAACCCGCGCTGCATCCAGTGCCGGGTCCAGTGCAGGCGTTGCGCAGCGTCCAGCGCGAACTCGCGCTCCAGCAGTTGGGTGACGCGCAGATTGTTGAGCGGATGCACATCGCAGGCGATGAGCTGGGCCAGCGCGCGCACGCGGGCGCGGTCGGCCGGGGCTGCCGGCAATAGCGGCGCGCTGCCCGCAAAGGCCTCTTCCAGATAGTCCAGAATCGCCAGCGACTGCGGGATCACCACTGCGCCGTGACGCAGCGTCGGCACCAGCTGCTGCGGGTTGAGCTGCGCATAGGCCGCCGCATGCTGCTCGCCGCCGTCGCGCACCAGATGCACCGGATGGGTGACATAGGCCAGCGACTTCAGGTGCAGGCCGATGCGCACGCGATACGCCGCGCTCGAACGCCAGTACGAAAACAGCTCCAGCGCCGCGCTCATGCGCGCCGGCCGGTGACCGCGCCCGCCGGCCAGACGCTGCGCGTCATGGCAATGGCTGCCGTTCGACGCGCTGCTCGATCGCGCCGAAGACGCTGGCGCCGCCGGCATCGAACATCTCGATCCGAACCACATCGCCGAACGCCATGAACGGCGTGCTCGGCTTGCCATCGCGCAAGGTCTCGACCACGCGCTGTTCGGCGAAGCACGATGCGCCCAGCGTGGTGTCTTCGTTGGCGATGGTGCCGGACCCGACAATCGTGCCGGCCGACAACGGGCGGGTCTTGGCGGCATGGGCGATCAGCTGGGCGAAATCGAACTGCATGTCGTTGCCTGCCTCCGGCGCGCCGAACCAGGCGCCATTGACGTGGGTCACCAGCGGCAGATGGACCTTGTTGTCGCGCCATGCATCGGCCAATTCGTCGGGGGTGACGAACACCGGCGACAGCGCCGAGCGCGGCTTGGACTGCACAAAACCAAATCCCTTGGCGAGCTCGGCCGGGATCAGGTTACGCAGCGAAACATCGTTGACCAGGCCGATCAACTGGATATGCGCGGCCGCCTGTTCGGGCGATGCGCCCATCGGCACGTCGTCGGTGATCACCACGATTTCGGCTTCCAGATCGATGCCGTGATCTTCGCTGATCACCTTGATGGCATCGCGCGGGCCGTAGAAGCCGGCGCTGGTGGCCTGGTACATCAGCGGGTCGGTGTAGAAGCTTTCCGGCACCTCGGCATTGCGCGCGCGCCGCACGCGCTCCACATGCGGCAGGTAGGCGCTGCCATCGACGAATTCGTACGCGCGCGGGAGCGGCGCGGCCAGTGCCTGCAGATCCAGATCGAAGACGCCATCGGCGCTACCCTCGTCGAGCGCGGCAGCCAAGGCGTTCAGCCGTGGCGCGACGTTGCTCCAGTCTTCCAGCGCGCGCTGCAGCGTCGGTGAGATGCCGGTGGCGTGCACGGCCTTGCTCAGGTCGCGCGAAACCACGATCAGGCTGCCATCGCGGCCGCCTTCCTTCAGGGAACCTAGCTTCATGACCATCCTGTGCTGTGGCTGATGTGCCGATTGTACGACCTGGCGCAATAATGGTTGCGGTTGAAACAGCTGACCCGGAACACAACGCGATGCCGGAATTTTGTGCAGCGCGCCAAAGGGGCGTACACTGGCCGGGTCTGCATGCGGCCGTCCGTTTCCCTTTGGGACCGCCGGCGAGGCCAGGATCGCTCGATCCGCTCGCCCGCCCCACCCGACGCCTTTCGTGGTGCCGACAAACCCATCGCTTCTTGATTGGGTTGTTCCACCATCTCGCAGCGCGGTTCACGGGAACGCTCCGAGCCTCACTTTTTGCATCTGCAATGCGTTTGCGCTCCGGGCCTGGCCTGGTGGCGACGCTTTACTTGGAGCTTCCTGATGTCTTTTGAATCCCTGGGCCTGGCGCCCTTCCTGCTGCGCGCTTTGGCCGAGCAGGGCTATGAAACCCCCACTGCGATCCAGCAGCAGGCGATCCCGTTGGTGCTGGCAGGCCACGACCTGCTGGCCGGCGCGCAGACCGGTACCGGCAAGACTGCCGCGTTCGGCCTGCCGCTGCTGCAGCACCTGGGCACCAGCCCGCAGCCGGTCAACGGCCCGCGCAAGCCGCGCGCGCTGATCCTGACCCCGACCCGCGAACTGGCCACCCAGGTGCACGACAGCCTGCGCGGCTACAGCAAGTACCTGCGCATCCCGAGCGCGGTGATCTACGGCGGCGTGGGCATGGGCAACCAGCTCGATACGCTGCGTCGTGGCGTGGACCTGCTGATCGCCTGCCCGGGCCGCCTGATCGACCATATCGAGCGTCGCAGCGTGGACCTGTCCGGCATCGAAGTGCTGATCCTGGACGAAGCCGATCGCATGCTCGACATGGGCTTCTTGCCGTCGATCAAGCGCATCCTGACCAAGCTGCCGCGCCAGGACCGCCAGACCCTGCTGTTCTCGGCAACGTTCGAAGAGAACATCAAGCAGCTGGCGCTGGAATTCATGCGCAACCCGATGCAGATCCAGGTCACCCCGAGCAACACCGTGGCCGAGAGCATCACCCACCGCGTGCACCCGGTCGATGGCGCGCGCAAGCGTGACCTGCTGCTGCACCTGCTGGCGCAGGACAGCCGCGAGCAGACCCTGGTGTTCGCCCGCACCAAGCACGGCAGCGACAAGCTGGCGCTGTTCCTGGAGAAGTCCGGCATCAAGACCGCGGCGATCCACGGCAACAAGAGCCAGGGCCAGCGCATGCGTGCCCTGAGCGACTTCAAGGCCGGCCGCGTGACCGTGCTGGTGGCCACCGATATCGCCGCGCGCGGCATCGACATCGACCAGTTGCCCAAGGTCATCAACTACGACCTGCCGATGGTGGCCGAAGACTACGTGCACCGCATCGGCCGCACCGGCCGCAACGGTTCCACCGGCGAGGCGATCTCGCTGGTGGCGCAGGACGAAGCCAAGCTGCTGCGCCAGATCGTGCGCATGCTGGGCCGCGACGTGGAAATCCGCGACGTGCCTGGCTACGAGCCGCAGACCCCGATCCGTTGGGGCAATAGCGCGCCGGGTCGTGCCGAGCAGCCGGGTGGCGATCGCGCCCCGCGCAAGAGCCACGCCCGTCGTCCGCATGGCGATGCGCCGCGTCAGGCGCATGCGCATGCCGGCCCGAAGAAGCCCGGTGGCCAGCGCAGCAGCGGGCCGCGTCAGGCCGGTGCGGGCGCGGGTGCCGGTGCAGGCCGTCGCGACAGCGGCCGTGGCGGCCAGCGCCCGAGCGGCACGCGCTGAATCCCGCGCGCCGGTTCCACTGGCGTTGCCGCATGCAGTGACGTGACAGAAAAAGCCGCCCCTCGGGACGGCTTTTTTGTGGGCGTCGTCGCGCGAAAGTGCAAGGCGGTAGAGGCCAGGTGCAACCTTCGCAAGCGCCGCGCGTGCCATCGAAGAAGCCGGAGCGGTGCAACGATCAAGGCAAGAACCGGTGGTTGCACAAACAAGCCCGGTCACGCTGGTGGCGCGTGGCTGGCGCCACCCCTCCTCGCTCGCCGCTGCAGTTGGTCTGCTTCCGCAAGGCAGGCAACGTGCCCGACGATCTTCCGGCACTCCCTGCGCTCGGCCACACCGCAGACGCAGCGGCTTGAGCGCGAGCACCGATCGCGGCAACGCTCAGGACTGACGGGAGGCTGGAACCTCACCGCCAACCCTCAGCGCTTCCTGTCTTGCGTGCTCACTGCCTAGCCGTCGATCAACGCGGTATTGCGATCGATTGCCTCGCGATACCGATCCAGCACCGCGGCGGTCTGCACGATGTACTTGTTGAGATCCTCCCAACGCCGGTCTTCCAGCGCTTCGCGAATGCCTGGCAGGGTCTTGACCTCGTAGCCGGTGGCAAGGCCGGGTGCGTAGATCAGGTTGCGGTACCACGGCCGCCCCGGCAAACCGCCTTCGGCCAGCAGGGTCTGGTCGATGCGCTGCAGCGAGGCGTTGAGCTTGCCGCGCACGCCTGCATCCAGGCTGCCGCCACGCGATGCCAGCGCTCCGTCGTAGCGCTTGGCACTGGCCTGCAATCGCGCGATGGCCTGGTCCAGCGCGGCGAAGTCGATCTGCGGCACCGCGGCTTTCGGCTCGGGCGCGCGTTGCGGCCGGTTCGGGTTATCGACGGCCGTATAGGCGCCGGCCTGCAGCAACTCGGCCTGCGTGCGTGCGGCAGTGCGGTCGCTGTCGGCCTGCTGCTTGAGTTCCTGCGCATAGCCGGCCACCGCGTCGGCAAAGTCGCCGAAGCGTTGCGGCAACACCAGTGCGTTGGCCACGCGCAGCACCGTGCGGCCGACCGTCTGCGACAACAGCGGCAGATAGCTGAAGTCCGGATCGATGTAGCGCGCGAAGTAATCGTAGGAGTCGTACAGCGAGTGATAGACGCCGCTGCCGCCGCCCTGCCCGCCATAGCCCAGATCCAGCGTCGCCAATCCCAGATGCTGCAGGAACGGGCTGTAGTCACTGCCCGAGCCGAGTGCCTTCAGCGGCACGTCGCCGCCGGCTGCGACCTGCCTGGCGATGTCCTTCTGCGCCGGCTTGGCGGTGGGCGCCAGCGCATCGATACGCGCACGGGCGCGCTGCCGTTCGAGCACGCTCACGCCGCTGTCGGGGTCACGCAGATCCGCCGCCACGCCATTGACCAGCCGCTGCAGCGAATGGCTGCCGCCGGCATTGAGAAAGCCGCGCCCGTTGCCGTCGGTGTTGACGTACAGCACCGCCTTGCGGCGCAGTTCGTCGGCGTGCTGTTCGGCCCATTCGGTGGAGCCGAGCAGGCCGGCTTCTTCGCCGTCCCAACTGGCGTAGACGAGCGTGCGCTTGGGGCGCTGCCCCTGCCTGGCCAGCTCGCCGATCGCCTTGGCTTCGGCCAGCAAGGCGGTGGTGCCCGAGAGCGGATCGGCCGCACCGAATACCCAGCCGTCGCGGTGATTGCCGCGCACCACCCACTGGTCCGGATATTCGCTGCCACGCAGGGTGGCGATGACGTTGTAGATGGTCTTGCTGCCCCAGTCCGCATCCACCTTGAGATGCACGCGCGCGCTGTCGTCGCCGCCGATGCGGTAGGTGATCGGCAGCGCGCCGCGCCAGTCCTCCGGTGCCACCGGCCCGCCCAGGGCGGCCAGCAAGGGTTGCGCGTCGCCCCAGCTGATCGGCAGGGTCGGGATCTTCAACACACTGCCGGCCTGGTCGATCTTCAGGCGTTTGGCGCCCTTGCTGGCGCCGACGCCCGGGGTGAGCGGATCGCCGGGATAGATCGCGAAATTGGCGACCGAGCCGCGTTGCACGCTCCACTGATTGCGCGCCGGGCCATCGGGATAGGCCCGATCCTGAAAGTACCCGTCGTCGCGCGGATCGGAATAGATGATCGCGCCGATCGCACCATGCTCCTGCGCCAGCCGCGGCTTGAGCCCGCGCCATCCCTTGCCGTAGCGGGCGATGACGATCTTGCCGCGCACATCCACGCCGTTGCGCGCCAGCGCTTCGTAGTCCTCGGCGATGCCGTAATTGACGTAGACCAGATCGCCGGTGACATCGCCATTGCCGCCGTAGATCACATACGGCGGCAGTACGTTGTCGGTTTGGGTGGAGGTGCTGTCGCCCGGCAGCGGCGGCTCTTTCAGACGCGCGACATAGGGTTTGGGACCGAGCAGTTCCAGCTGCGAGGTCCTGGGCGAGGGCCACAACACCTCGAAGGTTTCGATGCGCGCATCCCAGCCGTAGCCGCGCAGGCGCGTTTGCAGATCGCGGGCGTTTTCCAGGTTATGCGGCGCGCCGACATGATTCGGCGCCGACGACCATTGCTTCAACCAGCCGCGATAATCGGCGTCCTGCAAGCCGCTATCGAAACGCGCTTCCAGCGCGCGTTGCGCCTGTGCGGCGGCGGTGTCGTAACCCGGTAGCGCGGCGGGTGGTGCGGCAGGTTGCGCGACCAGGGGAGGCGCGACGAAGGCCAGGGCAAGTAGCCAGGCGTGCTGCGAAGAGGTCATGGTGATTCCTTGAAGGTGTTCAGGGCCAATGGCGCTGCAGTCGTTCAGAGCGGTGGCAGGCAGAGCCACCATTGCACGGCTGCGGTCGCGCACCTAGCTGCCGCAGTGTGCAGGAGTCCGCTTGCACGCGATGGGGCCTGACCGGCACTCCCACGTCGCGCACAAGGGCCGTGCGTATGCCGATCAGAATCGATAGTCCAGGCCGACGGTGAAATAGCGCCCACGCAGGTCGTATTGGGTGAAGTCGTATGGCGCGCGAATGCCCGGGAACGAGGCATCGACCGGCGGCTGCTTGTCGGCCAGGTTCTCGATCTTGGCGTACAGGGTGAGCTTGTCGATCCCGGTGTAGCCCAGATACAGGTCGAACTGGTTGTAGTCGCCCACGCGCGACTGCACCGCACTGGCCGCGGCGCTGGCCTTCTGGTCGTAGCCGCCGGTGTAGTACCAGGTCAGTGCGGCGCTGACGGTGCCCAGGTTCCAGTCCAGCGTGGTGGTGGCCTTGTTGCGTGGCAGCGACGGGCCGAGATTGCTGCCGGCGTAATCCTGCAACGGGCCACCGACCACGGTGGGGCGACGGTAATCGCGCACGTGGGTATAGGCGGTGTTGAGGCCAAAGTTGCCAGCTGCTTCGGTGCGCCAGCGCTGGCGCAGTTCCACATCGATCCCCGAGGTCGTCAGTTCGCTGAGGTTCTGGTAGCGGTTGTACACCGCCACCAGCGTGCCGCGCGCGTCGCGGATGACGTCGGCCGGGTCGTTGTTCTGCACGATGGTGGCGTTGTTGCCGGTGCCGACCAGATTCTCCAGCTCGATCTTGTACCAGTCCACGCTCAGGCTGGTGTCCGCCCACGGCGACAGCACCACGCCGAGGTTGTAGCTGCGCGTGCGCTCGGGCTCGAGCGCGGTGTTGCCGACGGTGAAGAAGGTCGGGTTCTGGCGCGAGCCCGGCACGTCCGGATCGAACGGGTCGACCACCGAACCGTAGGAGATATTGGTGCTGGCCGCATTCTCCGACAGCGAAGGTGCGCGAAAGCCGCGCGAGGCGGCCGCGCGCACCAGCACGGCGTCCAGCGGTTGCCAGCGCAGGCTGGCCTTGGGCGAAAACGCCTCGCCAAAATCGCTGTAATGATCGCCGCGCCCGGCAAGCTGCAGTTCCAGCGACTGCAGCAGCGGCAGGTTGACCTCGGCATACAGCGCCGACACCCTGCGCTCGCCATCCACCGCGGCAATGGCAGGGCGGATCTGCAGACCCTGGTCGATCTGCCAGGGATTGCGCGAGACCAGCTCCTCCTGCCGCCACTCGGCGCCGGCGGCGAACCCGACGCTGCCGGCCGGCAGCTCGAACAGGTTGCCGGACACCTTGGCATCGACGCCGCGCAGCGTCGATTGCGCCGGGCGCAAGGTGCTGAGGTTGATGCCGTCGATCACCGACTGCGGCGTGGCCGATGGATCGAACAGGTTGTAGCTGCCGTCGGCCAGCGCCTGCGCCAGGGTGAAGCGATTGGCGAAACCGCCGGAGACGGTCTCATGCTCGGTGCTGCGCGCGGCGAACGCCGCCGCTTCCCAGTCCCAGCGCTCGGTCTTGCCGCGCAAGCCGCCGAGAAAGCGGTAGGACTGCGAGCGATTGGTTTTGACCGTCTGGCCCAGGTCGAAGAAGGTGTATTCGATCGGCACCGCGCTGCCGTACGGGTTGTACGGGCTGGAGGCCGGCAGCAGGTTGGACACCGGCTCGGCCAGCCCGCTGCTGGCGTTCAACGCAAAGCGGCCGCCCTCCAGGGTGAAGTACGGGCTGGAGCCGAAGATCGACACGCCCTTGACCTCGCTGTAGAGCGCCTCGCCGAAGGCTTCGACGGTGTCGCTGAGCCGGAAGGTGGCGTTGGTGTAGGCCTGATAGCGCTTGGTCGAGGGGATCAGCGTGGTGAACGGGGCCTGGTTGAAGCCGCAGGTGTCGCCGGCCAGGCCGTCGATCGGTGCGCTGGCGGTCAATACCGTCCCGGCGGGGCAGTTGCCTTGCGCATCCAGCATCGGCACCGAGCGGCCACCGACCAGGTAACGCGCGCCCTTGGCCGACCAGCCGTTCCAGCGCCCGCCGGGCAGGTCGGTGTAGATGCCCGAGCGGGTCAGCGCGCGCTGGTCCTGATCCAGCCGATCGCGGTTGTAGGCGTCGAAACTGAAAAGGATGTTGTAGCCGTCGCTATCCAGGTCGCCGATGCCGCCGATGAACTTGGCACGCTGGGTGTCCATGCCGCCCTGATCGGAGCTGCCGCCGCTCACGCCCAGCTCGGCACCCTGGAAATCCTGCCGGGTGATGATGTTGACCACGCCGGCCACCGCATCGGAGCCGTATACGGCGGAGGCGCCGTCCTTGAGCACCTCGATGCGTTCCACGGCCACCAGCGGCAGCGCATTGAGGTTGACGAAGGTGTCGCCCAGGCCATTGGCAGGAAAGCCGTAGTTGGCCAGGCGGCGTCCGTTGAGCAGCACCAGCGTGTTTTTCTGCGACAGCCCGCGCAGGCCGATGCCCGCCGAGCCGGAGGCCCAGCCGTTGTTGGTGGTTTCGTTGGTGGCGTTTCCGGTGTTGGCCGAGATCGAGCGCAGCGCGTCGGCGACGGTGACCTTGCCGGACTGCTCCAGCTGCTGGCGGTCGATCACCTGCACCGGGTTCGGGCCTTCGCTATCGGTGCGCTTGATGTTGGAGCCGGTGACGCTGACGGTGGCCAGGGTCTTGCCCGCGCCGGGTGTCGCGTCATCGGCATGGGCGAGGGGAATCAGCGCGGACAGAACGGCAGCGGATAGCAGATAAGGCATCGGGCGCTTCACGCACGGCCTCCATGAATGGGGGTGTTGCAGTGGGCCACGCGCAATCGATTAACAAAAATTACAGATCTGCATAGAGATATGACGCGCGGTGACACACGCCGCTGGCCGGACGCGGCAGAGCGCGCGTCGGACTTGTGCGGCCAACCGGGTGGCGCTCCAGCGCGGTGCGGCCAACCCATGTTGTGGATGCCACGCGGGCGCGCCAGTCCGTTGTGTCGCCGCGCTCGGGGCAGCCCGGTAGGCACCAGCGCACTTACAATGGCGCCCATGGATATCTTCAAAGTCTTTACGCTCGAAGCCGCGCATCGGCTTCCCAATGTGCCGCCCGGCCACAAGTGCGCCCGGCTGCACGGGCACTCGTTCCGGGTCGAGCTGCATGTCAGCGGCGAACCCGGTGACCAGACCGGCTGGATCATGGATTTCGGCGACATCAAGGCCGCCTTCCAACCGATCTACGACCGCCTGGACCACCACTACCTCAATGACATCGAGGGGCTGGAGAACCCGACCAGCGAGCGGCTGGCGATCTGGATCTGGCAGCAGCTCAAACCGGCGCTGCCGCAGTTGAGCGAGATCGTGGTGCACGAAACCTGCACTTCCGGCTGCCGCTATCGCGGCTGATCGCGTGCGCAATGATCCACCCGAAGCCGCCTGCCGGGCGGCTTCGTCGTTTCTGACGCATCGTCAACCGCTTGAATTCAAATGGATTTGAACAAAGTTTGGGGAAGCTTCAGGAAACTTGTTGCATCGCACCAATATCCGCGTATGCTGCATCGCAACAAACGGTCACGGCTTTCCCCAAGGGGTTCGCAATGTCGGCGCAGTTCGATAACAGCTTCACCAGTCAGTTCGCCTCTGCCGCAGCACGTGCCAACCAGTTGGCATTGGACACGCTGGAGCAGAACGTCAACGCAACCACCACGTTCTTCGGTGAGTTTGCGCAGGCACGCGACCTGGGTGCCTACCAGACGCTCTGGCCGAAAGGCCTGCAACTGGCCCGCGACAACCTGGAACGCCTGGCTTCGGCCAATCAGGAAGTGGTCGGGATGGGATTGAAGATGTCCAGCGAGCTTGGGCAGTTCGCCAAGCAGCAGTTCGATAACGGCAGCGAGCAGGCCGGCGCAACAGGCAGGACACGGCGCAAGTAACGGCCACCAAAATTCAGCGTCTTTGCATGGGTCCCTCCCCCCGTGCAATCCGGCCCGACAGATCCCTCCCTCTGTCGGGCTTTTTTATTGTGCGTTTGCCGGGCGGCCCATCGCCGCGGCTTGCGCGCGGCGATGGGCACTGGCGCGGTTGCAGCCGGCGCGGCTAGATCGGTAGCCGCAGCTCCTGCGCCTGGCTGGCGGCATCGGCGCCCGGGCGCCAACGGATCCGCCCCCAGCACGGCATCCCCAGCCGCTGATGCAGCATCTGGATGTTCGCTTCAACGCGCTCCATCTGCGGGTCCACCTCGTTGGCGATCCAGCCGATGCACTCCAGCCCGTCGGCGGCGATGGCGGCGGCGGTCAGGCGCGCGTGGCTGATGCAGCCCAGCCGCACGCCGACTACCAGCACCACCGGCAATTGCAGCGCGCGGACCAGATCGGCCTGGTCCAGATCGGCACTGAGCGGCGCGGCCCAGCCACCGACACCTTCGACCACCACCACATCGGCCTGACGACGCAATTGCGCGAAGGCGCGGGCGATCGGGTCCAGCGACAGGGTGACGCCGACATCGGCCGCAGCCAGCTCCGGTGCCAGCGGTGCGGGCAAGGCGTAGGGGTTGAGGGTGGCGTAGTCCGGCTGCGGGTCGCTGGCCGCCTGCAGCGCCAGCGCGTCTTCATTGCGCCAGCCATCGGGCGTCTGTTCGCAGCCACTGGCGACCGGCTTCATCCCCACGGCGGTGCGCCCGCGCGCGCGTAGCGCGTGCAGCAGCGCGGTGCTGCCCATGGTCTTGCCGATGCCGGTGTCGGTGCCGGTGACATACAACGCCGGATGCTGCATGCGTTCGATCCTGCGGCCGCGCCGCCATTGCCGAGAGGGGGCGCAGCATAACGCGCGGATCCGGACGCGCGGCTGAGTCGCAATGCCGCTGCGGATGGCCGCTGCTAAACTTCGGCCATGTTCGCCACCTCATCGCTGACCGGCAGCAAGCCGGAACAATACGCCCAGCTCACCGCCCAGGCCCAGGCCCTGGTGCACGGCGAGCCGGACCGGATCGCCAATGCCGCCAACCTGGCCGCACTGATCTTCAACTCGCTACCGTCGCTCAACTGGGCCGGCTTCTATTTCTACGACGGCCGCGAGCTGGTGGTGGGGCCGTTCCAGGGCTTGCCGGCCTGCGTGCGCATTCCGCTGGACAAGGGCGTGTGCGGTGCGGCCGCCAGCACCCGGCAAAGCCAGCGTATTGCCGACGTCGACGCGTTTCCCGGGCATATCGCCTGCGATTCGGCGTCGCGCTCGGAACTGGTGATCCCGCTGGTCAACGGCGATACGTTGATCGGCGTGTTGGATCTGGACAGCCCGGAGCTGGATCGCTTCGATGCGGACGACCAGCGCGGCCTGGAAGCCATCGCGCAGGTTTTTGTCGGCGCGCTGACGTGACCACCGAACGGCTGCGCAACATCGGCCCGAAAAGTGCGGCGTGGCTGCGCCAGGTCGGCCTGCGCACGCAGCAGGATCTGCAGGCGGTGGGCGCGGTGGGCGCATTCGTCAAGGTGCGCCGGGCCGGTTTCAAGCCCAGCCTCAACCTGCTGTACTCGCTGGAAGGCGCCTTGACCGACTGCCACTGGCAGGACGTGCCCGAAGCGCGCCGGCATGCCTTGCTGGCCGAATACGAGGCGGCCAGTGCGCTGTTGCCGGTACGCGGCCGCGCGGTCGCCGGGCCGGTGGAAACCGTGCACTACGCACGGGCAGACAACGACGATACGCATGGCGACATGGGCGAAGCAGACGATGACGCCGTGGACCTGAGCCAAACGCGCGAGGATTGAATGTTTGCGCCGGGTTGCCGCAGCCGTGCGCGCATGACGCTGGCGCGGCGACCAGCGCTAGCGTGCTTGTTGCGTTCTAGAGCGATGTATTTCGATCGCTTGCCTGATCTGGCTTCGTCAACGCGCCGCTGCGTCTCGTAACGTCGGCGCGAGCGATGCGCCCAGCGTCTGACCATGGCTGAGGCCTGGTAGCGGTTGATACGCGGCGCTGAGGCCGGGTAACGACGACAACAGCGCGACCAGATTCTGTGCCGCATGTGGATCTGACTGTGGCCGCCCGGGACGCGCTGGTTTTGTAGCGTTGGCCGGCGTGCCGCCCTCGCCCGCCATCAGCGTCAGGCGATGCTTGTCTGGCTGCGTGCTCGCAGAAGCTGCGTGTGCGTTATCGACCACGCGCTGCGCCTGCTGGACGATGAATCCATCGCCCCACCACAGCGATGGATCGACTGCCACGTAGTGCTGAAACAGCTGTGGCTGCGTCAGCAACACCTGCAGCACGAACAGCCCGCCATACGAATGGCCCCATAGCGTCTGCCGCTGAGGATCCACCGACACATGAGCCTGCACCTGCGGGCGAATGCGTGCGGCGATCAGTTGCGCGAATGCGGCAGCGCCGCCAGTCCTGCGCTCAGGGTTCAGCGGGTCGGTTTCGACACGGCCATCGGTAAAACGCGCAGGCGTGTAGTCCAGGCTGCGCCCCACCGCATCGATGCGCAACGCGCTGTCGTCGGCGATGAACACCAGCACCGGCGCATCGCCGTCAGTCGAGAGGCTGTCGAGCAAACGCTCATCCAGTTCCATCAATGCCGCGTTGCCATCGAGCAGGTACACCACCGGATAACCGGCAACGGGCGGCGCAGCCTTGGGTGTGGCAATGCGCACGCGGTAATGGCGTTGAGCATCGGCCGAGTCCAGCCGCAATGCGCTGAAGACATAGGAGGCACTGGGGCGATCGGCGACGGTGCTGCCGATCGTGCGGCTCAGGTCCGGCTGCGCGAACGCCGGCAACGCACCCAGGCTCCACAGCAGTACACCGGCGCAGGCCAGCGGCCAACGGTGCTGTCGGGTCATTGCACTCTCCTGTTGCGGCGCGCACGTTCGCACGCAGCGCCGCATCGCTGTCAGAAACCGAAACTCAGGCTTGCCCAATACGCACGACCGGGCTCGTTGTAGGTCGCCGCACCTGCCGCACCGCCGGTGTTGTTGGTGCCTTCGCGAAACAGGCGGGTGTCGAACAGATTGTCCACACCGAGGCCCACACTGACCTTGCGGGTGATGCGGTAACGCGCACTGACGCCCCACAGGTCGTAGGGGTCGCGCGAGTCGGGGGCGATGGCGCCGCCGCTGGTGCTTGATTGCGTGGCCGATTCCTGTTTGCCATAGAACGTACCGGTGAGCAGCAGCGACAAGGCCTGGGTCGGTTGCCAATCCAGCGTGGTGTTGACCGTGTATTCCGGAATCACCGACAGCGGCTGATCGGTCGCGGTGTTCTTGTTCTCGATCATGTAGGTGACATTGGTGTTCCACTTCAGCTCGCGGCCCTGCTCACCCAGCAGCGGCAGGGTGAGGTTGCCTTCCACGCCCTGCACGATCGCTTCCGATGCGTTGGTCCACTGGAATACCTGCCCGCGCCGGTCGACAGTGACACCGACCGGCACCATCCCGGCGACGATCTTGTCGTCGTAGGCGTTGTGGAAGTACGTCAGCGAAGCGTGGTGACCGGTTTGCGGTGCCCACTCGATGCCGATCTCCTTGTTGATGCTGGTCTCCGGATCGAGGTTGTCGTTGCCCTGGATATAGCAGCCCGAACCAAGATTGGGGAACAGCACCGGGCAGCCATTGCCGCGTGTGTAATACAGATAATTGGCGTTGGACTGGTACAAGTTGGGTGCCTTGAAGGCGCGCGCGATGCCGCCCTTGAGCAACCAGTCTTCGCTGAGTTTGTACTGCACGTTGAGGCTGGGGCTGAGGTTGTTGCCGAACTGGCTGTGGTGATCCAGCCGCACACCTGGCGTCAGCGTCAGCCGCTCGCTGGCGTAGATGTTGTCTTCCAGATACACCGCGCTGAGCGTGGCCTCGCTTCGCGGGCTGCGCGTGCCATTGGCAAGACCGGGGAAACCACCGCCTGCGCTCACCGTCTGCGACATCGAATACGCATCGCTGAGGCGGCTCTGGCGGCGTTCGAAGCCCAGCGTCAGCACCTGCTCGGTCCAGGCCTGCAGCGGCATGTTGAACTCGCCGTCGATGTTGAGGTTGTCGAGCGTGGCGGTGGAATCGAGCAGGCTGGCGGCAATGGAGCCTTCCGGCCCGCCGGCCAGGCCTTCGTTGAGGCGGGTATTGTCGGTGCCTTCGTAGGCGGCGGTGAGGCGCGATGTGCCGAGCGCCCAGGTGCCGCGATGGGTCAGCGAGGCGGTGCGGCGGATCATCGTGTTGGTTTCGCTGCCAAACAACGCACCCAGATCGGCACCGGCCAGGCCATCGGCGCTGACCGCGCGATCGCCCGCGTACAGATTGCCCTGGCGGCTGAAACCGGTATCGAGTTCGATCACCTGGCCTTCCATCGGATCCCAGCGCAGCAGGCCGTTGATGTCCTTGTTGCGCACACCCTCGCGTCCGGCCGGCGGCACCGCGGCGGCGCTGCTGGCAAAGCGGCGATTGAGCTCCAGTGAATCCGGATCGGTCTTGTTGAGATTGCCGTAGAGGCGGAACGAGAACGTGTCGCTCAGCGGCCCGCTGAGCTGGAAGCCGGCACGCTGGCCGCCGCCTTCGGCACTGTGCTGCGGCACCAGGCCGAACAGGCTCATCGAGCCGGTTAAATCGCCGGTCGGCTTCTTGGTGATGATGTTGACCACGCCACCGGAGGCACCGGAGCCATAACGCGCCGCGGCCGGGCCGCGCAGCACTTCGATCCGCTCCACCGCTTCGGCCGGCACCCAGTTGGTGTCGCCGCGCGTATTGCGCTCGCCGCTGCGGCCCATGCGCACCGCATCGCGCGATCCCACCGGTTTGCCATCGACCAGAATCAGCGTGTTTTCCGGGCCCATGCCGCGCAGATCGATCTGGCGATTGTTGCCGTACTGGCCGGAGGCACTGTTGCCGGTGAGGTTGACGCCCGGCATGGTGCGCAGCAGCTGCGACAGATCGTTGACCGGCGGGCGCCGTTCGATGTCTTCGGCGGTAATGACCGACGAACCCAATGCTTGCCGTGCGATTTGCGCGGCGGTGACGTGCACGGTGTCCAGCGATTGCGGATCGGCCGCGGCGTCTTCGGCCGATGCGCTGCAAATGCAGCTGCCACAGCCGAGCGCAATGGCCAACACCAGCTGGCGGTGGGACAACATGGGACGACGCGCAGGCGCAGACATCCATGACCGGCGTGATGCGGACATTCTCAAACCTCTCGACAGGAGATGGACCTCTGGCGACGGCTTGAGGTGATACGTGGGGAGTGCTGCGTGCAGCAGGCGCACGATGCGCCTGCCAAGCGCTGACGCAGTCAGGATTACCCGCGCATTCTACACAGATGCGATTCATTCTCAAACAGAATGACTGCGCCGGCGAAGCCGCATGCGGCTCTTGCGGAACAGATCAGCGCACTTTTGCCGCAACATGTTGTGCACTATCTGCAGGTCGGTGCGCGTTCCAGCTGTCTGCCGGTGCAGTGCACGTGCGTGCGATGTTCATCCAGCGCGGCGAACCGACGGCGGCGTTGGTGGTGCAAGCGATGATGGAGGCGCATGCAACGGGTGCTGATTGGCTTGCGCGTTTTACTTCAACGCAAGCAGCTCGCGCATGTCGTCCATGACCGCCACCGCGCCGGCGCTCTGCACATCGAAGCCGCGCAGATAGCCGTAGCGCACCATCGCCAAGGGCATTGCCGCTGCGTGTGCGGCAGCCGCATCCGTGGCCGAATCGCCGACCATCAGGCACTGCTGCGGTGTGTGCCGGAATTGCCTGGCCAGGTGCAGCAGCGGTGCCGGATCGGGTTTGCGCTGCGCCAGCGAATCGCCTCCGAGCACGCTGCTGAACTGCGATGCGATACCCAGATGCTCCAGCAGCGGCGCGATAAACCGCGATGGCTTGTTGGTGCACAACGCGAGCGTAGCGCCGGCCTCGCGCAACCCGGTCAATGCCTCGCCGACACCGGAATAGAGCTGCGGGTCATGCAGCAGGCAGGCTTCGTAATGACGCATCATCACCGGCATCTCGGTATCGGCGTCATGGGTACCGCCGGCTTCGCGCAAGGCGGTGGCGAGCAGCACGTGCACGCCTTCGCCGATCCAGCCGCGGATCGTCGCCTCGCTGAACTGCTGCAACCCGAGTTCGTGCAGGGTGGCGTTGAGCGCTTCGGCGATATTGGGTGCGCTGTCCACCAGCGTGCCATCCAGGTCGAAGATCACCAGCGGATACGGAAACATGCACAACGCCTCGTCGGGGGAGCGGCGTGCAGTGTACGAGCGTCCGGATTCAGAGCGCGTCAGCGTGCGCGGTGGAGATGCCTGATGCAGCGATCGCTGCATGCAGCAGGCCAGGAGCGGCCCACCCAACGTAGCGAGCAGCCATCTGGTGGGTGTGGACGGCGCGCTCAGAACCGCAGTGGCGGCACCGCGGGCATGAGGCCGCGCTCATTGCGCCGGCGGCGTCTCACCGAACAATTCTCCCTGCACCGCGCCCTCGTCGGCATCGCTGAAACCGCTCAGCCCCACGCCGACCAGGCGATAGCGCGTCTCCTCGGGCAGTTCCACGCGCCGGGTCAGCGCCAATGCAATCTGCGCCAATGCGTCCAAAGAAGCGGGCGGCTGCTCCGGCGTGTAGGAGCGGGTCAGGATGCGAAAGTGCGAGGTCTTCAACTTCAGCACCACCGTGCGCCCGATCCGTTCGGTACGCCGCGTGGCAAGCCAGGTCTTTTCGGCCAGGCGCAGGATGTGCGGATCCAGTGCATCGAGCGCCAGATCCTCGCTGAAGGTGTCCTCCGAGGAGACCGACTGCACTTCCTGATCCGGCTCCACCGGGCGTTCGTCGATGCCGCGCGCGCGGCGATACAGGCTATGTCCGAAGCTGCCGAAATGCGCCTGCAATTCTTCCAGCGGACGCAGTCGCAGATCGGCCACGGTGACGATGCCCAAAGCCGCCAGCTTGCCGTCCATCACCTTGCCCACGCCGGGAATGCGATTGACCTTGAGCGGCAGCAGGAATGCATCCACGCGACTTGGTGCGATGACGAACTGGCCATCTGGCTTGCGCCAGTCGGAGGCGATCTTGGCCAGGAACTTGTTCGGCGCGATGCCGGCCGATGCAGTGAGCCGGGTTTCGTCGCGGATCTGGGTGCGGATCAGCTGCGCGATCTCGGTGGCCAGCTGCATGCCGGTCTTGGCTTGGGTGACATCCAGATAGGCTTCGTCCAGCGACAACGGCTCGACCAGATCAGTGTGGCGATGGAAGATCTCGCGCACCTGTCGCGACACCGCCTTGTAGCGCGCAAAATCCGGCGGCACGAAGACCGCATCCGGGCAGAGCCGCTCGGCGCGCAGCGCCGGCATCGCCGAGCGAATGCCGAAAGTACGTGCCTCGTAGGAGGCGGCGCAGACCACCGAACGCGCACCGCGCCAGGCCACCACCACCGGCTTGCCGCGCAGGCCGGGATCGTCACGTTGCTCCACGGACGCGTAGAACGCATCCATGTCCACGTGCACGATCTTGCGCATCAAGCTGGCATCTCTCCACTCAGGATGCGGCCATGATAAGGCAGCCGCGTCTCACGCCATGATCCAGCAACAACGGCAAGGCGGCGCGAAACGGGCGCGACCGCCGCCAGCGATGGACATTGCCTTCAGCTCCGGACCACCACCCCTTTGCACATCATCCGGCCGTTGGCCATGACCGGATGGCGTGCGAAGGCGCGAGCTACCGAGCCTCCACATTGTGCACCGCACCCTTGCAGCGTCTGAAAACAGCACGCATGCGTACGGATAAAACGTTTGATTGAACCGCGCCGGCTCATGCACCCTTGCCGGCTTCGCCATTCGCTCCTTGCAGGACACGTTTGTGATGACTCGTCAAAATGCGTATTCGCGCGACCAATTGCTGGCCAGCGCGCGCGGGGAATTGTTCGGACCCGACAGCGGCCGGCTGCCGAACGACCCGATGCTGATGTTCGACCGCATCACCGAGATCAACGACAGCGGCGGCGCGCATGGCAAGGGCGTGATCCGCGCAGAACTCGATGTCCGCCCGGACCTGTGGTTCTTCGGTTGCCACTTCATCGGCGACCCGGTGATGCCCGGCTGCCTGGGGCTGGATGCGATGTGGCAGCTGACCGGCTTTTTCCTGACCTGGATCGGCGCACCCGGTCGCGGACGCGCGCTGGGCTGCGGCGAGGTCAAATTCACCGGCCAGGTATTGCCGAGCGCCAGCCTGGTGAGCTACGAGATCGATGTCAGCCGCGTGATCAACCGCAAGCTGGTGATGGCGCAGAGCGATGCACGCATGCTGGTGGACGGGCGCGAGATCTACACCGCCAAGGATCTGCGCGTGGGCATGTTCACTTCGACGGAGAACTTCTGATGCGTCGTGTCGTCGTCACCGGAATGGGCATCAATTCGTGTCTGGGCAACGATCTGGACACCGTCTCCACCGCATTGCGTGAGAGCCGCTCCGGCATCACTGCATTGCCCGATCACGCCGAGGCCGGTCTGCGCAGCCAGGTGGGCGGGGCGGTGACTCTGGATCTGGAGGCGTTGATCGACCGCAAGCTCAAACGCTTCATGGGCGACGCCTCCGCGTACGCGTATCTGGCCATGCGCGATGCGATTGCCGATGCCGGGCTGGATGCCGAGCAGGTCAGTAGCCTGCGGACCGGCGTGATCGCCGGCTCCGGTGGCGGGTCCAGCCAATGGCAGGTGGAAACCGCCGACCTGCTGCGCAACCGTGGCGTGCGCAAGGTGGGCCCGTACATGGTGCCGCGCACGATGTGTTCGGCGGTCTCCGCGTCGCTGGCTACTGCGTTCAAGATCCGCGGCTTGAGCTATTCGCTGTCGGCCGCCTGCGCGACGTCGGCGCATTGCATCGGCGCGGCTGCGGATCTGATCCGGCACGGCGCGCAGGATGTGATGTTCGCCGGCGGCGGCGAAGAACTGCACTGGACCATGAGCGTGATGTTCGATGCGATGGGCGCGCTGTCCACCGGCTTCAACGATCGCCCGGCGGTGGCCTCACGCCCCTACGATGCGCAGCGCGACGGCTTTGTCATCGGCAGCGGCGGCGGCATGCTGGTGTTGGAAGACTACGACCACGCCATCGCGCGCGGCGCACGCATCCATGCCGAATTGCTCGGCTATGGCGTGACCTCCGATGGTGCCGACATGGTGGCGCCCAGCGGCGAAGGTGCGGTGCGCTGCATGCACATGGCCATGCAAGGCCTCAGCCAGCCGATCGATTATCTCAACACCCACGGCACCTCCACCCCACTGGGCGATGTCACCGAACTGGGCGCGGTGCGCGAGGTGTTCGGCGACAACGTGCCGCCGTTGTCCTCGACCAAGGCGCTGTCGGGCCATTCGCTGGGCGCAGCCAGCGTGCACGAGGCGATCTACAGCCTGCTGATGTTGCGCGACGGGTTCATGGCCGGCTCTGCACATATCGACGAACTCGACCCACGAGCGGAGGGCTTCCCGATCCTGCGGCAGACGCAGGAGGCGAGCTTGAACACGGTGATGTCCAACAGCTTCGGCTTTGGCGGCACCAACGGCACGTTGGTGTTCGGGCGGGTGTGATGGCTGCTGCCACCGCCGCGATCCCGCTGCGGTGGCACCGGTTGCGGCGATGGCAGAAACGCGCCGATCACCCAGTGACTGCCGTGTCTTGCATGCCATCGGCCGAAACGGTTGGCCAGGCGCGGCAAGCCGGGGTTTGCGTCGTTGGTACCGCCACAAGGCGCCAACCGCAATGCCCTGCCAGGTGCGCGCCAGACCTCGTCCGACGAACGGCCGGCTAGCGATCTTGCTGGTCGCGCATTTTCCGTTCCCGAACCGATTGCTCGTAGTCGATGCTTGCCTGGTCGATACAACTCTGTGAGCCGCCGTCCTGACTGTGTGCGCCTGCGCACCGTTGCCGAACCGCTCCGTCGTAGTCGCTGCGTGCCTGAGAGATACAACTCTGCACGGCACTGTCCTGGCCTCCTGAGCGTTCGCACCTGTTGATCCTTTCGTCCCGTGCATCACGGTCCAGCCGATTCAGCGCAGCCCGATCGATCACGGCACGCTCGCGTTCGGTGCGCTCGTTCTCTGCACGTGTCTGCCGCTTGGCACGTCTTGCCATGGACTGCACTCCGTCCGCCGGCACGCCCTCGCCAGGTGCCAGGAGCTCCAGTGGCAGCGAGTCTCCCGGCGTGTGATCGCGCCAGAACGCACGCTCGCTCTCGACCGTCCATTCGCGGCCGCGATAGTGCGTGTCCCAGTAGGTGTCCAGCGAGAACTTCACTTTCGGCACCACGCGATTCAGGGCGCCGTGATTGAGCACGATCGAGGTCGCAGGAAGCCAACCACGTGCCTCCGGAGAACGCACGTCGCACCAGGTGCCGCGGTCGAGACAACCATAGACCTGAAGCGCATTGCCGGGCTGAACTTCTCCCACGCGCCGGTACTCTTCAGCAGGCCCGGCGCGCAGGCCAGCCAGGCCGTTGGCGTGGCCGGCATGCTGCGCCCAAACCGGCATGGCCACGGCCATCAGCCATAGCGCACTCCATGACAAACGTCGCTGCATTGCGCGCTCCCTGTGCCCTGTTCCACTGCATGCGGCGCCTCGCGAAGGAGCGCCACGTCGCGGTTATAAGACAGCTCACCTCAATTCAGTGCGAACTCCGTAGCGACCGGTGGCCGGTGACGACGGCCCAATCGGCACCATCAGCCCGCCATGCCGTTGTGCCGCAGCAATGCGTCGATGCTCGGCGCACGCCCACGGAAGGCACGGAAGTTGTCGGCCGCACTGCGGCTGCCACCGCGCGACAACACTTCATGGCGAAAACGTTCCCCCGTGTCAGCGACCTGCTCCGGCGCCTCTTCGAACGCGGCGTAGGCATCGGCACTAAGCACTTCAGCCCATTTGTAACTGTAATAGCCGGCTGCGTAGCCGCCCGCGAAAATATGGCTGAACTGATGCGGGAAGCGATTCCACGCCGGCGGGCGATTGACGGCGACCTCGTCGCGCACGCGCTCGATCAGCTGCAGCACGCTGCCCTGCACCGGGTCGAAGCTGCTGTGCAGCTGCATGTCGAACAAGGCGAACTCCAGCTGGCGCACGGTGAACATGCCGCTCTGGAAATTACGCGCAGCCAGCAGCCGATCGAACAGGTTGCGCGGCAGCGGCTCGCCGGTCTGCACGTGCGCGGTCATCGCCTGCACGCGCTCCCATTCCCAGCAGAAGTTCTCCATGAACTGGCTCGGCAGTTCCACCGCGTCCCATTCCACGCCGTTGATGCCGGCCACACCCAACTCGCCGATGCGGGTGAGCAACTGATGCAGGCCGTGGCCCATTTCATGGAACAGCGTGGTGACCTCGCCGTGCCGGAAGGTGGCCGGTGCATCGCCACTGCCGCGGCCGAAGTTGCACACCAGATACACCAGCGGCGTCTGCGTCCCATTGGCGGTCTCGCGGCGGTTGCGGCAATCGTCCATCCACGCGCCACCGCGCTTGCCTTCGCGCGCGTAAAGATCAAGATAGAACTGGCCGACCAACGCGCCCTGCGCATCTTCCAGCCGGAAGAAACGCACGTCCGGATGCCACACCGGCGCGCTGTCCGGCTTGACGCTCAGTCCGTACAGGCTGTGGATGACATCGAACAGGCCAGCCAGCACCTTGTGCTCGGTGAAATACTGCTTCACCTCCTGCTCGGAAAAGCTGTAGCGCGCCTGCTTGAGCTTTTCGCTGACGTAGGCCAGGTCCCAGGCCTGCAGTTCATCCAGGCCAAGTTCGTCGCGTGCGAAGGCTTCGAGTTCGGCGCGGTCGCGTTGCGCATACGGCCTGGCACGCACGGCCAGGTCGCGCAGGAACCCCATCACTTCAGCGGGGCTTTGCGCCATCTTGGTGGCGATCGAGTAGTCGGCGTAACTTGCAAATCCAAGCAGCTGCGCCAGCTCGGCGCGCAGGGCGAGAATACGATCGATATTGGCGCTGTTGTCCAGCGCAGGATCGCCGAACTCGGAAGCGCGCTCGGCGTTGGCGCGATACAGCAGCGCGCGCAGTTCGCGGCTGTCGGCATCGCTTTGCACCGGCAGATAGCACGGCATCTGCAAGGTGAACTTCCAGCCCGCTACGCCGTCTTTTTCAGCAGCAGCGCGTGCGGCGGCGATCACCTCGGCCGGCAGGCCGGACAACTGCGCCTGGTCTTCGGTCACGTACGACCATGTGTCGGTAGCGTCGAGCACGTTCTGCGAAAACCTGGCTGCCAACGCGGACAGCTCTTCCTGGATCTGCGTAAAGCGCGCCTTGGCCTCTTCGTCCAGCTCGGCGCCGCCGAGACGGAAATCGCGCAGCGCGTTGTCCAGCACCTTGCGGCGCGCCTGATCGTACTCGGCCGCTTCAGGCGATTGCGCCAGCGCCTTGTACTGCGCGTACAAGGCCAGGTTCTGGCCCAGCGCGCTGCCGAAGCGGCTCACCTTGGGCAGATTGCTGTTGTAGGCCTCGCGCAGCTCGGGCGTGTTCATTACCGCCTGCAGATGGCCGACCTGGCCCCATGCACGCCACAACCGCTCGGTGGCATCGTCCAGCGGCACCACGAAACTGTCCCAGCGCACCGGGCTGACCTGTTCGGCCGCCTTCACTGCCGCTTCTGCCTCGGCCAGCAGTTGGTCGATCGCCGGGCCTACATGCGCAGGGCGGATGGCATCGAAGGACGGCAGTCCGGACAGATCGAGCAGCGGGTTGGTCATGGAGCGCTCCGGCGGTGGACTGAATCAGGGATGACGAAGATGTCTGGTGACAGGTGCCGACGCCCAGCGCGTCAGCACGCTCCCGATATGGCGATCAACGCAGCGCAGCACAAGGCAGCTGCGGCAACGCGCCGCCGTTGACCGCCTCGGCAATGGCCGCATCGCTGTCGGTGACATCGATCGCCCGCTCCGCGTACCAGCCCGGGTTGTAGTAACTGTGCGCGTAGCGCTCGCCTGCATCGCACAGGATGGTGACGATGGAGCCCTGCCGGCCCTCCTCGCGCATCCGCTGCGCGGCGTGCAGTACGCCGATGAAGTTGGTGCCGGTGGAGCCGCCCACGCGACGGCCCAGCGTGGCGCTGACGTGGCGCATCGCCGCCAGGCTCAAGGCATCGGGCACCTTGATCATTTCATCGACGCAGCTGGCAATGAAGCTCGATTCCACCCGCGGCCGGCCGATGCCTTCGATGCGCGAGCCGCCGGTGATCGCCAGCTCCTTGGGGCACTGCCCGTCTACCGCACGGCAATAACCGTCGAAGAACACCGACACTTCCGGGTCCACGCACAGGATGCGGGTGTGATGCCGGCGATAGCGCACATAGCGCCCCAATGTGGCGCTGGTGCCGCCGGTGCCGGGGCTGCAGACGATCCAGTCGGGGATGGGGTGCGGCTCTTCGGCCAGCTGCTTGAAGATCGATTCGGCGATGTTGTTGTTGGCGCGCCAGTCGGTGGCGCGCTCGGCGTAGGTGAACTGGTCCATGAAGTGCCCGCCGGTCTCGCGCGCGAGCTGGTGCGAGGCGCTGTCCAGGTCGCAGGCACGTTCCACCAGATGGCAGCGGCCGCCCTGGAATTGAATCGCGGCGATCTTCTCCGGCGAGGTCGAAGCCGGCATCACCGCGATGAAGGGCACCCCCAGCAGGCGCGCGAAATAGGCCTCGGAAATGGCGGTCGAGCCACTGGAGGCCTCGATCACCGGCCGCCCGGCACGCAGCCAGCCGTTGGTCAGCGCATAGAGAAACAGCGAGCGCGCCAGCCGGTGCTTGAGGCTGCCGGTGGGGTGGCTGGACTCGTCCTTGAAGTACAGGTCGATGCCTGGATAGCCCGGCAGATCCATCGGGATCAGATGGGTGTCGGCCGAACGATTGAAATCGGCCTCGATCTTCTGGATGGCGGCGGCCACCCACTGGCGCTGCGACATGGGCACGGGCGTGAAGCGAAAGAGGCGTCAATTCTACCGCTGCCAGGCGCACAGCCGGGACCGGCGGTCAGCGGGCGGACGGTTGCGGGCCGGTGGTATGCTCGCAGCGTCATCCATCAGCCCCGACCGCCCGTGCTGCCTTGCCTGCTCCGCCTGCTGCTGTGCCTGTGCCTGGTCGCCAATACGGCCACCGGCGCGTGGGCGTCGGTGGGCATGGCGATGCCGGAAGTGGCCATGCCGCAGACGGTCACGCACGCCATGCAGGCGCACGTGGCGGCCGCGATGCCGTGCCATGACGCCATGCCAGCGGCCGATGCGGCGCCGTTGCCCGACACGACCAGACACGCGCATGCCAGCGACTGCTGCAAGCTGGGTAGCTGCGACTGCCTGCAACACTGCAGCCTGGCCTTGCTGACCCTGCCCGCGGTTCCGGCGGGGATGCTCGGTCATTCCGCGGTGCCTGCCGCCCTGGACGCAGGCCGCGGCAACCCGACACACGAGCAACCAGTTCGACCTCCCATCGGCTAACGGCCGACACGGCACGACGCGCTTGCCCAGACGCGCGTCGCCGATGCGCGGCATCGGCGGTCACTGCACGCGCCCGGGCAGCAGGCGCACCGCATGCCTGGCCTGACGCTCACGCGCCGTGCCTATCGGCCCCTCCCATGCATGCTTCGCCCCGCGTCCCTGGACGCGGGATTTTCCAGCGATGCGCTGCGTCTGCCTGCTGTTGCAGACGCGCCGGAGATGACATGTCTTCCGATTCCCCTGTGTTCGATCCAACCTCCCCGCCTGCCGTCAGCCGGCGCCGTTTCGTGCAGGGCCTGGCCCTGGGCGGTCTTGCCGCCGGTGCCGGGCTGTGGCGTGCCGACGCGCGTGCGGCCGGCGCGGTGAGCACGCCGGTCCTGCGCGGCAGCAGCCAGTCGCTGCAGATCGGCCGCCTGCCGGTCAATTTCACCGGGCGCACGCGCCCTGCCATCACCGTCAACCAGAGCCTGCCTGCGCCCACGCTGCGCTGGCGCGAGGGCGATACGGTGAGCGTGCGCGTGCATAACGCGCTGACCGACCAGCCCACCTCGGTGCACTGGCACGGCCTGCTGCTGCCGGCCAACATGGACGGCGTGCCCGCCATGAGCTTCGATGGCATCGCGCCAGGCCAGGAGTATCACTACCGCTTTGCGCTGCGCCAATCCGGCACCTACTGGTACCACAGCCATTCGATGTTACAGGAGCAGGCCGGCCTGTATGGCGCCATCGTCATCGACCCGCTGACACCGCCGCCGTACCGCCACGATCGCGAACATGTGGTGCTGTTGTCGGACTGGACCGATCTCGACCCGGCGGCGCTGTTCCGCCGCCTGAAACAGATGCCCAGCCACGACAACTACGCACAGCGCACCGTGGGCGACTTCCTGCGCGATGCGCGCGAAGACGGCCTGCGCGCGACACTGGCCGACCGTGGCATGTGGGGCCGCATGCGCATGACGCCCACCGACCTGTCGGACGTCAACGCCAACACCTACACCTACCTGCTGAACGGGGTGGCGCCGGCCGGCAACTGGACCGGCTTGTTCACTCCCGGCGAAAAGGTGTTGCTGCGTTTCATCAACGGCTCGTCGATGACCTACTTCGACATCCGCATCCCCGGCCTGCGCATGACCGTTGTCGCCGCCGACGGCCAGTACGTGCATCCGGTCAGCGTGGACGAACTACGGATTGCCGCGGCAGAAACCTTCGATGTGCTCGTCGAGCCCATCGGCCAGGATGCGTTTACCTTGTTTGCGCAGGACATGGGCCGCACCGGATTCGCCTGCGGCACGCTGGCCGTACGCTGTGGCCTGCGGCCGCCGATTCCCGCGCTGGATCCGCGCGCAATCCTCACCATGCAGGACATGGGACATGGCGATGGCATGGCGCATGCCGATCACGCCATGCACGGTGACGACACGACGCAAAGCGACCCGCATGCGGCGCATGCGATGCCGATGCCGATGCCAGTCCAGCATGCGCACGACAGCGCATCGGACAAGACACCGCACCACCCCGCCAGCGAGGATGGCAATCCCTTGATCGACATGCGCAGCAATGCCACCGCGCCGCGTCTGGACGACCCCGGAGTAGGCCTGCGCGACAACGGCCGCCGCGTGCTGTGCTACGGCGATCTGCATAGCCTGTTCGATGACCCGGATGGCCGCGAGCCCGGTCGCGAGATCGAGCTGCACCTGACCGGCCACATGGAAAAATTTGCATGGTCCTTCGACGGCATCGCCTTCGCCTCGGCCGACCCACTGCGGCTGCGCTACGGCGAGCGGCTACGCATCGTGCTGGTCAACGACACCATGATGCAGCACCCCATCCATCTGCACGGCATGTGGAGCGATCTGGAAGACGCCGACGGCAATTTCCAGGTGCGCAAGCACACCATCGACATGCCGCCCGGTACGCGCCGTACCTATCGCGTGCGTGCGGATGCGCTCGGCCGTTGGGCCTACCACTGTCACCTGCTGTACCACATGGAAGCGGGCATGATGCGCGAAGTGCGGGTGGAGGCATGAGCGCGTTACGCCTACGCCCACTGTTGGTGAGCATGTGGATGCTGAGTGCGTCGTTAGCTGCGCAGGAGCACCTGGATGCGGCGGGCAGCACCGCAGCGCACGATGCGCATGCGATGCAGATGACGTCCGACGCTGGCGATGCCGATTTGCCAAAGGCGGCAGCGTCGGATGCGGCGCCGGCCACTGCACAGGACACCATGGCTGCCATGGAGG
Source organism: Xanthomonas sp. 10-10 (assembly GCF_040182365.1). Taxonomy (NCBI): domain Bacteria; kingdom Pseudomonadati; phylum Pseudomonadota; class Gammaproteobacteria; order Lysobacterales; family Lysobacteraceae; genus Xanthomonas; species Xanthomonas sp. 10-10. The sequence goes on from NZ_CP144460.1 coordinate 4,278,942, forward strand.
TGGCGAACGCGCACATGCAGCACGCCGACCAGACGCCACCGCTTACCGAGCATTCTCATCATGACGCCACAGAATCTATGGCACCCAGCGATGCACCGGTGTTGCAGCGTGCTCAGACGCAGGAGTCCGCAGTCAGACCGTCTGCAGATCATGACCACATGTCGCACGCGGGCATGGACCATGGCTCGATGGATCACCCGGCGATGGATCACGCATCCATGACCGCAGGTCCTGCGCAGCAGGCGCCGATGGAGCACACTCCCATGGACCATTCCCGGATGCATGGCGACGCACCAGCCAAGATGCCGATGCAAACGCATGCCTCCCCACATAGCGCTGCACTGCCACGCGAGCCGATTCCAGAGCCGACTGCCGAGGACATCGCCGCAGCCTTCGCACCGCTGCACAGTCACGCGATGCATGGGACGGGAGTCAACCGGTACGTGCTGCTCGATCGCCTGGAAGCCTTCGACACCGATCGCGGCAGCGGCCGGCAATGGGAAGCGCGCGCGTGGATCGGTGGCGATATCGACCGCGTGTGGCTACGCAGCGAAGGCGAGCGACAGCAGGGGCACACACAAGACGCGTCGGTCGAAGCGTTCTACGGCCATGCCATCTCGCCTTGGTGGGATGTATTGGTGGGCGTGCGTCAGGACATCGGCACCGACCATCGCAGTTGGGCGGCGTTCGGCGTACAAGGCCTGGCACCGTACAAGTTCGAAACCGAGGCCACCCTCTTCATTGGCAGCGGCGGTCGCGCGGCCCTGCGACTGGAGGGCGAATACGACGTCCTGCTGACCAACCGCCTGATCCTGCAGCCACGCGTGGAAGCAGACATCGCACTGAGCGAGGATAGGCAACGCGGCATCGACAGCGGCCTGGAGCAGCTCGAAGCAGGCGTGCGACTCCGCTACGAAATGACGCGCCGGTTTGCGCCCTATATCGGCTGGGTGCATCACCGCAGCTTCGGCGACCGTGCCCGGCGCGCCACGATGGACGACGAACCGGCGCGCGACAGCCGCTTCGTCGTCGGCGTGCGCATCTGGTTTTGAACTGGCCGCAGCACTGCGCATGGGTGCGGCAGCTCGTCCCCATGCGCACGGCAGACATGCACGCAAACGCAGACATGAACCGATGACCGCCCAGCGCGCGGCGCCCAGGGCACCGACGCTCGCGATGCAGACACGCCGACCACCATTGCCTGGCTAACATCGGCATCCACCACAGCGCCGACCTGTCACCCCAAGACGTTTTACAAGGAAACCGACATGCCTTTGACCGATCTCAATCACGTTCCCGGCGCCAGCACCGCGCCTGCCGAAACCAGCGGTTTCGTGTTCAACCACACCATGCTGCGCATCAAGGATGCGCAGCGCTCGCTGGATTTCTACACGCGTGTGCTCGGCTTCCGCCTGCTGGATGCGCGTCACTTCGCCGAGGCCGAGTTCAGCCTGTACTTTCTCGCATTGCTGCCGCAAGACACCGCGATTCCAGACGACGACGCAGCGCGCCGTCTGTGGATGGCCGGCATCCCCGGCGTGCTGGAACTCACCCATAACCACGGCACCGAAACCCAGGACGGCCCGGTCTACCACGACGGCAACAGCGACCCACGCGGCTTCGGCCATATCTGCGTCTCGGTACCGGATATCCACGCCGCCTGCGCACGCTTCGACAGCCTCGGCGTGGCGTACCAAAAACGCCTGGAAGACGGCCGCATGAAGCACCTGGCCTTCATCAAGGACCCGGATGGCTATTGGGTGGAGATCATTTCCAATACGCCGCTGGCGTAAGCACACAGGCCACCCGGCACGCCTGAAGTTTCAGTGGACGGGGTGATGCAACGGATGGGGTGCAGACTTTGCCCCCCCATCCGTCCGCTGAGTCGGAAGCCCCACGCGCAGCAGGCAACCCGGCCGCGCAAGGCTGGGCGCGACGACTGGACACATCGCCGCGCTGGAGTAGACTTTCGCCGCCCTCCGCAACGGATGCACCCCAATGCTCGTCAGGAAGATTCCACTGATCCTTGCGCTAGCGATGCTCGCCGCCTGCAAGCCGGCTGCAACGGACGCCACACCTCCGAAGACAACCAGCGCCGCGGCCAGCGCCACCCCCAAACCTTCAGACAAGGACGCTTCTCCCATGCAGGACGCAACCCAGGGTTCAACCCAACAGCTCCAGCCGCCCCGCCCGGACAGCGTGCTGTACTTCATCAGCAACATCGATGGCGACGGCGCAACGTCCTATGAAGTCGCCAATGGCAGCTGGATCAATTACTGGTACGGCTTTCAATTCGAACTCAGCGGCACGCGTTATTACACCGGCTTCGCCTGGGAAACGCCCGAGCTCTACGGTGCAGAGCGCGAAAACCACTACGCTGCCCCTGATACCAAAGTGACACTTGCTCACGCAACGTTTGTGACCAGCGAGCCGGGTAGCAAGTCCCCGTGGAAGCTACTAGGCGTAGAACCCTACATTGGTGAATTCGGGGGTAGCGAAAAAGGCAACGAGGTCGATACCGAGCGCAAGCCCCAGACCTGGACCACGCCTTCCGGCGACATGCTACTGGCGTTACCCACCTGGTATCTGGTCTCGGGGGTACGTATGCGGACGATCGAGGTACTGCTGTTCAATCCGCACGAACTGACGAAAACCGATGAAAACGTGTGGCGCTATCTGGCAACGCTCGAGGCCGGCTCCAATAACGACGCAAGCTGCGGACCCGACTCCCCAGGGTCTATCCCCTGCATCGACGTCACCGGCACCCTTACCATCGTGCCGCAAGATGGTAGCGACATGCCGCTGTTGCGGGTGAGCGTTCCTGGAGCAGCCAGCCAGGGTGACACGGTAACCGAATACCTTTACGATGCGTCTCAGAAAACCTACCGGTCGACCTCCCGGTAAGGGCCAAAGGATTGGCTCAGGTCGACTTAACGCGGCAGCACATGCTGCCGCCTCGATCGCATGGAGAACGCGATGGCACGTGACTACAACCGCGCTGAAGTACTGGACATCATCGAACGCGAAGCACAGCAGCGGAATATTCCGCGCGACGACTTCATGCGGTTCGCGTATATCGAAACTGGCGGCCAGTTTAATGAACTGGCATCCCGCGGCCCCAATAGCGCCAAAGGTTTATTCCAGTTCGTACCCGGAACGGCTGAGCAATACGGCATCAGGGGCCGCGAACTGGATGCGGTCGCTAACACCGATGCCGCCGCACAACTTTATCAGGACAACCGTCGCATCCTGGTAAACCGGCATGGCAACAACGGCATGCCATATCTGTCGGGCAAAGAGCAACCCGATGGAATGGACCTGTACATGGCGCACCAGCAGGGTGCGGACGGCTATCGTTCGATCCAGTCGGCGATCACACACGGCGAATTCATCCGTCCCGATACTCGCGCGAAGATCATCAACAATGTCTCCAGAGAAGACCTGAAGGAAGTTACAGGGGTCGACTACGACGCGTTTAAACGCCTTCCTGACAAGGAAATGGCACAAACATTCAGTCAGTACTGGGATAGCAAGTTTGACCGCATCCGCATCCCTGAAAAGGGAATCGAGCCGGTTAACGATGCACCTTCACGCGCACCGACGCAGCCCCGGGACACACCTGCACAAGCACAGCAGCCGGCAGTACCGCAGAAGGGTGCTATCGCGCTAAGCGCTGCCTATGATTTGACAGAGAAGTACGATCACGTCAAATACTCAATGAGCGGCAAGCACGCAGGTGTGGATGGGAAGCACCCGGAGCAGGGATATGTTGATTGTTCTGGCTGGGTCGCCACCATGCAGAACGCAACCATGAAGGAGATCAACGACAAAGCTGGGCATACCGTGTTCGGTAAGAATGACGAATTCAAGCTGGCAATTGACGGCGCGGCGATGATCGTGGAAAAAGCGAAGGAGCGCTCCGGCGTCCTGATCCAAGGCAAGGACGTCACTGCCCAGAACCTCAAAGAAGGCATGATCATCGGCGAGGACAATGGCCCCCAGAGTTGGGACAAAGGGCGCTACAAGGGCATCGACCACATCACCATGGTGGTGCGCGACCCCAAGGATGGCGAGCTCAAGATCAGCCAATCGCGGGGCGGTGAGGGCGTCGAGCTCAGCTCGCTGGATACCTACCTTGAACGCAAGCACGCCAAGGGCGTCAAGCTCTATGCCAGCGACCCGCTTTCCGAAGCGCGCGACTTGCTGCAGGACCGCAACCAGAGCAAGCAACAATCTCACGACAGCGACGCGCACAAACCCGCGCATGCGCAGGATGCGGTACAAACATCCGGCGTGCTGCGCGAAAAGGCGCATGGCGCTGAAGTTCTGAAGGTGCAGCAGACCTTGCAGCAGTTGGGCTACAGGGACGCAAAGGGCAACGAACTCAACTCCGACGGCGCCTATGGCCAGCGGACGGGTGAGGCGGTCAAGGCCTTTCAGCGTGCGCACGGACTGCAGGATGATGGCGTCGTCGGCGGCGATACGCTCAAGGCACTGAAGCAAGCCGAGAAGACGCCGTTGCTGTCGGAAAAAACCAATCCCGATAATCCGCTGTACAACCAGGCCGTGAGCAAGCTGGAACAGCTGGGCCCGAATTCGTTCGCCGACCGTCGCGCGTTGGAGAATGCAGCGGCTTCATTGGCGTTCGAAGCAAAGGTCAGCGGTCTGCAGCGCATTGACGCGGTGATACTGAGCAAGGACGGCACCGGATTGTTCGCTGTACAGGGTCAGCCAAACGACCCGGCGCACCAGCGGATCTATACGGACAAGGCAGGCGCTGCAGAACGCCCATTGGAGCAAAGCAGCAATGCCGTACGGCAGGACGCGCAGTCGCAAACGCAGGTCCAGGATCAGCAAGAACTGCAACGCAGCCAGGCACGCCAAGTCGGCTGATGCATTCCCAATCCGCAATACGGAACGGGCACTGCTCGATGGAGCAGTGCCCGTTCTGGTTTCAGGATGCGCTGATAACGATTTTTACAGATCGCCAAAGCGGTCGGATGCCCGACCGCGCCCGATCCGGCAATCAGTTGGAGGCAGTAACCGTTGCCCTGTCCGGGAACCACTGCGGCAACTGCTCGGCCAGCTTTGCGGCACATTCGTCGCTATAGGCCTGCGCAGCTTCTTTGACCATCGCGTAATCGTTTGCTTGCCATTCTTCCAGCGACGCGGTGCGCAGGACAGGCTGGCACGACAGGCTGTACGGACTGGCCTTGCGCTTCAGGAACCCGCTTGATTCACCACCTATGCTGACCTGATAGCGCAGCTCGTACGGGGAGTTTTCGTCGCTCAGGCTCTGGTAGACCAGCCGCCATTCGGACATGAGCACCTGCAATGGAAAAGCATCGATCGGCATCGCGCCGGGCTTGGCGGTGAAGTAGCGCTTCAACTGCATGTTGATCGCATCGCGCTGTAGCGCATACCCCGGGTTGCCGATGCTTTCGATCTCCTCGCCCTTCAACTGGCGTTTGTCGAAGGTGAATCCGCCCATCCTGCCCAGCAGGACACCGGTAATTACATTTCCAGCGACCTGCCCCGCGATGACCGCGCCGGTATGACCTCGCCGGATCACGTGCAACATTTCATCGCCGGCAGGCTGACCATTGGCTGCGACGATCATGCGCGGCTGTAGCGGCAGCATCAACGCCCAGTCCGCAGAGAGCGATGGCGCAGTCTCTGCATCCCCACCACCGATGGCCGTAGGCTGATCCTGTACTGCCACCACCACCGTCCCCGCCTCGGCAGCGGCGGCATACGCGGTTGCAGTAGAAAAGTCGCCACCCGCAAACGCAGGCAGTAACGCGACTGCTTCTGCATGACGCGTCGGGGTACAGAACGTGCCGGCGGCACGCATCTGCGCCGCATGGAATCCGATACCGTTTGTCTGGTGCACCACGGCATCCTTGCCGTACTGCTCCACCAGCTTGGCGATCAGTGCATCCGATGGCGGTTGCTGTGCGCAAACCTCGGCAGCGGCGATGCGCGACCAGGCGAACTGCAATGCAGGATCCCAGCCCATCGCATCTTCGCCCACGAAACCGTGGTCGTAGTGATACGCATAGATGGCAGGGTCGATCTCCTGCAGCGTCATTCCGCCCTGACCGGCGTAGCCCGGCGGCAGGTCTTGTGCAACAGCAAGCCCAGGCAGTGCCAACAGCACTGCCGCGATACACGTCTTCATGAATCCACGTCCCTCTGGATGTTTGCGACGCGCAGCATGTCCCCCATGCTGCGCGCGCGATGCGTCGCAGTGCACCGACGCTGCGACGATCAACAATGCAGGTCCTGATCGTCGGGTAATGGCACTCACCCAGCGGATCTGCCTGCAGGGCTAGTGTGCGCGCAGACGCAGGCGATGGCAGTCGGGACGGGCCCGACGCGTGTCGGGACGGCCCCTGCCAAGGCTCATTGTTCAGGCCGGCTGGCAACACATCGCACGCGCCCCGTCAGGTAGACGCGGACGCGGCGCGCTCATCGTCTGAGTACACGAGCGGCGATGCCGCACCGGGCACCGGCCGCACGCGCCTGGCGGCTGCACAGCCGCCTTAGCCGCTCTCAGGCCTGCAAGATCCCACCCGCCCCAGGCTGCCAATCGCGGGGCGGGCGCAATGCAGCCAGGATGCGGACCAACTCGCGATAGCTGTCGGCCAGCTGTGCGAACAAGCTCGCATCGCTGCAGCGCGTGTCGGCTACCTCCGAATACGCGCCGCGCCCCAGGTCGATGAAGTAATCAACGCTGAGGCGACGGCGCTGCGCCACGCCGGGGAATAGCCCGGCAATCAGCAGGCAGCCATCGCCGACATCGCGTAACGCATCGGCCCGCACGCTGCCGATCTGATCCTGCGCATGCAGCCACGCCAGCGCCTGGGTGCGCGACAACAGATGCGCATCGCGCTGAAAGCGCAGCAACACGAACACCAGATAATGCTCGCGCGATTCGTCCAGCGGACGTGCGATCCGCTGCCCCGCCTCGCGCACCAACGCCTGCCACAATTCCGCCGGCGCGCCCTGTTTGAAAGACTCGTGCATACGTCCTCCTGCGTGGTGTTGACCCTCGCAAGAAGCTTATGCATAAGCTGGGCCAAAGCGTTGGCAGCGGCGATGGTCGAGCGCTAACCGGCCAGCGTCGGCTGGCCGGAGTGTCGCACGGGTCTCCACCCCGATCGTCCTGAAGCCCACAGACATCGGCCGCCTCGCCAGGATCGCGGCAAGCGCGGGAGTCCGGTGTCGCGCCGGCATCCACCGCCGGTCTACGAAGCCGCCAACATCACGTGGGCGAGCGGCTCCAGGGCGGGTGCGCACGGGACACGGCAGCCGGCGTACAAGGCGTGGTGCATGCGCATTCCGGCACCGTTCGCGACCGCTCGACGGCGCAGCGGGTGTGTGGGCAGCGCTTACTCCACCGTCACCGACTTGGCCAGGTTGCGCGGCTTGTCGACGTCGGTGCCGCGCGCCAATGCGGTGTGATATGCCAGCAACTGCACCGGGATGGTGTGGATCACCGGCGACAGCACGCCGGCATGACGCGGGGTGCGGATCACGTGCACGCCCTCGGATTCGCTGAAATGGCTGTCCTGGTCGGCGAACACGAACAGCTCGCCGCCGCGGGCGCGCACTTCCTGCATATTGGATTTGACCTTCTCCAGCAGCCGGTCGTTCGGTGCGATCACCACCACCGGCATCGTTGCATCCACCAGTGCCAGCGGGCCGTGCTTCAACTCGCCGGCCGGATACGCTTCGGCGTGGATATACGAGATTTCCTTGAGCTTGAGCGCACCTTCCAGCGCGATCGGGTAATGCAGGCCGCGACCGAGGAACAGTGCGTTTTCCTTGACCGAGAAGCGCTCGGCCCAGGCCATGATCTGCGGCTCCAGATTCAGCGCGTGCTGCACGCTGCCGGGCAGGAAGCGCAGCTGCTCCAGATAGTCGGCCTCTTCGGCCTCGCCGATGCGGCCCTGCAACTTGCCCAGCACCATGGTGAGCTGGAACAGCACCGCCAGCTGGGTGGTGAATGCCTTGGTCGAGGCCACGCCGATTTCGGCACCGGCGCGCGTGTAGCAGACCAGTTCGCTGGCGCGCGGGATCGCGCTTTCGGGCACGTTGCAGATCGACAGCGTATGCAGGTGGCCAAGCGATTTGGCGTATTTCAGCGCCTCCATCGTGTCCAGGGTTTCGCCGGACTGGGAGATGGTGACGATCAGATGTTTCGGGTTGGCATACGCGGCGCGGTAACGGTATTCGCTGGCGATCTCCACGCTGCACGGCAGCCCGGCGATCGCCTCGATCCAGTAGCGCGCGGTCAGGCCGGCGTAATAGCTGGTGCCGCAGGCCAGGATCTGCACGCCTTCGATGTCGCGCAACACCGCTTCTGCGTTGGCACCGAACAGCGATGCCGGGAAACCCTTCGCATCGATCGCCGCTTCGATGGTGTCGGCCAGTGCACGCGGCTGCTCGTGGATTTCCTTCTGCATGAAATGGCGAAACGGCCCAAGCTCCAGCGATGCCAGCGAGATATCGGACAGATGCAGCGGGCGCTCGACCGGGGCGTCGTGGGCATCGAAGATGCGCACGCCATCGCGACGCAGCTCGGCAGTATCGCCCTCTTCCAGGAAGATCACCTGGCGGGTCGCCTGCACGATGGCCGACACGTCGGAGGCGACGAAGTTCTCGCCCTCCCCCACCCCGATCAGCAACGGGCAGCCCATGCGTGCGCAGACGAAGCGTTCCGGCTCGGCCTGACTCATCACCGCCAGCGCGTAGGCACCGGTCAGCTCCTTGACCGTGCGCTGCAGCGCACTGAGCAGATCGCCGGCGTCGGCCAGATGGTGATGGATCAGATGGGCGATGACTTCGGTGTCGGTCTGCGACTCGAAGGTATAGCCGAGTGCACGCAGCTTCTCGCGCTGCTGCTCGTGGTTTTCGATGATGCCGTTATGCACCAGCGCCACGCCCGCACTGATATGCGGGTGCGCGTTGGCCTCGGTGACGCCGCCGTGGGTGGCCCAGCGGGTGTGGCCGATGCCCAGCGTGGCGCCGAACTGTTCGGCCTGCGCCGCCTGCGCCATCTCGGCCACGCGCCCGGTGCGGCGCACGCGGCGGACCCGGTCGCCGTCGAGCACCGCAATGCCGGAAGAGTCATAGCCTCGATATTCCAGACGCTTGAGTCCTTCGATCAGGACCGGGACCACATCGCGCCCGGCGATCGCTCCGACAATGCCGCACATAGGGACAGCTCATTTGGAAAGAAGACCGGCATTTTAGCGTGTCCGCTCTTGTCCACTGCATGACCGTGCCCGGACAGCGTGTCCGCATAGGTGTCCGCGGACACTGCGGACACCCGCCGCATTGGCCAGAACACCTTTGATATCAGCCACTTGGAAGTTGGCACGTAGCCTGCTTTGTCAGCATGACGCCACCGAGCACGCCGACCATGATTCGTGACACCTCTGCCCAGGACCAGGTTCTTCGTACACCCGCCGGCAACGCGCCGTGGCGTCGCTGGCTGTGGCCCGGCGTCGCCAGCGTGGCGGTATTGGCCGGCATCGGTTGGGCGATCACTGCCTGGAGCGCCGGCAGCCGCTCCTTCGATGCCAGCCGGGTACGCATCGCCACGGTCAGCCAGGGCGACCTGGTGCGCGACATCGCCGCCGACGGCCGCGTCATCGCCGCCAACAGCCCGGTGCTGTACGCAATCTCGGCCGGTACGGTGACGCTGAGCGTGGTGGCCGGCGACGTGGTCAAGCAGGGCCAGGAACTGGCGCGCATCGACAGCCCGGAGCTGCGCAGCAAACTGGCGCAGGAGCAGGCCACGCTGGCCGGGCTGGAAGCCGAGTCCAGCCGCGCCGGGCTGGATGCCACGCTCGCCCGCGCCACCGCCAGCAAGCTCACCGACCAGGCCAAGATCGACAAGCAGGCCGCCGCACGCGACCTGGAGCGCTACCAGCGCGGCTTTGATGGCGGCGCCGTGCCGCAGGTGGAACTGGCCAAGGCGCAGGACACCCTGAAGAAGACCGACATCGATCTGCAGCATGCCGAGCGCGACGCATCGTTGAAGAGCCAGGGTGCGGACCTGGATTCGCGCAACAAGCGCCTACTGGCCGACCGCCAGCGCGCGGTGGTGGCCGAAGTGCAGCGCCAGGTCGATGCGCTCACCCTGCTGGCGCCGTTCGACGGCCAGGTCGGCCAGGTGCAGGCGGTGCAGCACACCCAGGTCGCGGCAAACGCGCCGATCCTGGGCGTGGTGGACCTGTCCAAGTTCGAAGTCGAGATCAAGGTGCCGGAAAGCTTCGCGCGCGACCTCGCCATCGGCATGCCGGCCCAGCTCACCAGCGGCAGCGGCGAGCCGTTCCCCGGCGCCATCTCGGCGGTGTCGCCGGAAGTGGTCAACGGCGAGGTCACCGCGCGCATCCGCTTTGCCGACAAGCAGCCGCCGGGCCTGCGCCAGAGCCAGCGCATGAGCGCGCGGGTGGTGATGGATACCCGCCGCAACGTGCTCAAGGTCGAACGTGGCCCGTTCGTCGAACAATCCGGCGGCAGCTACGCCTACGTCATGGACGGCAACACCGCGGTGCGCCGACCGGTGCGCATGGGTGTCAGCAGCCTGGGCGAGGTGCAGGTGCTGTCCGGCCTGCAGGTCGGCGACCGCGTGGTGGTGTCCGGCGCAGACAACTTCGGGGATGCACCGCGCGTCACCGTTCACTAGAAACGCTAACCCTGCAGCCTCCACACCCCGGCGACTACGCGCCACGTCGCAGCCGTCACGCTCAATCTCTTTCGCACACCTCTCTCGCAAAGGACTCGGCAATGCTCAAGATGCAATCGGTCTCCAAGGTCTTCCGCACCGAACAGGTGGAAACGCACGCGCTGCGCTCGCTGGACCTGCATGTGCGCGAAGGCGAATTCGTCGCCGTCACCGGCCCCTCCGGCTCGGGCAAGACCACCTTCCTCAACCTGGCCGGGCTGCTGGAGACCTTCACCAGTGGGCAGTACCTGCTTGACGGCGAAGACGTCAGCCATCTGTCAGACGACGCACGTTCGCGGCTGCGCAACCAGAAGATCGGTTTCATCTTCCAGGGCTTCAACCTGATTCCCGACCTCAACCTGTTCGACAACGTCGATGTACCGCTGCGCTACCGCGGCATGGCGGCGACCGAGCGCAAGCAGCGCATCGAAGAGGCCCTGACCAAGGTCGGCCTGGGCTCGCGCCTGAAGCACTACCCCACCGAGTTGTCCGGCGGCCAGCAGCAGCGTGCCGCCATCGCCCGCGCACTGGCCGGCAGCCCACGCCTGCTGCTGGCCGACGAACCCACCGGCAACCTCGACTCGCAGATGGCACGCGGGGTGATGGAACTGCTGGAAGAGATCAACAGCCAGGGCACCACCATCGTGATGGTCACCCACGACCCGGAACTGGCCGCACGCGCGCAACGCAACGTCCATATCGTCGACGGTCAGGCCACCGATCTGGAACGCAACCCCGCGCTGATGCGCTCGCGCGACAGCGCACCCACCCTGGCCGAATAAGGCGCACTTCTATGTTCGGCTATTACTTCAATCTGGCGGTGCGCAGCTTCCGCCGCAACAAGGTGCTGACCGCGCTGATGGTGCTTGCGATCGCGCTCGGCATCGGCGCCAGCATGACCACCTTGACGGTGTTCTATGTGCTATCGGGCGATCCGATTCCACAGAAGAGTGACCGGTTGTTCTATGTGCAGGTCGACGCCGAACCGAAATCCGGATATCAGCCTGGAGATGAACCCGATTACCAGTCCACTCGCTTCGACGCTGAAACACTGCTGCGCGAAAAGCGCGCCGTGCGCCAGGCGATGATGACAGGCGGGAACGTGGCGATCGAACCACAGCGAAGTGGACTGAGCCCGTTCAAGCTGGAATCGCGTTTCACTTCAGCAGATTTTTTTTCGATGTTCGACACACCGTTTCTTTACGGCCAGGGATGGTCAAGTGCCAGCGACGAGCGACATGAACGCGTTGTGGTAATCAGCAGGTCGCTGAACGACAAGCTGTTTGACGGAGGTAACAGCGTCGGGCGCGACCTGCGCGTCGACAAGAACACCTTCCGGATCGTCGGCGTCTTGGATACATGGAAGATCAATCCACGTTTTTACGACATCACCGACACCTATGGTTCCAACGAACAACTCTACGCCCCCTTCAGCGTTGCGATGGACTTGAAGATGACCCACGCCGGCGGAACCAACTGCTACGGCAAGGTCGAGGGCGGCGATTCCACCGCGCTCAACGCGCCCTGCAGCTGGGTGCAATATTGGGTGGAGCTTGAGAGCGCCAGGCAGGCAAGCGACTACAAGGCCTACCTGGAGAACTATTCCGATCAGCAACGCGCCTCCGGACGCTTTACGCGGCCGAACAATGTGCGCCTGCGCAATGTGATGGAATGGCTGGATCACAACAAAGTCGTTCCCAGCGACGTCCGCCTTCAGCTTTGGCTGGCGATGGGCTTTCTGCTGGTGTGTCTGCTCAACACCGTAGGGCTGTTGTTGGCGAAGTTCCTGCGCCGCAGCGGAGAAATCGGTGTGCGACGCGCACTCGGAGCATCGCGAGGCGCGATCTTTGCGCAATGCCTGGTGGAGGCGGGAACCATCGGCCTGGTCGGCGGCATCTGCGGACTGGCTTTGGCGTGGCTGGGGCTGTGGGCCGTACGCCAGCAGCCGGTGGACTATGCGGCACTGGCGCACTTGGACATCAGCATGTTGCTGCTGACGTTCGCGATTGCGCTCGCCGCGAGCCTTATCGCCGGCATATTGCCGTCGTGGCGCGCCATCCAGGTCGCCCCCGCGTTACAGCTCAAATCTTCCTGATCCTTTTGCCCTCCGCAATGCGGAGCGCCACGCCCATACATCGAAGGTCAGCCCCATGGACATCCGTCCTATTGTTTCCACCCTCCGCCGCCACAAGACCGCAGCTGCACTGATCGTGTTGGAGATCGCCCTGGCGTGCGCCATCATCTGCAATTCGCTGTTCCTGATCGGCAACCGTGTGGAAACCCTCCACCGCGCCAGCGGCATCGCAGAACAGGAACTGCTCAGCATCAGGCTGGACGGCATCGGTACGCAGACAAATGCAGACGTCCGTACCCAGGAGGACCTGGCGGCACTGCGCGCTGTTCCCGGTGTACGCAGCGCGGCCATCACCAATCAGGTTCCGTTCGTCAACTATTCGTCCAACACCGGACTGACCTTGACCGCAGAGCAGGAGCGCCCGACGCTCAACGCCGCGCAGTATCTGGTCAGCGAAGGCAGCCTCAAAACGCTGGGCCTTCAACTGACCGCTGGGCGCGACTTCACCCCAGAGGAATACATCAGTCAGGAAAGGGCGGACAACGACGACAACGTCCGCACGAAAGGCGCCGCTATCATTTTGACGCAAGCTGCTGCAGACAAGATGTTCCCGGACCACAGTGCGCTCGGCAAGACCATCTACTCCGGCGACGTCCCATTACGGGTCGTTGGGATCGTGCAGACACTGGCGCGCCCGAACAACGTCAATGGGCTGGATCAAAAGGATTATTCGATGATGCTGCCGATCCGTCCTCCTTATAACGAGGGCCAGTACATCCTGCGCGTCTCCGATCCGTTGCGGCGGCAGGAAGTGCTGCAGGCGGCAGTTGCGGCCTTGATGAAGCTGGACAACAGCCGACTGGTGCTGAAGCAGCAGACCTACGAGGAAATTCGCAACGAGTATTTCCAGAACGATCGCGCAATGATCTGGCTACTTGGCGCAGTGTGCATCGCGCTACTGATCGTCACCGCACTGGGCATCGTCGGCTTGGCCAGCTTCTGGGTGCAGCAGCGTACCAAGCAGATCGGCATTCGCCGCGCACTGGGCGCCACACGCGGCCAGATCCTGCACTATTTCCAGATCGAGAACTTTCTGCTCGCCTCGGTCGGTATCGTGTTGGGCATGCTGCTGGCTTACTCGATCAATATCTGGCTGATGGCCCGCTACGAATTGCCGCGCCTGCCGGTGATCTACCTGCCGATCGGCGCGCTCACGCTGTGGGTACTGGGCCAGATCGCGGTGTTCTGGCCCGCACGTCGCGCGGCGTTGGTGCCGCCGGCAGTGGCCACGCGCAGCGCCTGAGCAGGGCATGGGACGCTGCCTCAAGCCCATCGCCACGCCCTGGCGTCCGGCGCTGCCGGCCGCTGGTCTGCTGCACCCGCCGACAAACCGCGGTGCATCTCTCCCAAGGACCGTCTCCCCATGCGATCGATCGTCCAACCCTGCAGAGACGCCGGTGTATTCACCATCGCTGCGATGATCGGCGCGCTGCATGCCGGCAGTAGCGCCTGCGCGCGCGCCGTCACGCAGACCGGTAGCGAGGTGACCGAGCGCACCGTGCTGCGCATCGACGATCATCAACTGCGCTGGCGCCACAACGCACAGACGCTGACACTGATCGCCACAGCCGCCGGCCTGCTGGTCATGCAGGCCAGCGACACGCTGGCACTGCAGCTGCGCCAGGGCGGCCAGCTGCGCGCAGCCGATGGCCGCAGCATCGCCAGTCTGGAAGATCCGCTGCACATATTGCGCGCTGCGGCCGGCCGACCAGTGCAGGTCCAGGTCAGGCACGGATGAGCCTGACCTGGACCGCACCGACGTATACGCCGCTGGCGCCTGCGCCACCGGCGCCGCCATAACGGGTGCGGTAGCTCTCGCTTGCGGCCGGGGCACATGCTGACCTGTCGCATGACCACCAACTACGGCGGGGCACTCTGCAGCCGCAACGTCCGTTGCCATCGACACCGGCTTGCGCCTTATGCTGTGGCGAGTATTTTCTCCTCCGACACCTTTCGCCTTACGAGCGCGCAATGCCGCAGATCCTGATCATCGACGACAACACCGCGGTAGCCACCGCGCTGGAGGTGCTGTTTTCCTTGCACGACATCGAGGCGCGGCACGCGCATTCGCCGCAGGCCGGATTGGCGCTGCTGGACGAGCAGGCGTTCGACCTGGTGATCCAGGACATGAATTTCACCGCCGACACCACCTCCGGCGAGGAAGGCGAAGCGTTGTTCGCCCAGATCCGTCAGCGCCACCCGGACCTGCCGGTGATCCTGCTCACGGCCTGGACTCACCTGGGTAGCGCGGTCGGGCTGGTCAAGGCGGGCGCCGCCGATTACATCGCCAAACCGTGGGACGACACCAAGCTGCTCACCACGGTCAACAACCTGCTGGAGCTATCCGAAGCGCGCCGCGAGCTCGCGCGCCGCCGCGAACGCGAGCACCGTGGTCGCGAGCAACTGACACAGCGCTACGATCTGCGCGGCGCGGTGTTCGCCGACCCCGCCAGCGAACGCGCCATCGCGCTCGCCTGTCAGGTCGCACGTTCGGAGTTGCCGGTCCTGATCACCGGCCCCAACGGCAGCGGCAAGGAGAAGATCGCCGAGATCATCCAGGCCAATTCGGTCAACAAGCGCGGCCCCTTCATCGCGCTCAACTGCGGCGCCCTGCCGGGCGAATTGATCGAGGCGGAATTGTTCGGTGCCGAAGCCGGCGCCTACACCGGTGCCAACAAGGCGCGCGAAGGCAAGTTCGAAGCGGCCGACGGCGGCACGCTATTCCTGGACGAAATCGGCAATCTGCCGCTGGCCGGCCAGATGAAATTGCTGCGCGTGCTGGAAACCGGTCGCTATGAGCGGCTGGGCTCCAACCGCGAGCGCCACGCCAAGGTGCGGGTGATCAGCGCCACCAATGCCGATCTGCCGTCGATGATCCGCGACGGCAGCTTCCGCGAGGATCTGTATTACCGTCTCAACACGGTGGAAATCGCGCTGCCCGCCCTGGCCGAGCGCCCGGGCGACATCGCGCCACTGGCCGAGCACTTCCTGGCAGGCGGCAAACCGTTGTCTGCGCAAGCACGCGATGCGCTGCAGCGACACGCCTGGCCGGGCAATGTGCGCGAGCTGCGCAACGTGCTGCAACGTGCGTCGCTGCTTGCGCAAGGCGCGCGGATCGAAGTCAGCGATTTGAACATGCCGCGCGCCACCGCAGCGCGGCCGGTGGCGGCAGTCGCCGGCGAGCCGGATCGCGCACGCATCGAACAGGCCCTGGCGCGCGCGCAAGGCGTGATCGCACAGGCCGCTGCCGAACTGGGACTGAGCCGACAGGCGCTGTACCGGCGTATGGACCGTTACGGCATCAGATCGGAATGACTGCGCGCATGTGGCATCGCTCCTTCACGTTCACCCTGTTTCTAAGGCTGTTGCCGGTGCTTGCACTGGCCGCCGCCCTGCCGTGGTTCATGGCGTACTGGCTGGATCGCGGCTGGCAGGTCGCTGCGATTTCGGTCGTCGTTGTGCTGGCCGCGATGTGGTTCAGCCTCATCCGCGCCACCGCGCCGATGCGCTCGCTGTTCCGCGCCCTGGCCGGCACCACCAGCAGCTACCGCGATGGCGAATACAACTTCGGCGTGTACTGGCGCGGCAACGACGAACTGGCGCAACTGGTGCAGGCGCATTCCGAACTGGGCGATGTGCTGCGCGCGCAGCGACGCGACCTGGTGCAACGCGAGTTGATGCTCGACACCATGCTGCAGAACACCCCCGTGGCAATGCTGCTGGTGGTCGCTGGCGGCGATGGCCTGCGCCGCATCGGGTTTTCCAACAACGCCGCGCGCAAGCTATTGCATGACGGACGCAAGCTCGAAGGCCAGCATCTGGACGACGTGCTCGAACGTATGCCAGGCGAACTGCGCGATGCGCTGGCGCGTGGCGGCGACTGCCTGTTCGCGGTACGCGAGGACGGTGATGACGAGGACGACGAGCAGATCTATCACCTGTCGCGGCGCAGCTTCCACCTCAATGGCCGCGGCCACGAGTTGCTGCTGATCCGCACCCTGACCACCGAGTTGCGACGGCAGGAAGTGCAGACCTGGAAAAAGGTCATCCGCGTGATCAGCCATGAATTGAATAACTCGCTCGCACCGATCGCCTCGCTGGCGCATTCCGGCGCCGAGCTGCTGCGCCGCGAGCGCACCGACCGTCTGGGCACGGTCTTCGAAACCATCGAAGAGCGCGCGCGTCATCTGGAAGGCTTCATTCGCGGCTACGCGCGCTTTGCCAAGCTGCCGCAGCCGCAATTGCAGACCATCGAATGGGCGCCGTTTCTCGAACGGCTGCGACAACAGATCCCGTTCCAGTTGCAGGGCGAGATCAGCAGTGTCAGCAGCCGCATCGATGCAGCGCAGGTCGAACAGGCCATGCTCAATCTGCTCAAGAATGCACACGAGGCCTGCAGCGAAGCGCAACCGCCCAATAGCGAGGTTGCAGTGCGCGTGACACGCTTACCGCAGTGGCTGCGGATCGAAGTGCTCGACCGTGGCAATGGCATGAACGAAGCGGTGCTGCACAATGCACTGATGCCGTTCTATTCGACCAAACGCAATGGAACCGGGCTGGGGCTCGCGCTCACCCGCGAGATCGCCGAAGCGCATGGCGGGCGTATTTCGCTGCATAACCGCGAGCAAGGCGGCCTGTGCGTGACCTTGTTGCTGCCGTCGGCATCGGCTGCATAGCCAGACATTTTCAACCCGTCCAACGCCTCGTCCAGCGCAGCTCACTGATCGGTCGCCAGACCCGGCAAGACCACCCTGACACGCGCACACCCGCCCTGCCACCACGGCGCCGTCAATCGGATTTCAGCGTGCCGCGCTCTGCAATGCGCGGCTGTTTCAGCGCACCACACGCATCGTCTGCGCCGGTGGTCCTGGTCGCGTCGATGGCGCGGTAATACCCGATGCCGACGGTATTGCCAACGAACTCGCCACCCTGCGAGGGGCACTCTCCATCGGCCTTGAACCAGTCCGAAAACGCGGCGTACTTGCCGGCCCTGAGGAAGTGGTTGCCGCCGACATAGGTCCGATCGGACGCATCGCGCGTACGCACTGCATCGCCGTTGACATCCACAAACGTATTGCCTTCGATCCGGTTACCGGACGAGTGCCGCGCCAGATACAGCGCATGGATGAAGCCCGAGGTGTCGGTGTCGTTTTCGATCGACACAAAGCGATTGTGTTCGATGCGGTTATCGCGCGACTGCTGCAACCGGATCGCCGCAAACGAGTACGCGGCCTCGGTGCTCCGACCATAGCGCCCACCGATCCGCTCGAACTGCATGTTGCGGATCGTGTTGCCGCCATTGCCGTCCTCGGCGGCCTTGCTGCTGCCCAGATCCAGCGCCATCCAGTAGTTGCTGACCTTCAGCCCTTCGAAGGTCAGCCGCGTCGGCGCATTTCGACCACTTTTCAAGGCGAACCAGGTCGCGCCACCGCGTCCATCGAAGAGCGGCGGGCTGGCAGCGCCAGCAGCGGCGATGAAGCGGATCGGCGCGCCGTTGGCAAAGGTCCATTGCACCGACTGTTGAAGATAGGTGCCCGGGGCGATCACCACCTCCACGTCCCCTGCTGGCCGTCGTTCGACCAGGCGTTGCTGCGCGGCGTCGAGACTGCGCAATGCCGTCGAAGGCGCGGTGCCCGCCGCCGCATCATCGCCATCGGGCGCCAGATACAGCCGATAACTTGCCGCGGCTGCAACGCCTGACTGCAGCAGCGGCACGCCAAGGAGGAGGATCAACACCGTATGTGGACGTCGCAGCATCGTGCACCTTCCTTCGTCACCCGCAGCACGGCCAAGCATCGCCGTGCAGCACGGCTGCGCTGCGTCACTCACCCGCATCGCGACACCGCTCCATGCTACTTCTTGGTCGGCCGCTCCCAGCCTTCGACCACGGTCTGACGTGCGCGCGTGACGCTGAGCTGGCCGGCCGGCGCATCGCGCGTAATCACCGAGCCCGCACCGATGGTGGCATTGGCACCGACGGCGATCGGCGCCACCAGTGCGCTGTTGGAGCCGACGAACGCGCCGTCGCCAATGGTGGTCTGCGACTTGTTCACGCCGTCGTAGTTGCAGGTGATGGTGCCGGCGCCGATGTTCACCTTGCTGCCGATCACCGCATCGCCCAGGTAGGTGAGGTGATTGGCCTTGCTGCCCACACCCATCGTGACCTTCTTGGTCTCGACGAAATTGCCGATATGCACGCCATCGGCGAGCACGGTGCCAGGGCGCAGACGCGCGAACGGGCCGATCTGCACCGCACCCTCGGTCACCACGCCTTCCAGATCGCAGTGCGCGCGCACCTGCGTGCCGGCACCCAGGGTCACATCGCGCAGCCGTACGAACGGGCCGATCACCACGCCGTCGCCAAGCGTGACATCGCCTTCCAGAATCACATCGATATCCAGCTGCACATCGCGTCCCACCTGCACCGTGCCGCGCTGCTCCACGCGCGCCGGGTCGGCCATGCGCACGCCCTGCAGGCACAGCGCACGCGCTGCGCGCGCCTGCCAGGCGCGTTCCAGCTGGGCCAGCTGCCAGGGGTCGTTGGCACCTTCCACATCCTGCGGATCGGCCACATGCACCATGTCGGCCGGCGTGAAGTCGGCGGCGGCGCTGGCAAACACGTCGGTGAGATAGAACTCGCCCTGTGCATTGTTGTTGGACAACCCGCCCAGCCAACGCCGCAGTGCGGTGGATTCGGCGGTGAGGATGCCGGTGTTGATGGTGCGGATGCGCCGCTGCTCGTCGTTGGCGTCCTTCTGCTCGATGATCGCCGCCACCTTGCCTTCGGCATCACGCAGGATGCGTCCGTAGCCGGTGGGGTTGGCGAGTTCGGCGACCAGCACCGCCATCCGGCCGGGCGCATGCAGCAACTGCAACAGGGTTTCGCTGCGGATCAGCGGCACATCGCCGTACAGCACCAGCACGGTGGCCGCATCCGGAATCGCATCCATCGCCTGCTGCACGGCGTGGCCGGTGCCCAGTTGCTGCCGTTGCTCGGCCCACTGCAGATCGGCCTGTCCGGCAAATGCCGCGCGCACCTGGTCGCCGCCGTGCCCGTAGACGATATGGACCGCGGCCGGCTGCAGCTGCCGCGCGGTGGCGATGACATGCGCCAACATCGGCTGGCCCGCCAACGGCTGCAGCACCTTGGGCAGGGACGAGCGCATGCGCTTGCCCTCGCCCGCAGCCAGGATCACGACGTGCAGGGGCAGGGTCATCAAGAATTCCAAAGGCGGGAGATACGCCAAATTCTAGTCGCAGCCATGCAAAACCGCGTACTCGCTCGATGCCCTCAACACGCGATGACAACTTTTTAAGCACTGCGGCCGCTAGGATGGGCGCCCTTTCTTCGTCCCCGGTATGCATGAGCCTGTTCCGCCAAGGCAGCCAGTTCACCCTGATTGGCGGCCTGCAATTGGCTGTGGACTGCGGCATCTTCATCGCCGCCACCGCCGCCGGCATGCCGACGGTGCCGGCCAATCTGCTCGGGCGCATCAGCGGCGCGGTGCTGGGTTTCTGGCTCAATGGCCGTTACACCTTCGCCCAGCAGGGCGGCGCGCGGCTGGGCTGGCAGCGCTTCCGCCGCTTTGCGGTGATGTGGCTGGCGTTGACGCTGATCAGCACCTGGCTGCTGTCGGCGACGGTGGATCTGGTCGGCCTGCGCCAGGCCTGGCTGGCCAAGCCGCTGGTCGAAGGCGGGCTGGCGATCGTGTCGTTCTTTCTTGGCCGGCACGTGGTGTATCGCTGAACGCGATGCGGTTAGCGAGGCTGGAGCGCGCGCTAGCATGCAGCGTTTCAACCAAACCAGCTGGCCGCTGCCCGTCTCATCGCCAGCAGCGCGCGCACTGCAAGCGCTCACCACGCCGCTAGCGCAACCACCAGTCCGGCGTGATCCAGGCGCAAGCGCGGCATCTGCCGACGCACCGCCCTTGCCTGCGACGGCAACCGCGCACCGGCACTGGTCCGGCACACCGGCGGCCTTGCAAGCGCTGCACGGCGCTCCGCTGGCCTGCGCAGCCCCCTCATCACTGCAGTCGCGTCGCGCCACCGGCCCTATGCCGGCAACGCCGGACTAGGTCTTGCCGGGTGCCTGCTGACAGAAGTCGCCCAGGCCACGCACCAGTGCCGCGCGGTGCAAGGCATCCAGCTGCCATTGCGCCGCGTAGTGCGCCGCAGCCCGTGCCGTGTTGGTCGTGCATTGCGCCGCCGAACGCGCCGCAGCAGCATCGGCCAGCGCATCGAGCAACTCGCCCTGCAGCTGATCCAGACGTGCGCGCAGTGCGGCCAGATCCGGGCGAGCGGTATCCGGCGCGCGTCCACGTTCGTGCCAGTGGTTCAACAGCGCGTACTGCACCGATTTGTTGGCCTCGATCTGCGCGGCAAAAAAACGGGCCGCATCCTCGGCGTCCAGTCCATGCGCCGGTGCCTGGTCACGTACGCTCTGCAGCACCGCCGCTTCGCGCGCCTGGTCCAGCACCGGCTTTCCGCTATCCCACTTGCTCAGCGCCACCGCATCGCCGATCGCATTGCGCTGCACGAGGCGATCCAGCAGCGGATCCAGCGGCGGCTGGCTGCGCGCCGGCAACGCGCAGCCCAGCAGTGCGACAGCAAGCGTGCACGTCAGTGCATAACCGCGGAAGCCATCGATCGAGCGGGTCATGGGAGTGTCCTCAACGTCGGATGTAACCATGCCATGGCGCAGTGAAGCGCTGCATGGCAACCAGCCACGCAGTGTGCGCGCTGGCCGCCACACGCGGGTTTCCGCCGCGCACGCGCATCTCCAAAAACGAAAACGCCGACACGAAGGTCGGCGTTCCGGTCCACATCTGCAGGCGGCATTGCAGCTGAGGCGTATCGCTGGCCCACAGACCGTGGGCCAGGCGATCGATCAGTGCTTGAGGTTGCGACGCAGACGCTCCAGTGCCTGCAGCTGCACCGTCGCCTCGGCCAGCTGACGCTGCGCCTGGGCCACATCCACCGTGTCGCCACGGTTGGCCAGCAGACGCTCGGCTTCTTCCTTGACCTTGCGCACGGCGGCTTCGTCGATGTCCTGTGCACGCACCGCGGTGTCGACCAGCACGGTCACCACCTGCGGCTGCACTTCCAGGATGCCGCCGGAAATGGCGAAGTCCAGCTGTTCGCCACTGGCGGTGGTGACCACCACCTTGCCCGGCTTCAGGCGCGTGATCAGCGGCGCGTGCTTGGGCGCGATGCCCAGCTCACCCAGCTCGCCGGTGGCCACGACCAGCGTCGCCTCACCGTGGAAGATTTCCTTCTCGGCGCTGACGATGTCGCAACGGATAGTGCTCATGGTGCCTCACTGTAGTGAGGCGGGGAATCGGGAGGCGGGAATCGGGAATGGGAAGAGCAGCTGGCTGCACGCTTTTCCTCTTCCTGTCGATTCCGACCTACCGATGACCCGCCTTTACGATTCCCGATTCCCGATTCCCGATTCCAGCCGCATGGCGGCTGGGATCCATCAGGCCTTGGCGCTCATCTTGTTGGCTTTCTCGACGGCTTCTTCGATGCTGCCGACCATGTAGAACGCCTGCTCCGGCAGGTGGTCGTACTCGCCATCGCAGATCGCCTTGAAGCCGCGGATGGTGTCCTTCAGCGACACGTACTTGCCCGGCGAGCCGGTGAACACTTCGGCCACGTGGAAGGGCTGGCTGAAGAAGCGCTCGATCTTGCGTGCGCGCGACACCGACTGCTTGTCTTCTTCACTCAGCTCGTCCATGCCCAGGATCGCGATGATGTCCTTCAGTTCCTTGTACTTCTGCAAGGTCTGCTGGACGCGCTGGGCGGTGTCATAGTGCTCGTGGCCGATCACCAGCGGGTCCATCTGGCGGCTGGTGGAATCCAGCGGATCCACGGCCGGGTAGATACCCAGCGAGGCGATGTTACGGCTCAGCGTCACCGTCGAGTCCAAGTGAGCGAAGGTGGTCGCCGGCGACGGGTCGGTCAGGTCGTCCGCGGGCACGTACACGGCCTGGATCGAGGTGATCGAACCGCTCTTGGTCGAGGTGATGCGTTCCTGCAGCACGCCCATTTCTTCAGCCAAAGTCGGCTGGTAACCCACTGCCGACGGCATACGGCCGAGCAGCGCGGACACTTCGGTACCGGCCAGCGTGTAGCGGTAGATGTTGTCCACGAACAGCAGCACGTCCTTGCCCTTGCCGCTGGCGTCCTTCTCGTCACGGAAGTACTCGGCCATGGTCAGGCCGGTCAGCGCAACGCGCAGACGGTTGCCCGGCGGCTCGTTCATCTGGCCGTACACCATCGCGACCTTGTCCAGCACGTTGGAGTCTTTCATCTCGTGGTAGAAGTCGTTGCCCTCGCGGGTACGCTCGCCCACGCCGGCAAACACGGACAGACCCGAGTGCGCCTTGGCGATGTTGTTGATCAGCTCCATCATGTTGACGGTCTTGCCGACGCCGGCGCCGCCGAACAGGCCGACCTTGCCGCCCTTGGCGAACGGGCACATCAGGTCGATGACCTTGATGCCGGTCTCCAGCAGCTCGGTGCTGGAGGACTGGTCTTCGTACGACGGCGCAGCGCGATGGATTTCCCAATGGTCCGACGCCTGCACGTCGCCGGCTTCGTCGATGGGGCGACCCAGCACGTCCATGATGCGGCCCAGCGTGCCGGCACCGACCGGCACCGAGATCGCGCGCTCGGTGTTGGTGGCCAGCAGGTTGCGCTTCAGGCCGTCGGTGGAGCCGAGCGCAATCGTGCGCACCACGCCATCGCCGAGCTGCTGCTGCACTTCCAGGGTGATTTCGGTGCCTTCGACCTTCAACGCGTGATAGACCTTCGGCACTTCATTGCGCTGGAATTCGACGTCGACGACCGCGCCGATGATCTGAACGATCTTGCCCTGACTCATTTGGATAACTCCACTAATGTCTGTTCGATTCTTGTGTCGGGATTAGGGAAACGGGATTCGGGATTGGGAAGATCAAGTGCCGCTGCCTCGACCATTCCCGATTCTCCATTCCCTATTCCCGGCTATACGGCGGCCGCGCCGCTGACGATTTCCGAAATTTCCTGGGTGATCGCCGCCTGACGCGCCTTGTTGTAGACCAGTTGCAAGGTGCCGATCATCTTGTTCGCGTTATCGCTGGCGGCCTTCATCGCCACCATGCGCGCGGCATGTTCGGAGGCCACGTTTTCCAGCACGGCCTGGTACACCAGCGACTCGATGTAACGCGTCATCACGTGCTCCAGCACGGTCGCGGCATCGGGTTCGTACAGGTAGTCCCAATCGTGATGCGCCACCTTGTGCTCGGCGGCGGGCAGCGGCAGCAGCTGATCGAAGCTGGCCTTCTGCGTCATGGTGTTCACAAAGCGGTTGTAGACCAGATAGACGCGGTCCACCTTGCCCTCGATGTAGGCATCGATCATCACCTTGATCACGCCGATCAGCTGCTCCACCTGCGGGCTGTCGCCCAGGTGGGTCACGCTGCCGACCATGTTGACCTTGATGCGGCGGAAGAAGGCGGACGCCTTCTGGCCAATGGTCACCACGTCGATCTCGGCGCCTTTGTCCTGCCATGGACGCACTTCGCCCAGCATCTTGCGGAACAGGTTGTTGTTCAGGCCGCCGGCCAGCCCACGGTCGGAGGAGATCACGATGTAACCGACCCGCTTGACCTGCTCGCGCTCGACCAGGAACGGATGCTGGTAGTCGGTGCTGGCCTGCGCCAGATGCCCGATCACCTGCTTCATCGCCTGCGCATACGGACGCGAGGTCTTCATGCGCTCCTGCGCCTTGCGGATCTTGGAGGCCGAGACCATTTCGAGCGCGCGCGTCACCTTGCGGGTGTTCTGCACGCTCTTGATCTTGGTTTTGATTTCGCGTCCGCCTGCCATACTCGCTCGCTTCGCTCGCTTAGTGGGAATGGGGAATCGTGAATCGGGAATTGGCACAGCCAACCCGCTTTGACGATTCCCTATTCTCGATTCCCGATTCCCGCAGCCGGATTTACCAGCTGCCCGTGGTCTTGAACTCTTCGATGCCCTTCTTGAACGCGGCTTCGATGTCGTTGTCCCAGCCGCCGGTGGTGTTGATCTTGGAGATCAGCTCACCCTGGGTGTTGGCGAAGTGCGCGTGCAGGCCTTCTTCGAACGCCAGCAGCTTGTTGACCGGCACTTCATCGAGGTAACCCTCGTTGACGGCGTAGATCGACAGCGCCTGGTTGGCGATGGACATCGGCGCGTACTGCTTCTGCTTCATCAGCTCGGTGACGCGCTGACCGCGCTCGAGCTGCTTGCGGGTGGCTTCGTCCAGGTCCGAGGCGAACTGCGCGAACGCCGCCAGCTCGCGGTACTGCGCCAGCGAGATACGGATGCCGCCGGACAGCTTCTTGATGATCTTGGTCTGGGCCGCACCACCGACGCGCGACACCGAAATACCGGCGTTCACGGCCGGGCGGATGCCGGCGTTGAACAGGTCGGTTTCCAGGAAGATCTGGCCATCGGTGATCGAGATCACGTTGGTCGGCACGAACGCGGACACGTCGCCGGCCTGCGTTTCGATGATCGGCAGCGCGGTCAGCGAACCGGTCTTGCCGGTCACCGCACCGTTGGTGAACTTCTCCACGTATTCCTCGGACACGCGCGCGGCGCGCTCGAGCAGGCGGCTATGCAGATAGAACACGTCGCCCGGATAGGCTTCGCGGCCCGGCGGGCGCTTGAGCAGCAGCGAGATCTGGCGGTAGGCCACGGCCTGCTTGGACAGGTCGTCGTAGACGATCAGCGCGTCTTCGCCGCGGTCCATGAAGTACTCGCCCATGGTGCAGCCGGCATACGGGCTGATGTACTGCATCGCGGCCGATTCGGACGCGGTCGCAGCCACCACCACGGTGTGCGCCAGCGCGCCGTTCTCTTCGAGCTTGCGCACGATGTTGGCAACGGTCGAGGCCTTCTGGCCGATCGCCACGTACACGCACTTGATGCCGGTGCCCTTCTGGTTGATCACCGCATCGATCGCCAGCGCGGTCTTGCCGGTCTGACGGTCACCGATGACCAGCTCGCGCTGGCCGCGGCCGATCGGAATCATCGCATCGACCGACTTGTAACCGGTCTGCACCGGCTGGTCGACCGACTTGCGCCAGATCACGCCGGGCGCGACGCGCTCCACCGGTGCGGTCTGGGTGGCGCCCAGCGGGCCCTTGCCGTCGATCGGCTCGCCCAGCGCGTTGACCACGCGACCGAGCAGCTCCGGACCGACCGGCACTTCCAGGATGCGGCCGGTGGTCTTGGCCACGTCGCCTTCGCGCAGGTTCTCGTAATCGCCCAGCACCACGGCGCCGACCGAATCGCGCTCCAGGTTCAGTGCGAGCGCGAAGGTGTTGTTCGGCAGTTCGATCATTTCGCCCTGCATCACGTCGGCCAGGCCGAAGATGCGCACGATGCCGTCGGACACGCTGGTCACGGAGCCTTCGTTGCGCGACTCTGCGGACAGCTTGACCGCCTCGATGCGGGTCTTGATCAGGTCGCTGATTTCGGAGGGGTTGAGCGTGGTTGCCATCGTTCAGTCCTAGGTGCCGGCCGCGAGGGCCATGCGTTTATGTGAATTCAGTGGGCGAGCGAGCTTTGCAGACGCGCAAGCTTGCCCTTCAGCGAGCCGTCGATGACCACGTCGCCGGTGTCGATCACCGCGCCGCCGATCAACGAGGCGTCCACCGCGGTGGTGATGTCCACCTCGCGGCCGAAACGCTTCTTCAGCGCAGCAGCGATCGTGTCCAGTTCCGCCTGGCTCATTGCAGCCGCCGAGGTCACCGTCGCCTTGACGACGTGTTCGGCTTCAGCTCGCAGTTGTTCGTACAGTCCTGCCACTTCCGGCAGCAGCGACAGCCGCTGCGCGTCGGCCAGCAGGCCGAGGAAACGCAGATAGTCTTCGCTCGCCTGCGGCGGTGCCAGCAACGTCACTGCCTGATCCTGGCGCAGGGCCGGGTTGAGCAGCAGCGCGGCCACACGCGGGTCGCCGGCCACCTGCGCCGAAAACGCCAGCGCATCGGACCAGGGCGCGAAGTTGCCGCCCTCACGCGCGATCGCAAACGCGGCGCGGCCGTACGGACGGGCAAGTGTGAGGGCCTGACTCATCGATTAAATCTCCGCCGCCAGCTCGTCGAGCAGCGCCTTGTGGGCGTTGGCGTCGATTTCGCGCTTGAGCAGCTTCTCGGCGCCACTGACCGCCAGCACAGAGACCTGCTTGCGCAGCTCCTCACGGGCACGGGTTGCAGATGCGTCGATTTCGGTCTGGGCCAGATCCTTCTGACGGTTGGCTTCGGCAATCGCCTCGAGCTTGGCCGCCTCGATGATCTGGTTGGCGCGCGCATGGGCCTGATCGATGATCTCGTTGGCCTTGGTGCGTGCGTCCTTCAGTGCTTCGTTGACCTTTTCCTGCGCCTGCGCCAGATCCTTCTGACTGCGATCGGCCGCGGCCAGACCTTCAGCGATCTTTTGCTGACGCTCTTCGATCGCCTGCAGCAGCGGCGGCCAGATTTTGGTCGCGACGATCCAGATCAGACCGGCGAAGGCCAGCGCCTGGGCAAAGATGGTAAGGGTGATATCCATGGGTCGCTCAATCGCTGTTTAGGGGTGAAAGCGCCGCCGCAGGGCGACGCTTTCCGACCTTCATCCGCGGGGGCAGCCGCACTGGCTGCCTCCACATCCTGCTACCGCTGGATCAGCCGGCAGCCTGCGACAGACGCTCGATGAACACCTGGGCCAGCGGGTTGGCGAAGGCGAACAGCAGGCCGACAGCGACGCTGATGATGAACGCGGCGTCGATCAGGCCGGCGGTGATGAACATGCGGACCTGCAGCACCGGGATCAGTTCCGGCTGGCGTGCGGCAGATTCCAGGAACTTGCCAGCCATGATGGCCAGACCGAGGCCGGCACCCAGCGCGGCCAGGCCGATCATGATGCCGACGGCGAGGACGGTGGAGCTCTGGACTTGAGCAAGGTTGGTCAGGACGGCGAGGTACATGGTGATCTCCGAACGAAAGTTTCTAAGGGTGATGGATGAATCGGGATGAAGCGGATGAAGGGTGCAGCAAACTCAGTGACTGTCTTCGGCCAGGCTCAGATACACGATCGACAGCATCATGAAGATGAAGGCCTGCAGCGGAATCACCAACAGGTGGAACAGCATCCAGCCGAGGCCGAATACGCCGCCAGCGACCATGCCGGCGATGCCCGCACCGCCCAGCACCCAGATCAGCAGGAAGACGATCTCGCCGCCGAACATGTTGCCGAACAGTCGCATCGCCAGCGAAATCGGCTTACTCAGCCACTCGACGATGTTCAAGAGCAGGTTGAACGGCATCATCCACTTGCCGAACGGCGCCGTGAGGAATTCCTTGGTCATGCCGCCCACGCCCTTGGAGCGCAGCGAGAACACGATCATCAGGAAGAACACGCTGATCGACATGCCCAAGGTGGCATTGACGTCGGCGGTGGGCACCGGCTTCCAGGCGTGGATGCCGGCCCAGCCCAGCGGAATGGCGATGAAATCGGCCGGGATCATCTTGATGAGGTTCATCAACAGGATCCAGAAGAAGATGGTGATCGCGATCGGCGTCACCAGCTTGCTGCTGCCGTGGTAGGTGTCCTTGGCCTGCCGATCGACGAATTCCAGGCAGATTTCCACGAATGCCTGCCACTTGCCCGGCACGCCGGCCGTGGCATTGCGGGTCGCCGTCCAGAACGCCAGCACCATGACCAGGCCCATCAACACCGCCATGACCAGGGTGTCGACGTGGATGGTCCAAAACGTGCCGCCACCCTCGCGAACCGGATAGATCAGGTTCTGCAGGTGATGCTGGATATAGGAGGTAGGTGTTGCTGCCTCGCCCGCCATGTGTCTGGAGCCCTTTAAGTTCGAATCAACGTCTGGCCAGAGCCAGAACCTGAAAAATCAACCCGATGGCGATACCCGCCAACAGAGCCAGAGGAGGCAGCCGCCACAGGGCAAAGCCCAGCGACAACGCCGCAAATACCAGCACCCACTTCAGCACCATCGCCAGCACCAACCGCACCATCGCGATGCCTGCTGCCTGGATGCCGCCACCAAGCGCGGTACGTGCCGCAACCCAACCGCCCAGTACCGTCGCAAACCCGGTCAACGCCAGACCGGCAGAGTAACGGGGACCGACCAACAGCAACCCCAGACTGGTTATAGCTACAGCGGCAAGCGGATATACCGCAGCGCGCAGCATCAACCGCCGACCCGCGTCAACGGAGTTCAGCACTACGGTTACCTTACGTGTGAATGAGGGGGAAGCGCAGTTGCGCCTCGTCGAGCCGCGAAAGTATAGCAATGGGACAAATTGCGAGACAACCGGCAAAGGTCATTCGCTGCTGCAACGCACCAAGCGCGCGCCGCGGCGGCGGGTGGGAACTTTGCCACAAACTGGCGGTCGGAACTTGCGAGGCCTGCACATCCTCGTCGAAAGGTACCGCCGCAGGCCGCCTATGGGAGCCCTGGGAGACCGGGGCTCCTGCTTATTACGCAATGTCGCGCGCCGCAGCCACCTTCCCATCGGCGGTCCAATCCGCTGCATCGCACGCGCGTTTCGATCCATGCAGCGCCGCAATGGCCGCCACCTTGCCGCCTGGTGCGGCACCGGTTGCGCAGTTGGCAGCGGCGACCGTACCTGAAGGTATGCACTACACCACACTTTTTGCGCGTCGTTTTCAGCGCCGAATTTGCCGTGTCCGCCGCGCGGCCCCCATGCCTATTGGACATGCGGACCGTTTTGTCCGATTGCTATCTCCGTCTTCACGGGTGTGCGACAGGTCCTTCACTTTTGGAAGACGTCATCTTATCGATAGTGCGCGCCACTGGCCCACCGGCCTGACCATTCCAAGAATTCGGAGCTCCCATGAAACACCTCCTCGCACTGGCGATCCCGTGCGTTCTGGCCGTCGCCTATGTCGCGCCCGCACACGCTGAAGATACCGATGACCGCTTCCAGATTCGCCTCGGTGCGATGAATGTGGACAACGACAACACCATCCGCGGCAACACGCTGCTGGCGGGCAACAACGTGTCGGTCAATGAAGATTTCAAGCTGGGCGGCAAGGAATGGGAGCCGCGCGTGGATGGCGTGTTCCGCATCAGCACCCGCCAGCGCCTGATCTTCGATTACTTCAAGTACGACAAGGATCGCCGCGAGACCCTGAGCCAGGATCTGAGCGCCGGCGGCGTGACCGTGCCCACCGGCAGCTTCATCAAGGGCGAGCTGAAGTATCAGGTCGCGACCCTGGTGTACGACTACTCGGTGATCGATTCGCCGGAATTCAGCCTGGGCCTGCAGATCGGCGCCGAATACGCCAAGGTGGAGGCCAATGCCTATGCGGATTTGGGCAGCGTGTTCAGCGGCGATGTCGTGGATGAAAGCGAAGACGGCGCTGCGCCGGTCGTGGGCATCCGTTTCACCGCCCGTCCGAGCGAGCACTGGCTGTTCAACGTGCAGGGCCAGTACCTCAACACCAGCTGGGGCGATTTCGGCGATTACGAAGGCGACCTGAGCCGCGCCAACGCGATGGCCGAATACCGCTTCACCAAGAACTTCGGCATCTTCGCCGGCTACGACTGGTTCAAGCTCGACGTCGACCAGCGCGGCAGCGATGGCCTGATCGGCCTGAAGCAGGAGTTCAAGGGCCCGGTGGCAGGCGTGACGTTCGCGTTCTGATCTGCACCACCGTTGCAAGCGAACGGCCCGCCCTGTGCGGGCCGTTCGCGTTTCAGCTGCCCGGCGGCGTCGACGGCGCCAGGAACGGCTGCGTAGCCACGCACACGGGCCGGCCAGCGGCATCGCGTCCATACCGGCGCACAACACGCCCACCTGCGCCGCATCGGCGATCGGCCTGGTTATCCAACGGCCCCGCCCAGCGATCAGCTGGCTGCCGTAACGCTGCGGTCTGTCGTCTGCCATGAACACGCGATCGGTCAGCAGGACCTGCTGATGCGCCGACCTCGCCACTGCGAGCGCCCTTCCTGGTCAAGGTGTCCAGCACGCGCTCCTGCAAGGCAGGATCGGCGCGGGCATGCTGCACCGGCAGCCGGCAGCCGGCAGCCGGCGGCGACGCCGTCGCGTCCGGCCTGGATCGCGCTCGGCAAGCCCTGGTGCCGGGCGACGCCGTGGCGAATCTGCGGCAGATGCTCGGCGGCAACCGCCAGCATCGTCAAACGTCCGCACGCTGCAGCCAGGCGCCGGCGTGCTCACTCGGCGACGCGTTCGCCGCCCTTGATCACGCCTTCTACCTGCCGCAACACGGTGACGTCCTGCAGCGGATCGCCGCTGACCGCGATCAGATCGGCGTAGCGGCCCGGGGCGATGGCGCCGACGTCGTTGCTGCGCCCCAGGGCCAGGGCTGCGTCCACGGTGGCGGCACGGATCGCTTCCAGCGGCGTCATGCCCCACTCCACCATCTTGGCGAACTGGCGCGCGTTGTCGCCGTTGGGATACACACCGCCGTCGCTGCCGAACACCAACTTGACCCCGGCCGCGTGCGCGGCACGAAAGGTCTCGCGCTGCTTGCGCCCGATCTGGCGCTCCTTTTCCAGCGATTCGGCGAACAGGCCATTCCTTTCGCCTTCGGCCAGGATGTAGTCGTCGTTGTAGATGTCCATCGAAAACCAGGTGCCATGCGCCTTGGCCAGCTTGAAGGATTCCGCATCGGCCAGGCTGGCGTGCTCGATGGTGTCGGCGCCTGCACGGATCGCATCGTTGATGCCGGCGGTGCCATGCGCATGCACGGCGACCTTCAGGCCCAACCGGTGCGCCTCGTCCACCAGCGCGCGCATTTCCTCCAGGCTGTATTGCTGCCCGCCGACGCTGTCGGTCTTGGACAGCACGCCGCCGGTGCCGCAGAACTTGATCACTTCTGCGCCATATTTGCGCAGCGTGCGCACTGCCGCGCGGATCGCGTCCGGGCCATCGGCGACACCGGGGCCGCTGACCTTGACCGAGGGCGGAAATTCGGTGGCATCGCAATGGCCGCCGGTCGCGCCGATGCCATAGGTGGCCGGCACGATACGCGGGCCGGGCACGGTGCCGCGCTCGATCGCCTGCTTGAGCGCGACATCGTCGTAGTTGAGCGAGCCGACATTGCGCACCGTGGTGAAGCCTGCGCGCAGCGTTTTTGCGGCATTGGCCACACCGACCACGGTCCAGAAATTGTCGGTGTACTCCAGGGCCTTGTAGCCGCCCAGGGTGGGGTCCACGGTGAGATGCACATGCATGTCGATCAGCCCCGGCAACAGCGTGCGCTCGCCCAGATCGATGCGCTGCACCTCGGCCGGCAGCGGATCGCCCTGCCGACCGACGCGGGTGATACGGCCGGCAACCACTTCGATCTGCGGCTTGTCCACATAGTGGCCGGCCTGCACGTCCAGCAGGCGCGCGGCGGTGATCACGGTGGTCTGTGCGTGCGCACCCAGCGAGGCACACAGGCAGCCGGCAGCGGCGAGCAGCACCGGCAAATGCATCTTCGACATCGGGGTCGTCCCTGAGCTGCGAACGGCGTGTCCGCGCCCCGATGGTGCAAGCGTACTGCGGGCTGCGCAAGCGCCTGCGCATGGATGTCGCACCTGCAATGCGTGGCCTCGTCAGCCGTGTCTGGCGCGCGGGCGATGCGCCGTCGCCGCGCGCCATGCCCCGGGGACCTGCGCAATCGGCTTGAAGGCCCGGCCCTGTCGAACCCGGTGATCAAGCGCAACGGCCAAGTCCGGTCGCCACATGCGGCTGCGTCGCACATCGAAAATGCCGCAAAACTCTGCGCGTGCGCAGTCGCATCGCATGCACTAACGCGTCCTACACGATACGGCGCAGCGCAGCGCCGCGCCGCAGCGATCGTGCCAACGGCGATCGCGCTTACCCGTGCCCCTGACGACAACGCCCCGCACAAGGCGGGGCGTTGTTGACCGCTGCGGACGCGCGCGGTTACTTCTTCTTGGGGATGTACAGGTCGGTGATGGTGCCGTCGTAGACCTCGGCCGCCATGCCGACCGATTCGCTCAGGGTCGGATGGGCGTGGATGGTGTGGCCGATGTCTTCGGCCTCGGCGCCCATCTCGATCGCCAGCCCGATCTCGGCCAGCAGGTCACCGGCATGCACGCCGACGATGGCGCCACCGATGACGCGGTGGGTCTCTTCGTCGAAGATCAGCTTGGTGAAGCCCTCGGTGCGGCCGATGCCGATCGCACGGCCGCTGGCGGCCCACGGGAACTTGGCCACGCCGACCTTCAGGCCCTTGGCCTTGGCTTCGGTCTCGGTGACGCCGACCCAGGCGATTTCCGGATTGGTGTACGCCACCGACGGGATCACCCGCGCCACCCATTCCTTTTTCTCGCCGGCAGCCACTTCGGCGGCCAGCTTGCCTTCGTGGGTGGCCTTGTGCGCCAGCATCGGGTTACCGACGATGTCGCCGATGGCGAAGATGTGCGGCACGTTGGTGCGCATCTGCCGGTCCACCGGAATGAAGCCGCGCTCGGTAACGGTGACGCCCGCCTTCTCTGCGCCGATCTTCTTGCCGTTGGGCGAACGGCCCACCGCCACCAGCACGCGGTCATAGGCGGTCGCCTGCAGGCCGGGCTTCTCGCCCTCCACAGCCGCCTCGAAGGACACGTTGATGCCGACCTTGTCGGCGGTGACGTCGGTGGCCTTGGTCTTGAGATGGACCTCGACGCCCTGCTTCTTCAGGCGGTCGGCCAGCGGCTTGACCAGGTCCTTGTCGGCGCCCGGCATCAGCTGGTCCATGAACTCGACCACGGTGACCTTGCTGCCGAGCGCGCTGTACACCGTGGCCATTTCCAGGCCGATGATGCCGCCGCCGACCACCAGCAGGGTCTTGGGGATGTCGTGCAGCTCCAGCGCGTCGGTGGAGTCCATCACGCGCTTGTCGTCCCACGGGAAGTTGGGCAGCTTCACCGCCTGCGAACCAGCGGCGATGATGCAATGCTCGAAGCGCAGCAGCTGGGTCTTGCCGTCGTCGCCGACGATCTCCAGCTCGTTGGGCGACACGAACGACGCCACGCCGGTGACGGTACGCACCTTGCGCTGCTTGGCCATGCTGGCCAGGCCGCCGGTGAGCTTGCCAACCACTTTTTCCTTGTACTCGCGCAGCTTGTCCAGGGTGATCTTGGGCTGGCCGAAGTCCACGCCGAAATCGCCGGCATGCGCCACTTCGTCGATCACCGCGGCGGCATGCAGCAGCGCCTTGGACGGGATGCAGCCGACATTGAGGCAGACCCCGCCCAGGCTGGCATAGCGCTCGATCAGCACCGTGTCCAGGCCCAGGTCGGCGGCGCGGAACGCGGCGGTGTAGCCGCCGGGGCCGGCGCCGAGCACCACCATCTTGCATTCGATATCGGCCGGCTTGCCACTGGCCAGCGCCGGCTTGGACGGCGCCGGTTCGGCCGGGGCGCGATGCGACGGCGTCACCGGCGGCTTGCTGCCGGGTGCGGCGGCCGCAGGGGCCGCAGCAGGCGCAGCGGCCTTGGTGTCGGCCTTGGCGGGCGCAGGCGCAGCGGCCTCGCCTGCGGTTTCCAGCAGCAGCACCACTGCGCCTTCGGACAGGCTGTCGCCGACCTTGACCTTGAGTTCCTTGACCACACCGGCGGCCGAGGACGGCACTTCCAGCGTGGCCTTGTCCGACTCCAGCGTCACCAGGCCCTGGTCCTTGGCCACGCTGTCGCCCACGGCGACCAGCACTTCGATGACGGGGACATCGCTGTAATCGCCGATGTCGGGAACCTTGATTTCAATGACCGCCATTTGCTTCTCCTGTGGCTCAACCGGCCGTGCCGGCAAGCGTCTGCTGGAGTTCATCCAGCGACGATTCGATTTGGGTCCAGCGCTTGTCGCGCTTCTTTTCCTTGCCGTCGCTGGCCTCGATCAGCAACGCGGCCTGCTGCAGCAGCAGCTCGCCGGCGCCGCAGCTCGGGCGCGTACCGCTGTAGCGCACTCCGTCGACCTGGAACGACAGCACTTCGCCCTCGGTCACCGGCGCGGTGCGGCCGCTCGGTGCCAGCTGGGTCAGGGCCGCGGTCCAGTTGCTGACCAGACGCTTGGCCAGCGCCGCCGGAATCGGGATCTCGACCGTTTCCGGGGTCTGCTCGGTGCGGAACTGCACACTGCCGCGATCGGCCTGACTGACCCAGCTGTAGACGCGCTCGTCGGCGCGACTATGGCGCAAGGTCCAGTCGGCGCCGTCCTTGCCCGGCACCAGCGACACGCCGCTTTCCACGCCACGCGCGGGCAGGGTCAGCAACGACAAGGCCGGCTTGCTGGCGCCGTCGAGCAGCGTGCTCACTGCGGTGCCGTAGTTGCCCACCGCCGGCGGCCAGCCGCGCCCCAGCGTGCTGTCGCACTCGCGTGCCACCGCACCGCTGCACGGCAACACGCCGAGCAAGGCGATCGTCAGCAGCGCAGTCCTCACAGCAGGACGCGACGCATGTCGGCCAGCACCTGGCTGAGGTAGGTGGTGAAGCGGGCCGCCAGCGCGCCGTCGATGACGCGGTGGTCGTAGCTCAGCGACAACGGCAGCATCAACTTCGGCGCGAACTCCTTGCCGTTCCAGACCGGCTGCATCGCCGACTTGGACACGCCCAGGATCGCCACTTCCGGTGCATTGATGATCGGCGTGAACGCGGTGCCGCCGATGCCGCCGAGCGAGCTGATCGAGAAGCAGCCCCCGCTCATGTCGCCCGGGCCGAGCTTGCCGTCGCGCGCCTTCTTGGCCAGCTCGCCGCTTTCCTGCGCGATCTGCAGCACGCCCTTCTTGTCCACGTCGCGGATCACCGGAACCACCAGGCCGTTCGGCGTATCGGCGGCAAAACCGATGTTGATGTACTTCTTCAGCGTGAGGTTTTCGCCGGCTGCATCGAGCGAGGCGTTGAACTCGGGGAACTTCTTCAGCGCCGCGGCACTGGCCTTGACCAGGAAGGCGAGCATGGTCAGCTTGATGCCGGCCTTCTCGTTTTCCTTGTTCAGCGCCACGCGCAGGGCTTCCAGATCGGTGATGTCGGCCGATTCGAACTGGGTGACGTGCGGAATCATCGCCCAGTTGCGCGCCAGGTTGGCACCGGAAATCTTCTTGATGCGCGACAGCGGCTGGGTTTCGGTCTCGCCGAACTTGCTGAAGTCCACCTTCGGCCAGGCCAGCAGGTTCAGGCCGTTGCCGCCACCGGCCGGTGCGGCACCGGCTGCGGCAGGCGCGCCACCGCTGAGTGCGGCCTTGACGAAGCGCTGCACGTCTTCACGGGTGATACGGCCGCCCTTTTCGCTGCCCTTGAGCTGGTTCAGGTCCACGCCCAGCTCGCGCGCGAACACGCGCACCACCGGGCTGGCGTAGGCCACCTTGGACGGCAGCACGCTGTCGGCGTCGAAGGTCACCGGCGGGCTGGATGGCTGCCCGGCCGACGGCTGGCCGCCCTGCGCAGGCTGCGCGGCCTCGCTGGAGCGCGCGCCCTGCACCTGCGCGATCTCGCGCTGGGCCAGCTTGTCCGGCTCGGCCGACACCGCGACCGGCTCGACCTTGCCGGCGGTTTCGGCGGTGTCGGTGCTGGGCTTGGCCGGGGACTGCGCCGCACCGCCGCCGCCATCGCTGGCAGCGATGATCGCCACCACGTTGCCCTGCGAGAGCGTATCGCCCACCTTGACCTTGAGTTCCTTGACCACGCCGGCGGCCGAGGACGGCACTTCCATCGTGGCCTTGTCCGATTCCAGCGTGACCAGGCTCTGGTCCTTGGCGACGGTATCGCCGACGGCGACCAGCACCTCGATCACCGGGATGTCGGTGTAATCGCCGATATCCGGCACGCGCGCCTCGACCAGACCGCCTTCGGCGGCAGCGGATGCAGCCGGGGCTGCCTTGGCAGCAGGTGCCGGGGCAGC
The DNA here is from genome assembly GCF_040182365.1 of Xanthomonas sp. 10-10. Lineage (NCBI taxonomy): Bacteria > Pseudomonadati > Pseudomonadota > Gammaproteobacteria > Lysobacterales > Lysobacteraceae > Xanthomonas > Xanthomonas sp. 10-10. The sequence goes on from NZ_CP144460.1 coordinate 4,315,729, forward strand.
AGCGGGAGCGGCCTTGGCCGGGGCAGCAGGCGCGGCAGCGGCCGGCTTGGACGCAGTGTCGGCGCCGGCATCGGCCACTTCGATCAGCGCCACCAGCGCGCCCTGCGACAGCGCGTCGCCGACCTTGACCTTGATCTCCTTGACCACGCCGGACACCGACGAGGGCACTTCCATCGTGGCCTTGTCCGATTCCAGCGTGACCAGGCTCTGGTCCTTGCTGACCGTATCGCCGACCGACACCAGCACCTCGATTACCGGGACATCGCTGTAGTCACCGATATCGGGGACAAGTGCTTCCTTGATTTCGGCCATACGGGGAACTCCGGCAACAGATGGGGAAACCCCTATTGTGGCCGGCCACGGGCCGCAGCGCCAACCATTGCCGCGGAAAAAATCGCACGGCCGGCAGGATGCAGCGTCCGCGCACGCGCGCGCGTGCTTATTTCGGGGCGCGTCGTTCCACCCGCAACAGTTGCAGTGGCTCGCCCGAGGGCAAACGATACGCCAGCGCATTGTCCAGCCCATCCAGCGCTTGAACACGGTCGCACAAGCGCTGCGCGCGCGGACGCAATGCACGCGCCTGCGGCTCGACCAGACGCTCGATGCGCGCGTCAAGCCCATCGAGCGAACGCAGCTGCACGTCGTTGCCGGTGAGCCCCGACTGCACCGCACCGGCGATCACATCGCCGATCACCTGCGGCAATACCTCGGCGACCAGCGCGCCGATGTCGTCGTCGATATTCACGGGCGTGAGCTGGCTTTTGCTGAAGCTCTGCTTCAAGCGCAGATCGATCTTTTCGCGCACGCTGGCCAGTTGCGCACGGGTGGCCTCGGGACTGCGGCTGAATCCGGCGGCCACTTCGCCGAGCGCGGTGACCGCGATATCTGCAGCCTCGCGGCCGACCTCCTGCGCCAGCGGCACCACCTCGCGGGTCTGCCGCTCGAACTGGATCAGGCGAGTGCGGTCGTCTGCGCTCAGCGTCACCCAGCGATCGTCGACGAACAACGCGCCCTGGCGCATCACCAGGCGCTGCGGCGACCCGGCGTCGCGAATCAGGATCAGGCTGCGCGGGTTGAGCGTGAGGTCGTAATCGCTGCTGACATCGCAATGCATCTCGTCGGCAGCGGTCGCATCCGCTGCAGCAACGCTGCCCAACGCCAACGCCAGCGCTGCCGCCATCGTCATTGCGTGTCTGATCGCCATTGCGGTGCTCCTTCATCTGCTGCCTGCACTGTGCGGCCACGCGCTGCGGGCTGCCTGTGCCGGACGCTGGCATGACTTATGGCGGTAGCTGGCGGTGTGGCGGCTGTCTGCGTACGCACTGACGGGTATGCGCCGCGCCGGTACGCAGCGTGGCGCTTGTTTCGCGGTGCCAGGGCCGCATCAGTCCAATGCATCGCGCAGCGATTGCCACGCTTGGCACAGGCGCGGCAACGACCATGCAGCGTTGGCCGGACTGGTGGAAGGCAACGCCACAAGCGGCACGCTGCGCGCACCCGGCGATAGCAGCGGATCGACGTGGCGACGCCAGGCCTGCGCCGCTGCGGCGCCATTGCAGGCCACCATGCGCAGCTGCGGCAGGCGTGCCAGCACGGCTGGCAGCGGATTGACCACGACACTGTCTGCGACGATGGCGGCATCCAGGCTGCCGCGGCGCGCGCACTGGCCGATGACGTCCCACACGCCGACGCCACGCGCGTTCAGCGCCTGCATGCGTAAGGCATACGCTGCGGCGGCATCGATGCCTAATAGGGCATGCATCAAGGGCCAGAACCGATTGCGCGGATGCGCGTAATAGCGGCCCGCCTCCAACGATGCGATGCCGGGCATCGAGCCGAGCACCAGGACACGGCAATCGTTAGGAATGTGCGCTGGCAAGCCGTCACGTACGTCGTTTTTCGTCACGGCGATCGCATCTGCGTGAATGTCTTTTTCAGCCTGCATGTCGCAACCGCAACCTTCTTGGGAAAGTTCCTGAACAAACGAAATTTTAGCGAGCTGCAGGTAGGCGTGGATTCAGATTTTCAGGAATAGCTTTGGCGCGGCCCACTCCACGGGCCTAACAAAAATTATGCGAGGAGACCTCCAATGCGTGCCATTTCCATCCTGAGCCTGGCTGCCGTATCCGCTCTTGCGTTTGCACCGTCCGCGTTCGCGCAGGACACCACTTATACCGGCGACACCTCCTCGACTTCCACCAGCGCCGATAGCGCGTCCGGCAAGCATTGGGCAGTGGTCGGTGGTGTCGCCTTGATCAAGCCGAAGAACGATCCGGCTCCGGGCCTGGACGTCGATGGCGGCCCGGCGCCGACGCTGAGCGCCAGCTACTACATCAACGACAACTGGGCCGTTGAACTGTGGGGCGCCGCCGACAAGTTCAACCACCGTGTCAACGCCGATGGCGCGGGCAAGCTGGGCACTGTCGAGCAGCAGCCGATCGCCATCAGCGGCCAGTATCACTTCGGCCAGGCCGACAACGTGTTCCGTCCGTTCGTGGGCGTGGGTTACTACGAATCGAACTTCAGCAACGAGAAGATCGATGCGGCGTCGACCACCGGTCAGCACGTGGGCCTGGATACCGCCAAGGGCGTGATCGGCACCGTCGGTGTGGACATGAACATCAACTCCACTTGGTTCGCACGTGCCGACGCCCGCTACATGCGTTCGCGTCCGGAACTGCGCGTGGGCGGCCAGGGCACCGGCAGCGAGCTGGAACTGGATCCGTGGACCGTTGGTTTCGGTGTCGGCGCGCGCTTCTAAGCACGTCGCGATACGCAACGTCCGAGTCGAAAAAACGGGCCGTCAGGCCCGTTTTTTTATGCACGACATCCACGACTGCGCCGGGCTGCGTCGGCGCATGGCGTGCACCTGACGCGTTTCAACGCCAGTAGACGCTGCCGCGCAAGCGCGCGGTGCGCCAACGCCACCACAGCAAGGTGGCGTAAGCCAACGCATAGCCGAGCAGCACGCCGGCGGCACCCAGCAGGCTGGCATGGCTGAGCCAGCCATCGACCGGCCATGCCACGCCCTGCCAGGCACTGCGCCACCCCTGCACCATGCCGGCGATCACCCGCACCACTACCAGCGCAGTCAAGGCCAGCACGAGCCAGAGATTGGGCCGATAGAACAACCCTTGGGTGGTGCGCTCGAACTGGGTCAGGCGCAACGCCAGCACACCCAGCGCCAGCCCGCATGCCCAGCCGAAGGCGGCATGACTGATCGCACCTGGCCAGAATGCCGCGGCGATCGCGGTGAAAATGACGAACAACACGCTGGAAAGGACCGCAGACACCAGATTGATCATCAGCAACCAGCCGCGTGCCTGGCGGCGCGCGGTACCGACACGGAAACGCTGCAGCAACGATAACGGGAACAGCACCGCGAACACCGCCAGGGCGATGATCACGGCCAGCGGGATGGCAAGAAGCAGGGGCATCGCATCGGTGGCCGGAGAGCAGGGCCCCCCACGCTACTACGCCTGCGTCAGCCCTGTGTGTTCGGTGCCGCCGGTGCGATCGGCCGCGCGCACTGGCCTGGTGAGCGCGACCGTCGTGATCGCACTCAGAACGCGGGCAGGACCGCGCCCTTGTACTTCTGTTCGATAAAGGCCTTCACTTCCGGGCTGGTCAAGGCCTTGGCCAGCTTCTGCACGCGCGCATCGTCCTTGTTGTCTGCGCGCGCCACCAGGAAGTTCACGTATGGCGACTCCTTGCTTTCGATCGCCAGCGCATCGCGGGTGGGGTTGAGCCCGGCGTCGAGCGCGTAGTTGGTGTTGATCAGCGCCAGGTCCACCTGATCCAGCACGCGTGGCAGCATCGCCGAATCGAGCTCGCGGAATTTCAGCTGCTTGGGGTTGTCGACGATGTCGCGCTGGGTGGACAGCGCGTTGCTCGGGTCCTTGAGTTTGATCACGCCGGCCTTGTCGAGCAGGATCAGCGCGCGGCTGTTGTTGCTCGGGTCGTTGGGAATCACTACGTCGGCGCCGGTCGGCAGATCGGCCAGCGCCTTGAAGCGGCGCGAGTATGCACCGAACGGCTCGATATGCACGCCGACCACGGTCACCAGCTGGCTCTTGCGGTCGCGGTTGTAGGCGTCCAGGTAGGGCTCGGTCTGGAAATAGTTGACGTCGATCTGCTTCTGCACGACCTGGTCGTTGGGCTGCACGTAGTCGTTGAACACGCGCACATCCAGCTTCACACCCTGCTTGGCCAGCAGCGGTTCGACCACTTCCAGGATTTCGGCGTGCGGCACCGCCGTAGCAGCGACGGTGAGGGTATCGCCACCGCTGCCGCCATTGCCGCCGCAGGACGCCAACGCAAGCGTGGCCACAGCAAGAAGGGAACGAAACGCAAATGTGCTCATGAAAGGGTCCGTGGGAGGAGGAATGCGGACGGGCCGCAGGCGTTAAACCTAGCAGACCGCAGGTGCAGCGGCGATGCGGCGGCCCGCGCCGGCCGTGCAGGCAAGACGAACGCCGGGAAGATGCCAGCGCAGCCGGCTGCAGCTGACCGCAACGATGGCCGCCGATGCGGGCATGCACCGCGGCCACCGGTTGCCGACCCGGCGGCGCCTCTGGCTCAGCGGCGGCTGTAGCGGGCCACCAGGCGATCGCCCAGCATCTGCAACAGCTGCACCAGCACCAGCAAGGCGATGACGGTGATCAGCGCGACATCGGCATGCGAGCGCATATAGCCCTCGCGGTAGGCCACATCGCCCAGGCCGCCGGAGCCGATCGCCCCGCCCATGGCGGTGAAGCCGATCAGCGCGATGGTGGTGACGGTGGCGCCTGCGATCAGGCCGGGGCGCGCTTCGGGCAACAGCACCCACAGCACCAGCTGGCGCGTGGTGGCACCCATCGCCTGGCTGGCTTCGATAATGCCGCGGTCCACCTCGCGCAGCGCGGTTTCCACCAGGCGCGCATAGAACGGCGCGGCGCCCACCACCAGCGGCAGGATCGCGCCGCGCACGCCGAGCGAGGTGCCCATCAGCGCCAGGGTGAGCGGGATCATCGCAATCATCAGGATGATGAAGGGCACCGAGCGCAGCAGGTTGATCACCAGGGCCAGCGCGCCGTACACCACCGGACGACGGCGTAGCTGCGGGGCGCCGCACAGGAACAGCGCAACACCCAGCGGCAGGCCGATCAGCAAGGTCAGCGGCAGCGCGCCAGCCAGCATCAGCAAGGTATCCAGGGTCGCCTGCCCGATGTCGCCCCATTTGGCGGCATCGAGATTGCGGAAAAAACCGCCTGCGGCGGCGATCGGCGTCAGGTTCATACGCGCAGGTCCTCCACGTGCACGCCGGCGGCGACAAAGCCGGCACGCGCAGCATTCTGGTCGCCGCCGGTCAGCGCGACGATGAGCTGACCGTACGGCGTGTCCTTGATGCGGTCCACGCGCCCGGACAGGATGTTGTAGTCGACCCCGGTCTCGCGGGCGATGCGGCCCAGCACCGGCTCGTAGGTACCGTTCCCCAGGAAGGTCAGCCGCACCACCCGCCCGCCGACGGCGGCGAAATCGCGGTGCAGCTCGGCCTCGTCCACGTGCTCGGCTTCGGACACGAAACGCCGCGTGGTGGCATGTTTGGGATGCAGGAACACCTCGGTGACCGGGCCGGTTTCCACCAGCTTGCCGGCGTCCAGCACCGCCACGCGGTCGCAGACCCGGCGGATCACGTCCATTTCGTGGGTGATCAGCACGATGGTCAGGCCCAGCTCGCGGTTGATCTGCGCCAGCAGTTGCAGCACCGAGGCGGTGGTCTGCGGGTCCAGCGCGCTGGTGGCCTCGTCGCACAGCAGGATCTGCGGCCGGGTGGCCAGCGCGCGCGCAATGCCCACGCGCTGCTTCTGGCCGCCGGACAGCTGCGCCGGATACTTGTTGGCGTGCTCCTGCAGGCCGACCCGCGCCAGCAGCTCGGCCACCCGCGCATCGACCTGCGCGCGTGCGGTGCCGGCCAGTTCCAGCGGAAAGGCTACATTGCCGGCCACGGTGCGCGAGGACAGCAGGTTGAAGTGCTGGAAGATCATGCCGATGCGCCGACGCAGGCCACGCATGCCCTGGCTGTCCAGCGCGGTGACGTCTTCCTCGCCAATCAGCAGGCGCCCGCCGCTAGGCTCCTCCAGCCGGTTGATCAAGCGGATCAGCGTGGATTTGCCGGCACCGGAATGACCGATGATGCCGAACACCTCGCCGGGGCCGATCCGCAGATCGAGCGGATGCAGCGCCACGATCTGGCGACCGTCGACGGAGTAAGACTTGTGCAGGCCCTGAAACTGGATCACCGCGCGTGGCCGATTGGGGGGTCGTGAAGCCTACCAGTCAATGTTTACGGCCGTCATTCCATTAGGTTCTAACGGCTGGGATTGGGGATTGGGGATTCGCAAAAGCCAAAGCGCCTTGCCGTTGCCCTTGCGAATCCCAATCCCGACTCCCGAATCCCCAATCACGGCCTATCCAGCGGCGGCGGCCTATCGGCCTGCCGTATCCGCTCCCGCCGCAACAGGTACAGCCCGCTGGCGACGATGATGCCGGCGCCGGTCCAGGTCCAGCCGTCGGGCAAGGTCTGCCACAGCAGCCAGTCCCAGCCGATCACCCAGACCAGGCCGGTGTATTCCAGCGGCGCGATCATCGAGGCCTCGCCGCGCAGGAAGGCCTGGGTCAGCGCAATCTGCCCCAGCGCGCCGGCCAGGCCCATGCCGGCGATCAGCCAGCCGTGGCTGGCCTGCAACGGCACCCAGTCGGGGATGGCCAGCAAGCCGGCGCCGATGGCCATGAACAGCAGGAACCACACCACCATGGACTGCGGCGTATCGGTGCGGGTCAGCAGGCTCACCGTGACTGCGGCGATGGCATAGGCGGTGGCCGCCAGCAGCACCATCAGCCCGGGCAGCGACACCAACCCGCCCACGCCCGGGCGCAGCACCACGATGACCCCGACCAGGCCGATGGCGATCGCCGTCCAGCGCCGCGGCCCCACGTGTTCCCCCAGTAGCGGCACCGACAAGGCCGCCACCAGCAACGGTGCCACGAAGTAGATGGTGTAGGCGGTGGACAGCGGCATCCGCTTCAGGCCGTAGACGAAGCAGCCGATCATCACCATGCCCAGGCCCCCGCGCAGCAGATGCAGGCCCCAGCGCACCGGCACGATGGCACGCGGCCCGGCGGTGGCGAACACCCACACCAGCACGAACGGCAGCGACGCGGCGCCACGCAACAGGGTCACCTGCAACGGCGGGTAATGCGCCGACAGCAGCTTCATCGCCGCATCCATCAGCGAGAAGCAGGCCACGGCGGCGACCATCCAGGCGATGGCGGCAAGCGGAGAACGGGGGTTGGGCATGGACGCATTATCGCCGTCGCAACGCGCCAACCGCCATGCGCCGATGACGGGCATCCGGGCGCGATGGCCTAGAATGGCCGCTGTTTTCAGACAACAGGAGCTTTGCATGCCTTCCTTCGACGTCGTGTCCGAAGTCGACAAGCACGAACTGACCAATGCGGTGGACCAGGCCAACCGTGAACTGGACACGCGTTTCGATTTCAAGGGTGTGGAAGCCAAGTTCGAACTGGAGGACGGCAAGGTGATCAACCAGTCCGCACCCAGCGACTTCCAGCTCAAGCAGATGACCGACATCCTGCGCGCGCGGCTGTTGGCGCGCAGCATCGATGTGCGCTGCCTGGACTTTGGCGATGTGGAAACCAATCTGGCCGGTGCGCGGCAGAAGGTCACCGTCAAGCAGGGCCTCGAGCAGAAGCAGGCCAAGCAGCTGGTGGCCAAGCTCAAGGAAGCCAAGATCAAGGTCGAGGCGCAGATCAACGGCGACAAGCTGCGCGTGACCGGCAAGAAGCGCGACGACCTGCAGGATGCGATCGCGCTGCTGAAAAAGGCCGATTTCGAGCTTCCGCTGCAATTTGACAACTTCCGCGACTGAGCGTGCGCGGGCGATGCCGGTGAGTGCGGTGGCCGACGCCGACATGCAGGCGCCTGCAGTGCGTTGCGGCGCCGTGCGGTGGGGCCAGCAACGCCTGCGTTGCGGCCGCGCTGAGCGCGATCGTCGCTGCGGGCCGCAGGTCTAGCGGCGCGATGCGCTCCCTGCTCACCCGCCTGCTGCATCGCCTGCGCACCTTACAGGCCAGCGCGCCTGCCGCAGGCGGCGTGCAGGCGGTCAAGATCCATGCGCAACCGCAGATCGAAAGCGGATCCACGCTGCACACCATGGCCGGCCTCGACCCGGTGGCTGCTGCGGCCTTTGCCGACGCCTTTGCGGTGGAGATCGAACACGCCATTGCGCGGTGCACGCTTGGCGACGCCAACACCAGCCACGCGCAGGCACTGGAACAGATCCACTCGTTGAAGAACACCATCTCGTTGACCGGCTCGCAGCCCTTGCTCAAGGCCTGCGACCAGCTGCGTGACGATGTGGAACGCGACGCGTTGAGCGACATGCTTGCGCACCGCTTCACCGCCGTGGCCACTGCCGCAGGTCTACTGGTCAAGCGCTACCGGCGCACTCTTCCCATCGACGACGCGGAGCCTCATGCGTAGCACTTCCGACGGCGCAGCGCCCGGCCTGATTCTGGCCGCCCGGCAGCTGCGCAACGACAGACTGGTGCGGCTGTTCGAGTCGTTTCTGGAATACCGCGCCTGCGTCGGCCGGGTGATCGTGCAGACCATGGTGACCCTGTGGTGCCTGGGCTGGCTGTATGGCCCACAGCCGGTGCTGGTCAAGGACGCGCACAACGTATTCCCCACCGCCGTGGCCTTATGGGTCATCTCGGTCGCGTGGATGGTGCTGGTGCGGCGCCGGGTCATCCCGCCCAGCGAGTGGCTGGATGCGATGGGCTTTGCGATGAACCTGCTGTTCATCGGCATCCAGACCACGCTGGCCTTCATCCTATTGATGTCGTTGAACGCGTTTTTGCCGTTCATCACCATCGCGGCGGTGGCCCGCTATGGGCAACGCGCGACCTTGCCGGTGCTGCTGGCCACCTTCGTACTGATGTTGCTGACCGCGCCCAGCGGCTACTGGCTGTCGCGGCCGGCGTACTTCGTGTATGCGGTGGCGCTCAGCATGGTGCTGCCGCTGCTGGTGGCGCGCATCGTGCTTGCGATGCAGGAAGTGGCGCTGCAGGCGCTGGCCTCGCGCGATGCGCAAAGCCGTTTCATCAGCACCATGAACCATGAGCTGCGCACGCCGTTGAATGCGGTCATCAATTGCGCGCAGCTGATCGACACCGACAACATGTCGTCCGAACAGCGCGACCTGATGCAGGCCATGACCGTCAATGCGACCGCACTGCGCCATCGCGTCAATGAAGTGCTGGACGTTGCCAGCATCGACGGTGGGCGACTGCAGCTGCAGAGCAAGCCTCTGAGCCTGCTGGACGTGCTGACCACCGTCAAAGCGGTCTGCGCAACCGCCGCATCCACCAAGGGCGTGTCGCTGAGCGTGCGCATGGAGGCACCGAACACGCCCTACGTGCTGGGCGACGAGGGCCGCATCGAGCAGGTGATCAGCAACCTGGTCATCAATGCGATCAAGTTCACCCCGGCCGGTGGCGCGGTCGAATTGCTGCTCGAAGCCACCCAGATACAGCAGCGCTGGTTGATCGCCGCGACGATCACCGACACCGGCATCGGCGTGCCCGACGACAAGAAGGCCTACATCTTTACGCCGTTCACCCAGCTCAGCACCGGATTCAGCCGTGCCGAGGGCGGGGTCGGCCTGGGGCTGTATATCGCCCTGTCGGTGTCCGATGCGATGCGCGGCAGCCTGACGGTGGGCGACAACCCGGCCGGGGGCAGCATCTTCCGCTGGATCTTCGAGCTGCCGGTGGCCGCAGCCGACAGCAGCCGCACGCTCGACCTGCGCGATGCGTTGGCGCACCACGCGCAGACCGTGCCGCCGCTGCATTGCCTGGTCTTCGAGGACATGGACACCAATCGCCTGGTGATCGGCAACCTGCTGACGCGCGCCGGGCATCGGGTGAGCTTTCATGTCGATGGCACCGATGCGGTGCAGCGCATTGCCCAGGCCGCGCCGGACCTGGTGTTTCTCGATCTGCACATGCCCGGCACCTCCGGCTGGGATGCCTTGGGGCAGGCCCGCGATGCGATTGCCGCGCTGCCGCCGATCGTCGTGCTGACCGCCGACACGCGTACCGATTCGATGCGCGAAGCCGCAGCCGCCGGCGTGGCGGGTTACCTGTCCAAGCCGATCAACGCCCACGAACTGCTGGCCCTGCTGGCCCACCATGCACAACGACCACAGCACTGAGCTGAAGCCAGGTACCGCGGCACGCTGGCATTGGCGCAGCGCTGCCCAGCAACGCACCCCACTGGCGCTGCTGTTCCTGCATGGGTTTTCTGCAAGTCCGGGCGAGGCCGGCGCGCTGCCCGAACAGATGGCCGATGCATTGGGCGCCAACGGCTACGTGCACCGCTGGCCCCAGCATGGTGACCGCGCACCCGATGCGATGCGGGGGCTGACCACAGCGGCGCTACACAGCTCTGCACGGCAGGCGCTGGCGCAGGCGCAGCGCATGGGCAAGCGCGTTGCGATTGTCGGTTCGTCACTGGGCGGCACGCTGGCGTTATGGCTTGCGGCCCGGCATCCCGAGCAGGTTGCGGCGGTGGTGGCGTGGTCGCCCGGCATCCAGCCGGTCAATGCGGACCTGCTCGATCGGCTCTGCGACGCCGATGCGCCGATCGCCGACCCGTACCCGCGCAGCGCAGCGGAGCTGGCCTACTGGTCGGACAGCATCCACCCGGATGGCTTTCGAACCTTGCGCGGCGTCTTCGATGCGCTCGCCACCGCGCCGCCGTGGTCACAGGTGCGCTGCCCGGTGCTGCTGGGCTATTACCGCGCGCCCAATGGCGACGAAGATCAGATTGCCTCGGTGCCGGCGATGCTGGCCATGTTCGACGCGCTGGGCACCGCTGCTCCGCTCAAGCAGGCGATCGCCTTCGACAGCGGCGCGCATGCCATCGGGTCGCCGCACAAGACGCCGCTGGCCGGACACGTTGCACAGGTGTCGGTGGAGTTCTTGCGTGCGCATGTCGGTGCACATGTTGACGAGGCTGAGTACAGCGACGACGGCGACACGCGCTGATTGCGTGGGCGCAGCAACATCGCGCCGGACGGCATCGGTTGCGTCTGCTGCGTCCTCGTTGATGAATCGGCTAGCGCCGCCGCGCCCGCAGCGATCGCATACACTGGCGCGCCATCACGCTGCCGCCACGATGACCACCACGCCTGCCACGCCCGATCCGTTGACCGCGACCCGCACCTGGATCGAGCGCGCGGTGATCGGGCTGAACCTTTGCCCGTTCGCCAAGGCGGTGTACGTCAAGGACCAGGTGCGGCTGGTACTCAGCGATGCCAGCACGCCCGAAGCCCTGCTGGAACAACTGGCCGAAGAACTGGTGCTGCTACGCGACACGCCGTCCGAGCAGATCGACACCACGCTGATCGTGCATCCGGACGTGCTCACCGACTTCCTGGAGTACAACGACTTCCTCGACAACGCCGACGCAGCGGTGGAAGCGCTGGATCTGCAAGGCACCCTGCAGGTGGCCAGCTTCCATCCCGATTACCAATTCGCAGGCGCTGCGCCGGACGATGTGGCCAACTTCACCAACCGCTCGCCGTTCCCGACCCTGCACCTGCTGCGCGAGGACAGCGTGGAACGTGCGGTGGCGGCGTTCCCGGATCCTGACGTGATTGTCGAGCGCAATATCCAGACGCTGGAACGGCTGGGCCACGCGGGCTGGGACCGCGTATTGAACGGCGCCGAGCACTGAGCACGCCTGCTGTTACGCGCCATCGCGCGCAGCAAGCCACGACCGTCGGCAGCCTGCGTCGACAGCTCATCGGTTGAAGTGCCGACAAGGACCACGTATGCGTCGCTGTCGCACGCATACCCGGTGTTGCTGCAGCACTGACATGGCGCGCGCTACAGTGCCGCATCCTTCCGTTATGTGCGCACGCCATGGCCCTGATTCCCGCTGTTTCCGCATGGAACCCGTCACCGCTGCAGGACCGCGTGGTGGTGATCACCGGTGGCGCGCAAGGCATTGGACGCGGGATTGCGCAGGCTGTGCTTGGCGCCGGCGGCAGTGTGGTGATCGGCGATCTGGATGCCGATGCCGGAAAGGCCTGCCTGCAGGAATGGGCGCTGCCACAACGCAGTGCGTTCGTGCGCTGCGATGCCGCGCGCCAGACCCAGGCCGCGCGCTTGATCGCCACGGCGCGCAAGCGCTTCGGCAGACTCGATGGCCTAGTCAATAACGCCGGCGTCGCAGACCCGCACGTTGCGCCGTTGCCGCAGCTGGAATGGGACGACTGGAACCGGCGTCTGGCAAGCCTGCATGGCGCATTTTTATGCAGCAAACATGCCTTGCCTGCGCTGACGCAGGCGCAGGGCGGTGGTGCGATCGTCAATATCGCCTCCACCCGCGCCTGGCAGTCCGAGCCGCATAGCGAAGCCTATGCGGCGGCCAAGGGCGGCCTGGTCGCCTTTACTCACGCATTGGCGTTGAGCGAAGGCCCGCAGGTACGCGTCAACAGCATCAGCCCGGGGTGGATCAGCACCGATGCCTGGCGTGCGCCGCAGCGCCGTCGTGCGCCCAGACTGTCGCGACGCGACCATGCGCAGCACCCGGCCGGACGTGTGGGCACGCCGGAAGACATCGCGCAGCTGGCGGTCTATCTGCTGTCGCCGCAGCTGTCCGGGTTCGTCACCGGGCAGGACTTCGTCGTCGACGGCGGCATGTCGCGCAAGATGCAATACGTGTGAGGTGTGCTGCCGATGCGGGCTGGGTGATGCGCGTTGCAGCGTGCCGGGCGTGACGTTGCTACGCGCGTGCTTGCCGGTTTGTGGCGTTGGTCATGCACGACAGCCCTGTTTGCGCATCGGTGAGGCGCAAGCTCCGATAGCGGTGCGCATCGTGCATCCGCTGCAGCGGGGCTTTGCGCGTTGTCCATGCGTGAAGCGGTTTGGGTTGGTTTGTCCGTACCGCACCGCGCCCAGCCCGCGTTTGCGACGCAGGCGCTCCAAGCCGCGCGCGCCAGTGGCGCGCGAACCATGCCTTCTCGCCCCGGCGGGAGCGGGGCGTTGGTGGTCGCGCACTGATCGCCAGCGCGCCATGGGCTGATCGCCAGCGCGGGTTGCTGCGCCTGGCATCGCACTGCGGTCCGGATGCGCGTCCGCACGCTCACCCACCCCGCCGGTCAGCCCGACAATTGCGCTTCCAGCAGGCGCTGCGCATCGCTCAGCGAAGGCATGATGCGATGGCCCAGCGCGCGCACGTCCGCATCCGGTTCGAGCAGGTCCGGGATCTGGATCGGGGTCATGCCCGCCGCCAATGCGGCGCGCACGCCGGTCGGCGAATCTTCCAGCACCAGGCAGTGCGCAGGGTCCACCTGGAGCGAATGCGCTGCCAACAGGTAGATGTCCGGCGCCGGCTTGGGATGGGCCACATCGCTGGCCGTGCACACCGCGTCGAAACGCCACAGCAGATCGGCCGCCTTGAGCTTGCGCAACGCAAGCGGGCGCTGGGTGGAGGTCGCCACCGCACGCGGCATGCCGATCGCCACCAGATACTCCAGCAACGCAATGATGCCGGGCCGGTGCGGGATACCGCGTTCGGCAACGACGGCATAGAGCAACTGCGCGCGCGCCAGCATGCGGTCGGCAGCGGCGTCGCCGACGCGTTCGCCGAGCAGGCGGCGGCAGGCGACATCGCCGGTGCCCACCATCTGCAACCAGAACGCCGGCTCGATCGTCAGCCCCTGCGCCTCGGCCGCCTGTGCCAGGCAGGCGGTGATGGCGCGCTCGCTGTCGAGCATCAGGCCATCCATATCGAAGATCACCGCCTGCGGGCGGAACGGCAGCGGGGTGGCCGCCGTCATGCAACCGCTCCACGCCCGAACAACACCTCCAGATCGCTGTCCTGCAGCGCACGCCATTGCCCGGCCGGCAACGCGTCCAGCGACAAGCCGCCGATACGGCTGCGGTGCAGCGCCGCCACATGATTGCCGGCTGCGGCGAACATGCGGCGTACCTGGTGATAGCGGCCCTCGTGCAGGGTCAGGCGTGCCTGGCGTGGGCCAAGCACCTCAAGCTCGGCCGGCAGCAATGGCTTGGTTTCGCCTTCCAGCAGCAGCGTGCCGCTGGAAAACAGCGCCGCTTCGTCGCCGCGCAGGTCGTCGGCCAGGCTGACGTCGTAGACCTTGTCCAACGCGGACTTGGGCGAAATGATCCGGTGCAGCAACGCGCCATCGTCGGTCATCAGCAGCATGCCGCTGGTGTCGCGATCCAGCCGCCCCACCGGCGCCAATACCGGCGCACGCGAGCGAAAGCGCGATGGCAGCAGCTCGTAGATCAGCCGGCCGGTGTCCTTGGTCGAACAGGTGTACCCGCTGGGCTTGTGCAGCAACAGGCTGAAACCCGGCGGCGGGTCCAGCGGCTCGCCGTCGATGCGGATGGCATCGTGCTCCACCTGGTCGTCGGCATACAGCACCTCGCCCTGCGCATCGGTGACGGCGCCCTGGCGAAACAGCTGGGTCACCTGCTTGCGGCTGCCATAGCCGAGATTGGCGATGTGTTTGACCAGCTTCATGCGCGCGCCGCCTTGCCGCGCACGGCAGCGATCAACTTGAAGCCGTCGCGCTCGGCGGCCACGCGGACCTGCCCGAAGCTTTCGTTGAGCACCTGCTCGTAGGGCAGATGCCGGTTGGCCACCAGCAGCAGCTGCCCGCCCGGGCGCAGTGCCTGCGCGGCCACGGCGATGAAACGCTGGCCGATGTCCGGGCGATCGGCGCGCGAGGGCGTGTGGAACGGGGGGTTGCTGACGATGAAGTCGTACTGCGCCGCCAGCCCGGCGGTGACGTCATGCCAGAGGTACTGCACCTGCGCCGGATGCGCGATGTCCTGCAGATTGCGTCGCGCCAACGCCAGTGCGCGCGCCTCGGCTTCGTACAGGTCCAGCGCGGTGACCTTGGGGCAGCGCGCCAGCAGTTCGGCCGAGAGATACCCGAACCCCGCACCCAGGTCGGCACCATGCCCGGCCAGGGTGGCCGGCAGGTGCTCGACCAGCAACGCCGACGCAGGATCGATGCGATCCCAGGCGAACACGCCCGGTCGGCTGACGAAGCGCCCATCCAGGATCTTGCGTGGCGCATCCAGCGCGGCCCAGCGCGCCTGCAACGCGGCGTCGGTGTCGGCAGGCAGCGGCGCGGTCCAGTAGGTGCGGCAGTGGTGCTTGGTCAGGCTGCCGGCCAGGCCGGCGAGCTGGCGCAGATCGGCCTCGCCCGAGCGCGCGCCCTCGTTGTTGGACTGGCACGCCACCACCCTGCCGCCGGGCGCGGTCAGCGCGAGCGCGCGTGCAAACAGCGCGCGCGCTTCTTCGCGCTGCCGCGGCGGCAGCACCAGCACCAGCGCATACCGCGTACTGTCGGCCTCGATCTCGCTCTCTTCGCGCACGCCCCAGCCGCTCCCCTGCAATGCCTGCGCAAACGGGCGAAAACTCTGCTCGCAGGTCAGCGCGTCGGCGGATGCATGCTCGCGCAGCGGAAAACCGTCGCGCGCGCGCAGAAACAGGACCGGGCCTGTCGGCCACGGCAGCGCGCCTTGGGCGAAGGGCAGGAACAGGGCTTGAAGCGGTGCATCGTGCGGGCCAGCCATCGGATCGTCGGGTCGTGAACAGGCGGCCATTGTAAGGGAGCGCTGCCTGCCACCCGTCCTGGTCGCCCCCGATCCGGTCTTGCAGCATGACAGCCCTCACGCGCTGATGCGGGTCGTCCATTACGTGACCTGCGAACAGGCGACCTTGCACGGTTTATACGGAGCGTTGATGCATACGCAACATCTGCCGGCCTAGGCTGGAATTCAAGCCCACACCGGAGATACGCGATGCGAGCCCTGTTCGTAGGTGGAGTTGTCGACAACAGCGAAATGGATCTGGACGACACACCGCCACCGATGCACTACCCCGAAAACACCGGCGCAGGCCGCCCCCGTTACCGTCTGCACCAGGTCGGTGAGCGCGACGACGGCAGCGTGGCCTACGCCGTCTACGGTGCGCCGGAAATGGCCGACGACGACATCAGCCGCATCACCGAAGAGCGCGGCTACGCACGCCGTTTCAGCGCATCGCCGGAATCGCCGCGCTAAGCGTTGTTATCACAGCCAGGACTTGACGCGCTGCGGCTATCGACTCGCTGCCACTGTATGAAAGGTGTGCGATGGGTGAGTCAGCGGTTCACGTTTCGACCATGTGTAAAGCCCCTCTCCCTTCGGGGAGCGAGGGCACAGTTGCGCGCCAGTGGCGCGTGCTCTGGGGCGCCTGCGTCGCAAGTGCGGGCTGGGGCTCGGAGAGGGAGTGGGGTGCGGTCACGAGGCGAAGCCACGCTGTGCAGCAGGCCCGCGCTGCGCGCGTACCCTCATCCGCCCCTTCGGGGCACCGTCTCCCGGCGGGAGAAAGGACAGTTCCGCGGTAAAGAGGTTGGGCGAGGCTAGGAGGCGAAGCCATGCAACGCGGCAGTTCCGCGAGGCTGCGCGCGTACCCTCATCCGCCCCTGCGGGGCCCCTTCTCCCGGCGGGAGAAGGGATCGAGAGAAGAGATAAAGCCTGCGAACGTCTCCGCTTAGCGCGCCTTCGGCGTCACCCGCCAGATCACATTGCCCACGTCATCGGCGACCAGCAAGGCACCGCTATTGTCCGCTGCAACGCCCACCGGGCGACCCTGGGCATTGCCTTCGGCGTCCAGAAATCCATCCAGGACCGTGATCGGCGTTGCGCTGGGCTTGCCAGCGACAAACGGGACGAACAGTACCTTGTAGCCACTGGGCGGGTCGCGATTCCACGAGCCGTGCTGGCCAATGAAGGCGCCCTGGCGGAACCGCTCCGGCAGCAGAGTTCCGCTGGCGAAGGTCAGGCCAAGTGAGGCCGTATGCGGGCCTAGCGCGTAATCCGGCTTGATCGCCTTGGCCACCAGCTCGGGGTTCTGCGGCGTGACCCGCTCATCTACGTGTTGACCGTAGTAGCTATAGGGCCAGCCATAGAAGCCGCCATCGCGTACCGAGGTCAGATAGTCCGGCACCAGATCGCTGCCGATTTCGTCGCGCTCGTTGACCACGACCCACAGCGATTTGCTCTGCGGTTCCCACGCGGTGCCCACCGGGTTGCGCAAGCCGCTGGCGAACACGCGGCTGCTGCCGGTGGCTGGATCGATCTCCAGGATCGCCGCGCGGTTGAGTTCGGCCTCCATGCCGTTTTCGGCCACGTTGCTGTTGGACCCGACGCCCACATACAGCTTGCTGCCATCGGCGTTGGCCAACAGCGACTTGGTCCAATGGTGGTTGATCCCGCCGGGCAGATTGGCCACGAACGTCGGCTTGGCACTGATGTGCGTATCGCCAGGCTTGTACGGGAAGCTCACCAGCGCGTCGGCATTGGCCACGTAGAAGCGGTCGCCGACCAGCGCCATGCCGAATGGCGAGAACAGGCCGCTGATGAACTGCGTGCGCACCTCCGCCACGCCGTCGCCATCGGCGTCGCGCAGCAGGGTGATGCGGTTGGCACTGGGCACCACGGCGCCAGCTTTCTTCATCACCGCGCCCTGCACTTTCTTGCGCAGGCCGCCGCCGCTTTCGGCATTTTCCGGCTTCGGCGGTTCGGCGGTTTCGGCCACCAGCACATCGCCGTTGGGCAGCACGTAGACCCAGCGCGGGTGATCGAGATCGCGCGCGAACGCGTTGACCTGCAGATCGTCGGCCGCCATGGGTTTGGCGTTGGCGGCCCAGCGCTTGACCGGGGCCACCTTCACCGTGGGGATCAGGCGCTTGACCGGCTCGGGTAATTGCGGGTCAGGCCCGGTTCCCTGTTCGATGGCCAGCGTGGCGGTGTCGCCGCATCCGGCGAGAACGGCCAACGCCATCAAGGACAGCGGCCAGCGAATCAGCGTAGGCAGGGATGCATGCATTGCGAACCATTCCTGAACAGTTGCGACAGTCGGCCATCATGCCGACAACTGCTCGGAGAGAAGTAAATACATCGTCAACACGCCCCGTGTCACGGCACGACGTGTGGATCGGAACCCAACGGCAGCGGGTGCACGGCCACGATGCGATCCATCCAGATCCAGTGCGGCTCCTGGGTGGCGTCCAGCTGATCCAGGCGCAACTGCCCGTTGACGCCTTCGTTGTCGTTCTCGTCGAGATAGGTCTGGATGGTCGGGCGCACGGCAACGGTGCCGCTGAGCGTGCTGCCGTCGTCGAGTTCGATGCGCACGCGTTCCTGTCCGTCGAGCAGGGCCACCCAATGCTCGAGGGTGGCGATCTGCACGTGCTCGGAATAGACGTGCGGGGCGTATCTGGACATCGCGATATCTCCATGAGCGGAGCGCATCACGCTAGGCCAACGTGCGTGAAAGATGCAGCAAACGCGGCGTATTGCCGCATCTACATCCGCACCCTACGCGCACCGCACAGGCATCTGCGGCCTGTCATGCGGCCAGCTATCGAGCGCAACCGCCTTGCGATCGGCCCGCGCGCACCGCGACAGCGTCGACTGCGCGAGGTTGCCGCCGCGCCCGCATCACTCCACGGATTCACGTGCTGCCCGGACCGCGGTGACCAGCTGCGCAACGCTGTACGGCTTGGCCAGATGTTCCTGAAATCCCGAATCCAGCGCGCGCTTGCGATCGTCGTCGCGTGCCAGTGCCGTCACCGCCACCGCCGGCAGCGCCTGCCCGTCCAGCCCCAGGTTATCGCGCACGGTACGGATCAATCCGTAGCCATCCATGCCAGGCATCCCGATGTCGGTCAGCATCACGTCGAAACGCGCGTGCCCTCGATGATCGATCAAGGCCAAGGCATCGGTGGCGCTGCCGGCGGTGACCACTTCGGCGCCCTGTTCTTCGAGCAGGCGGCGCAGGTAGTCGAGCATGTCCGGCTGGTCTTCGACCGCCAGCAGGCGCAGGCCGTTGAGCGCACGCGCTTCGACGATCTGTTCGGACATCAGGCGCCGCCGCAGCTCGCGGCGCGGGCGCTTGGCGTGATCGGGAACATGCTCGGGCAGGCGCACCGTAAAGGTGGCGCCCTTGCCGCGTCCGCCGCTGGTGGCGCCGACCTGCCCACCGTGCATTTCCACCAGTTGCTGCACGATCGCCAGGCCCAGGCCCAGGCCGCCGTGCTGGCGCGTGGTGGTGCCGTCGGCCTGACGGAAGCGGCCGAACAGATGCGGCAGGAACTCGGCCGCAATGCCGTCGCCGGAGTCGCGCACCGACACCAGCAAATGCCCGTCGTCGCTTTCGATGGTGACGTCGATGCGGCCGTGCGCAGGGGTGAACTTGATCGCGTTGGAGAGCAGATTCCACAGCACCTGCTGCAGGCGCGTGGCATCGCCGAGCACCAGGCACGGGGTGGGGGGCACATGCAGTTCCAGCAGCTGATCCTTGCCGTCGGCGGCCAGTTCCTGCGTGCTCAGCGCCTCGCGCACCTGTTCGGCCAAGTCCAGCGCTTCGACTTCCAGCTGCACCTTGCCCAGCAACATGCTGCTGAGGTCGAGCATGTCCGAGATCAGCCGCTTCTGCGCGCGCGCGCTGCTGGCGATCACCGACAGGCCCTTGTAATTGGGATGCCCTTCTTCCACGCGCTGCAGCAGCAACTCGCTCCAGCCCAGAATGGTGGTCAACGGGGTGCGCAACTCGTGCGACAACGTGGCCAGGAACTCGTCCTTCAGCCGCGCCATGCTTTCGGCTTCGTTGCGCGCGCTGCGCTCCGATTCCAGCAGCTGCTCGCGTGCCAGTTCGATTTCGCGCTGTTCGGTTACATCCGGGCTGCTGCCGGCCAGGCCGATAAAGCGTCCATCGGCCGAGTAGCGCGGCGTAGCGGTCATTTCGATCCAGCGCCACTGCCCGTCGTGGCGGCGCGCACGCACCAGCGCACGCAGCCCGCGCTGTTCTTCCAGCGCAGCCGAGAGCTCGAATTGGAAAATCGACAGATCGTCCGGGTGCAGCAGTTCGCTCCATGCCGACACGGTGCCGCTGGAAATGTCCAGGCCGAAGAACTCACCGTAGGCGCTGTTGACGAAGCGCACCACGCCCTGGGCGTCCAGCACCCATACCGGCATCGGCAGGCCGTCGGCCAGTGCGGAAAAACGCGCCTCGCTTTCGGCCAGCTCGCGCTCCACGCGTTTGCGCTCGGTGATGTCCATGAACAGCACTGCGACCCGCGCCTGCTCAGGCTGGCCGACCCGGAACGCGTCCACCGAGTACCAACGACGCAGCGCCTTGGCCTGCATTTCGAAATGGATGCGGTTGCCGGTGCGGGCGACCTGGCCATAACGGTCGAACCACTCCTGCTCATGATCGGGGAGCATGCCGCGAATGGACACGTTCAGCGCGTTGGACAAACCGGTATATCGCTCGAATGCGCCATTGGTCGTGCGAATGACGTAGTCGACCGCTTCCTCGCCCTCGAACACCATATCGATGACGCAGAAACCGGCATCGATGTTGTGGAAGATTTCGTGATACATCGCCGGATCAAGAAACGATTCGGCGATGGCGGCCGGCAAGGCGGCGGCCAGGTCTTGGCTGGCACTGGAGGTGTTCAAATCGGAAACCACGGATGCTGCCGGAGCGGATGACGGACAGATGAAACCATGCCCGATGTCGTCAGCGGGTGCACAGGGGCACGACGGAGTTCACGTCTCCGATGCACCCTCTGGTCGCCTGGCGGGCTGCCGCTCACTCACCAGAGGGTGGCGGCGGCCAGGGCAATGCAGGCGGCCAGGACCACGATGCCGGCGATCACGCCGCGAAACACCCACTCGCCCTCGCGGCGCAGCTGCTCGTCCATCCAACGCTGCGCCTCCTCGCGCCAGGCGGTGGAACGTGCGTAGTCTGCATCCAGCAACAGCAGCCTTACCCGCGACAGCCCGAGTTCGGCGCATTCGCCCCGGCAACGCTCACTGAAGCCGTCTTGGCCCGGTGCCACCTGTGCGCCGAGTGGCAATTCCAGTTCGAGCTCATGCCTGGACATAACGCGGGCGCTCCTGATCAAGCTCGTGTTCCAGCGCCATGCGCGCCAGTTGGGTGTAATTTGCGCGCGGGCCCTGGCCACGGCCGGTCAGCATTCCCTGGTAGTCCAGGTCCTGCCAGACCCGCCCGGTCCACTCCACGCAATCTTCGGCGATCACCAGCATCAGCGAGTAGCGATACTCAAGGCCGGTTGCAGCGGTGTACGCATACACAGGGGGAAACTGCACTGCCACATCGACCTGACGTGCCAACCCGGCCAGATGCTCGCGCAGCGCGTCGCGTGGGTCGGTACCCGGGTCGATGCGCAAGCTGCGCGTGGCCAGGTCCAGGTCCACTTCGCTTTGCAGGGCGACGAAGGCTGCGGCGCCGGTGGCGGGATTATGGCCGTGCTGTTTTGCCCAGTCGATGAACTGCAGGCGCACGTCCGCCGGCATGTGCGCCGGCGCCGATGAAGCTGACTTTGTGCGAAACGAGTGGGTATCCATGCGCTCGATCTTCCAGGCTGCGCCGTGAAGCGCGGGCGCAGGCGCGGTGAACTCGCCGTCATGGCCGCTGCGACGCGGATTAACCGGGCGGCAACGCAGGGGCGACACCGGTGCAGCGCGCGTTGCGGGCGGCCCGGTGCAGCCCCACACTACCTTGACAGCTGGTACGCAACGTCCCTTTCGCTTGGAGGCTTTCCATGAAACTTTCCAGTGTTTCCGGCGCCGGCCTGTTGCTGGCAGGACTGCTTGCAGCGACTGGTGTGCAGGCGCGCGTGCGCAACGTCACCGACCCGCAGGCGCCACGCGCGCTCGCCAGCGATAGCAGGGTGGATGTGCGCTGGACCGACCCGGCCGAGTTTTCCGATCTTCGCTTCAGCGGCAATCGCTGGGAAGCGCAGCGTGGCGACTGGGTGACCCAGCTGGCAACCCATTTCCGGCAGAGCGCGGCGCGGCAGCTGCCCGAAGGCCAGCACCTGAGCGTGACCATCACCGACATCCGCCGCGCCGGCCAGTACGAGCCCTGGCACGGCCCGCGCATGCAGGACGTGCGCGTGGTCAAGGACATCTACCCGCCCCGCCTGAGCTTTAGCTACACGCTGACCGGTGCCGACGGCCGGGTGATCGACCAGGGCGAACGCAAGCTGGTGGACTCGGCCTTCCTGATGAGCGGCCCGCGACTGACCGACAGCGACCCGCTGCGCTTCGAGAAGGCGATGATCGACGACTGGGTGCGCAAGCAATTCCGCAGCGATCGTAGTACGGCCGGGTTGTGAGCTGACGCTTGAAGCCACGCTGCCGTCGGGGCGAGGAGGCACGGGTTGCGCGCCGCTGGCGCGCGTGACCTGGAGCGCCTGCGTCGCCAACGCGGGCTGGGACGTGACGGGGGGCTGAGGTGAGGGTATGGGCGACGCTTTCGTATCGTTCAAACTGCATGAGGTCTCAAGCGCACCCTCATCCGGCGCTGCGCGCCACCTTCTCCCGCCTGGCGGGAGAAGGACAAGCAATCGAGCTGGCGCTTGAAGCCCCGCTCCGGTCGGGGCGAGGAGGTACGGTTTGGGCGGCGCTGGCGCGCGTGCCTGGAGCGTCCGCGTCGCCAACGCGGACGTGGACGCGCGCGGGCTTTAGGTGAGGGTACGGGCGACGCTTTCGTGTCGTTCAAACTACACGAGGCCTCAAGCGCACCCTCATCCGGCGCTGCGCGCCACCTTCTCCCGCCACGCGGGAGAAGGACAACCCGTCGAGCTTGCCGCCCAGGTCACTCCCCCCTAGGGGCGAAAAGGCACGGTTTGCGCGCCACTGGCGCGCGTGCCCTGGAGCGCCCGCGTCGCCAACGCGGGCTGGGCGCGCAGCGGGGGTCGGGGTGCAGGTACGGGCAAAGCGCGCGTGTCGTTCAAACTGCCGATCTTTCAACTGCTGCAGCCTCGCCCACATACACGCGAGGCACGCGCTTGAGTCCGCACAGCAGCTGATACGCGCTGACATTGCACTGCGTCGCCAGCGGGCTGACGCGCGGCGCATCGCCCCATAGCTGTACGCTGGCACCGATGTCGGCCTGCGGGTGGTCGGTAAGGTCCACGGTGAGCATGTCCATCGACACGCGGCCGATCAGTGGGCAGACCTGGCCGTTCACCAGCACCGGCGTGCCGTTGGGCGCGAACTGGGGGTACCCGTCGGCATAGCCCATCGCCACCACGCCCACACGCGTCGGGCGCTCGGCCACGAAGCGTGCGCCGTAGCCCACCGGCTCGCCGGCCGCCAGGTCGCGCACGCTGATGATGCGCGAGCGCAGCGTCATCACCGGCCGCAGCTGCGTGGTGAGCTCGGTGTCCTGCGGGAACGGGTTTGCGCCGTACAGCATCAGGCCCGGACGCGACCAATCGTTGCGCAGCGCCGGCCAGCCCAGCAGGCCAGGAGAATTACGGATGCTGGTTTCCGCACGCATGCCGCCAGCGGTCAGCGCAAACGCCACTGCCTGTTCGTCGGTGCGGCTGCATTCCAGCTCGTCGGCGCGCGCCAGATGCGTCATCAACACCACCGAGGCGATCTGCGGCAATCCGCGCAGGCGCAGCCAGGCGGCGCGGAAGTCTTCCGGCGACAGCCCCAGCCGGTGCATGCCGCTGTCCAGCTTCAACCAGATGCGCAGCGGCCGCGGGCTCTGGAACTCGGCCAGCGCGCGTACCTGTTGCGGCGTGGCCACCACCGTCCACAACGCGTGCTCTGCGATCAAGCGCAGCTCGTCCTGTTCGAAGAAGCCTTCCAGCAACAGGATCGGCGCGCGGATGCCGGCCTGGCGCAGTTCCAGCGCTTCTTCGATGCACGCCACCGCAAAGCCGTCGGCTTCCGGCTCCAACGCCTGCGCGCAGCGCACCGCGCCGTGCCCGTAGGCATCGGCCTTGACCACCGCCAGCGCCTTGCCGCCGCCCAGCTGCCTGGCCAGGCGGTAGTTGTGACGCAACGCATCCAGATCGATCGACGCTTGCGCAGGACGCACTACGCGGCCTCCCGCTGCGGGCGCTGGCTGCGCGTGGACAGGTAACGGAACACGTCCAGGCCCTCGGTATCGATCTCGGGCGTGCGGCCCTGCATCAGGTCGGCCAGGTAGCGCCCGGAGCCGCAGGCCATGGTCCAGCCCAGCGTGCCGTGGCCGGTATTGAGGAACAGGTTGGCGTACGGGGTGGCGCCCACCACCGGGGTTCCGTCCGGGGTGGCCGGGCGCAGGCCGGTCCAGAACTCGGCCCGGGCCAGGTCGCCGCCGCCTGGATACAGGTCGTTGACCACCATTTCCAGCGTGGCACGCCGGCGCGGATTCAACGACAGGTCAAAGCCCGCCACCTCGGCCATGCCGCCCACGCGGATACGGTCGTCGAAGCGGGTCAGCGCGATCTTGTAGCTCTCGTCCAGCACGGTGGAGGTCGGTGCGCGCGCGGCATCGACGATCGGGATCGTCAGCGAGTAGCCCTTGAGCGGGTACACCGGCAGATGCAGGCCGAGCGACAGCAGCAGGTCGGCCGAATAGCTGCCCAACGCCAGCACGTAGCGGTCGGCGGTTTCCATGCGGCCATCGATCTGCACGCCGGTGACGCGGCCACCGCTGTGTTCCAGGCGCTCGATCTGCTGCCCGTAGCGGAACGTGACCCCCGCCTGCGCGGCCAGGTCGGCCAGGCGCTGGGTGAACAGGCGGCAGTCGCCGGTCTGGTCTTCGGGCAGCCGCAGCGCGCCGGCCATCTGCGCGCCGCCGCCGGCCAGGCCGGGCTCGAACTGTGCAATCTGCGCCGGGCTCAGCAGCTCGTACGGCACCCCGTACTGCGCCAGCACCTGGATGTCCTGCGCGGCGGCATCCAGTTGCTGCTGGGTGCGGAACAACTGCGTGGTGCCAAGCTGGCGGCCTTCGAATTCGATACCGGTGCTGGCGCGCAGCGCGTTCAGGCAGTCGCGGCTGTAGTCGGACATGCGCACCATGCGCGCCTTGTTCACCGCGTAGCGCTCGGCGGTGCAGTTGCGCAGCATCTGGCTGAGCCATGCCAGCTGGCGCAGGTCGCGCGTGGGGCGGATCGACAGCGGTGCGTGCTGCTCGAACAGCCACTTCACCGCCTTGCCGGGCACCCCTGGCGCGGCCCACGGCGAGGTGTAGCCGAACGAGAGCTGGCCGGCATTGGCATAGCTGGTTTCCAGCGCAGCCGCCGGCTGGCGGTCGACCACGGTGACCTCGCAGCCCGCCTGGGCCAGATACCACGCGCTGGTGGTGCCGATGACGCCGCTACCGAGAATGAGCACCCGCATGTCGCTCTCCTGAAAGGGTATTCCCCCACAACCACGCGCTAGGGGAGACAGTTAGACGCAGTATATTGCGATCCAGGCAGTGTCATTTCTGGAATAGACACAGCTTCGCAGTGAAACTTCCTGTCAAATCTTGTGGAGACAAACCCCATGCCCACCCGCGCCCGCGAGCTGGACAAGATCGACCGCAAGATCCTGCGCATCCTGCAGCAGGAGGGGCGGATCTCGTTTACCGAACTGGGCGAACGGGTGGGCCTGTCGACCACGCCATGCACCGAGCGCGTGCGCCGGCTGGAGCGCGATGGCGCCATCACCGGCTACTACGCGCGGCTGGACCCGCACTATCTCAAGGCCAGCCTGCTGGTCTTCGTGGAGATCAGCCTGGCCTACAAATCCGGCGACATCTTCGAGGAGTTCCGCCGCGCCGCCCTCAAGCTGCCCAACGTGCTGGAGTGCCACCTGGTCTCCGGCGATTTCGACTACCTGCTCAAGGCCCGCATCAGCGAGATGGCGTCCTATCGCAAGTTGCTTGGCAGCACCTTGCTCACCTTGCCGCATGTGCGCGAATCCAAGAGCTATATCGTGATGGAAGAGGTCAAGGAGACCTTGGCGTTGCCGATTGAGGGCTGAGATTGGGGATTGGGGATTGGGGACTGGTAACAGCGTGGGTCAGCGCACCACGCGCATGCCATCGCCGGCCGGGACCGCGTCGTAATAGCGCCCGGTCTTGGTATCCAGCACCCGGTTGGCGCCGGCCGGCTGCATGCCCTGCAGCAAGCGGCCATTGTGGTCGTAGACCAGCGGCGCGCTGGCCGGCGGAACCTGGCTGCCGGCCGGTGCCACCGGCGTCTGTGCCGGGCCACGGGTCGGAATGGTGGGCGCGGACGGCCGCTGGCCGAGCTGCGAGGGCACCGGAGCCGTGACCGGCGCAGGCTGCACGGCGCGTGGCGCCGTCAGCGTGGGCTGCGCCGGAGCCGGCGTCGTGATCGGCTGCAGGGTATTGGACGAGCGCGTGGTGGTAGCCGATTGCGCTGCTACCGCGCCAGTGGCAACCAACAGGCCACACAGCAGCAGGCCGCGCGTTGAAGAAGGGATCGCCATGACGGACACCGTGCTTGATCGAGGAGTATTCACTGGATGGGGGCACCGGCGTGCTGCGGCAATGCATCGGGTCGGCGGTGGCCTGAACGCGTTCGCGAGATGAGTGCGGCGCGAAAAGCACGTCCTTCTCCCATGGGGAGAAGGTGGCGCGCAGCGCCGGATGAGGGTGCGTGCGAGGCCTGGCAACCAGTGCTGCGTCATGGCTTCGCTGCCGTACCCCACCCCAACCCCCGCTCCGCGCCCCGGCCTGCGCCACCGGCGCAGGCGCGCCAAGGCACGCGCGCCAGTGGCGCGCAAGCTGTGCCGTGGCGCCCCGGCGGGAGAGGGGCTTGGTCTCCCCGCACGCTTGAACCACGCGGACTACGCCCACATCACAGGTGCAGGCGCGGCACCCTGCCAGCGCGCGCATGCGAGAACCCCATGAGCCAGTTCGACCTGACCCCTCCCTCCCCTGCCCAGCGCGATGCCCTGATCGCCGGGCTCAGCGACGAGGAACAGCGCGTGCTGCTGCACCATGGCACCGAGGCGCCGTTCTGCGGGGTGTTCCTGGACAACAAGCTGGACGGGGTCTACACCTGCCGGCTGTGCGGGTTGCCGCTGTTCCGTTCCAGCGCCAAGTTCGAATCCGGCACCGGCTGGCCGAGCTTCTTCGCCCCTTACGATGCCGCGCATGTGCGCGAAATCCGCGATATCAGCTACGGCATGATCCGCACCGAAATCGTCTGCGCACGCTGCGATAGCCACCTGGGCCACGTGTTCCCCGACGGCCCGCCGCCGACCGGCGAGCGCCATTGCCTCAACTCGGTGTCGCTGGGCTTTACCGAAAACGGCCAGGCGTTGCCCAACCCGCTGCAGCGCGGCGGTGCCGAAGCGCAGCCGGCCTGATGAAACGCAGCGGTCCGGCAAGCTCGCTGAGCAGCTGAGCCAGGCAGGCAGCCCGTTGGACGCGGTGGCCTGGCGTTGCGGCACGCGTACGATCGTCATCCGCGTCGATCCGGCCACCGATGCGGTGCGGTTGAGCGTCGATGGCCGCACGTTGACCCTGCTCAGCGCCCAGGCCGCCTCCGGGGCGCGGTTTGCCGACGCGCAGGGCAAGCAGTTCCGGGAGCATGCCGGCGAGGCGACGCCGTCGCTGGCAGGCGGCGGAGCGGTGGTGCGTGCATGAGGCCGCCACGACAATCGGCTGAGCATTCAGTTACAGCGCACATCTTCACGCCGCGCGCTTCAAGAATCCGCCGCGCAAGCCGAAACAACTAGCACTCCCAGATTGCTTCCGGCTTCGCCATGCTCATCATCGTTGGCTTCATTGTCGTCATCGTCAGCGTCCTCGGCGGCTACGTGCTGTCGCACGGCAAGCTGGGCGCGTTGTGGCAGCCGTACGAGCTGATGATCATCGGTGGCGCGGCATTCGGTGCGTTCCTGGTCAGTACCCCGGGCAAGATCGTCAAAGAGACCTTCAGCAGCATCATGGGCGTGTTCAAGGGCCCGCAGTACAAGTCCGAGGACTACAAGGACACTCTGAGCCTGGTCTACGAACTGTTGAACAAGGCACGTCGCGACGGCTTCATGGCGCTGGAAGACCATGTCGAAAAACCCCAGGACAGCACCATTTTCGGCAACTACCCCAAGGTGGTGGCCGACCATCACCTGCTGGACTTCATCACCGACTGCCTGCGCCTGATGATCGGCAGCAACATCGAGCCGCACGAACTGGAGCCGCTGCTCGAGCTGGAGCTGGAAAAGCATCACCACGAGGCGATGGCGCCGGCGCATGCGCTGAGCAAGGTGTCCGACGGCCTGCCCGGCTTCGGCATCGTGGCGGCGGTGCTCGGCATCGTGATCACCATGGGTTCGATCGGCGGCCCGATCGAAGAGATCGGCCACCATGTCGGCGCCGCACTGGTCGGCACCTTCCTGGGCATCCTGCTGGCGTATGGCTTCGTGGCGCCGCTGTCGGCGGCGATGGAAGCGCGCGCCGACCAGGACGGACGCATCTACGAGGCGGTCAAGACCGCCCTGCTGGCCTGCCTGCGCGGCTACAACCCGAAGATCGCGCTGGAATTCGCGCGCAAGACCCTGCCCTCCAACGTGCGTCCGAGCTTCGGCGATTTCGAAACGCACCTGAAGACGATCAAGTAGGGCCACGGTCATGGCCGAGGCCAAATCCACCGTCGTCATCCGACGGGTCAAGAAGGTCCAGGGCGGCGGCCACCATGGCGGCGCCTGGAAAGTGGCGTTTGCCGACTTCGTGACCGCGATGATGGCCTTCTTCCTGGTGCTGTGGCTGATGGCTGCCACCACCAAGGAACAGCGCGCGGCGATCTCCGAATACTTCCGCAATCCCAGCCCGTTGTCCGGCAAATCGCCGGCGCCTTCGCCCGGCATGAACGGCCCCGGGGGCGCCAGCACCTCGATGATCAAGCTCGGCGGCACCGCCGACATGGCCAAGGGGCAGAAGGACGAGATGGGCCGCAAGCGCGACAACGCTGCCGATACCGACGTGGACAGCCGCGCCAAGGACAAGAAGCGCCTGGAGGCGCTGATGCAGGACCTGAAGGAAGCCATCGACAAGAGCCAGGCGCTGGAGCCGTTCAAGGACCAGCTGCTGCTCGACCTCACGCCCGATGGCCTGCGCATCCAGATCGTGGACAAGCAGAACCGCCCGATGTTCGATATCGGCCGCGATCAGCTCAAGCCGTACACGGTGGACATCCTGCGCGAGCTGTCCAGCTTCATCAATCAGGTGCCCAACCACATCAGCATCACCGGCCACACCGACACCACCGCCTACAGCAGCGATGCCGGCTATACCAACTGGGAACTCAGCGCCGACCGCGCCAATGCCGCACGGCGTGCGCTGGTGGGCGGCGGCATGTCCGACGCCAAGGTGACGCGTGTTGTGGGCCTGTCGTCGTCGGTGCTGTTCGACAAGACCGACCCGCAGAACCCGATCAACCGCCGCATCAGCATCGTGGTGATGACCCAGGATGCCGAACAGGCCGCGCTGGCCGGCGCCGGCCAGGGCGTGGCGCTGGGCAAGTCGGTGCACGACGCCGACACCCAGGTGCCGGACCTCAGCGCCGCTGCCACCGGCACGGCCACCGTGGGCGCGCCAGTGGCTGGCGCTGCGCCGACCGCGATAGCGACACCGGCTGCCGGGAAGGCCGCTGCGGGGACCACTCCGGTACCGCCCGGCACGGCCGCGGCACGCCCCGCCGCGCCGCGGGTGTCCTCCAGCGCACAGGTGGCCTCGGCCACCGCACTTGCCAAGGCGGCCGAAGCGGCCGTGGCCGCGCCGCGGGTGGCGGTAGAGGGGCAGTAATCGGCCCTGCGGGAGCGGGGACTGGCCAGGTAACCGGGGGCGTTGAGGCCCGGATCGGCCAGCTGATCGCGCCTGCGGTGCCGGTTCCGCCTGGCTCTGGGACCCGCGATTCCCGCTGCTCATCGCATCGTGAGGCGCACGCTCTAGAATGGGCGGCCATTCCCAGCGTCGAGAACACCGTGTCCCGCAATTCCAAGGCCAAGCGCGACAAGCGCAAGAAGCAGCAGCCCAAGCGCCCCATCGTCCGTCTGGGCCAGGCGCCCCAGGTCACCAACCATGCCGTGCTGCAGGACGCCGACGGTCGCGTCGTGGCCGCGATCGGTCTGCAGGGTGGCAGCGAGTGGATGCTGTCGATCGGCGGCCAGACCATGGGCAGCGCCGACAACCCGGTGCCGATGCTGGCCATGCTCAAGCACCTGGCCAACCTGCAGGAAGCCGAAGGCAAGACCATCTCGCTGGAATATTCGACCCAGCTGCAGCAGATGATCGACGACCTGGCCGCCGAAGAAGGCCAGACCGCCGAGGAATATCTGACCAAGCTGGTGTCCGAGTTCCAGAACGCCGATGCCGATGAAGACGGCGATGCCGACGCCGAAGACGCAGTGGCCGATGCCGGTACCGATGCCGATGCGGAAGATGCGGCTGGCGACGACGCTGCCGGCGACGACGACAGCGCGGCAGACGCAGACGCCAGCGATGCCACAACCGATGACGCCGACGGCGAGACGGCCGGCAAGAAGCGCAAGACCTCCAAGAAGGCCTGACCCGGCCGATGGCTGTCTACATCGACGATGCGGTGCATCTGTGGCGCGAGCAGCGCTGGGCGCACCTGCTCGGCGATACGCTGGACGAGTTGCATGCCATGGCGGCGCGGCTGGGCATTCCCCGCCGCGCCTTCCAGAACAAGCTCAGCGGCGCGCACTACGACGTGCCCGCACCGCTACGCGCCGAGGCCATCGCCCTGGGCACCATCCCCATCTCCCGCCATACCGATCGCGCACTGCTCAAGGCGTTGATCGCCAATGCGCGTGCGCAGGCGCGCGGCCAGGTGCCGTAACGCCGGTCCAGCGACACGCCAATCGCACGCAGCACATCACTGTGGAAAGCGCATCCGCGCAGTCATCGCCAGCGCGCAACGCGTTGGGTCGGCTGGCCGCAGTACGCACTATCGGCACGTGTTGCGGCGCCACATCGAACCGCAGCACCCGCCGCAGATCCGCACGATGACGCAACCCATACCGGTCGTGCGCCAGCGAGAAACCCATGGCGCTGCAACGGCGCGTCAGGCGCGCGCACACGACGCATGCAGGCTTGCAACCGGATGCGGTCTGCGACGCACTCACCGGTGCGACCGGCGACGCTGCTTCCGCGCCCAAGCACAAGCCTGTCACTATCCAAGCGCCCATCCTCCGGAGCCGTTGCATTGCCTGTTCGCGCCCCAGCCTCCGACCCACCCTCCATGTTGCGCGTCGCCGTTCTCGAAGACGACGACGTGCTGCGCGAGCAGATCCTGATTCCCGGCCTGCAGGAGTTCGGATTCGCGGTCAGTGGCGCCGGCACCGCGGGGGCGCTGTACCGGCTGATGCTGGAGCAGACCTTCGACATGGTGGTGCTGGACCTTGGGCTTCCGGACGAAAGCGGCCTGAGCGTGGTTGCGCATCTGCGTTCGCTGTTCACTGGCCTGGGGATCGTGGTGCTCACCGGCAACCGCGGCCGCTCGGACCATGTGCACGCGCTGAGCAGCGGCGCCGACGCCTTCCTGCGCAAGCCCGCCGACCCTGAAATCCTGGCGCTGACGCTGCGCAACCTGTCGCGGCGATTGCGCCCGGCCGATGCCAGTGCCGCGGCAAAGCCGGCATGGCGCCTGGAATCGGATGGGTGGTGCCTGGTCGCACCGGATGCGCGCATCGTGGTGCTGACCTCGCTCGAGCGCTGCCTGATGGGCTGCCTGGATGCACAACGCGGCCAGGCGGTGGAACGCGATGCGCTGGTGTCGGCGCTGGAAGACTGCGTCGGCGATTTCGACCTGCATCGGTTGGAGATGTTGATCCATCGCCTGCGACGCAAGGCCGCACGCATCACTGCAGCCGATGCGCCGGCGTTTCCGCTGCTGTCTTCGCGTGGAATGGGTTACCTGCTGGCCAGCTGATCGGCGCGTATCGATCGCGCCGGCGGCGCGGCGAGCGGCAACAGCAGGCGGATGCAGGCGCCGTCGCCCGTATTGCCGACCTCCACACGCCCGCCGGCGGCAATGACGATTTCGTTCACCACCGACAAGCCCAGACCGGTGCCCTTGCCGGCCGGCTTGGTGGTGTAGAACGGCTCCAGGATGCGCGCCAGCAACTGCTCGGGAATCCCCGGGCCGGTGTCTGCGAACTGCAGCACGACCATGCCGGCCTGCTGCTCGCCGTCGATGCGGAACAGCCCCTGCCCGTCCATCGCATCGCGCGCATTGGCGGCGATGTTGAGCAATGCCAGCTCCAGTTCGTCCAGGTCCATCGCGATCCACAGCGGCGGTCCCGGCGCGATGCCTTGCAGGCGGATCTCGTGCCCGAACAGTTGCCTGAGCGTGGGTTCGATCTCCAGCAACGCGTGGCGCGCATCGAACAGGCGCGCGATGCCGGGTTCGGCACGACCGAAGTTGAGAATCCTGCGACTGACGGTCAGCGCGCGGCGCGAGGCGGCTTCGATGTTTTCCAGGGTCTTGAGCAACGGTGCCTCGCCACGGCCTTCCAGCGCGTCGCGACGCTGCGCAAAGCCGATGATGACGTTGATCAGGTTATCGAAATCGTGCGCAACACCGGAAGCCAGACGTCCCAGCGCTTCCATCTTCTGCGTGTGCAGCAGCTGCTCCTGG
Source organism: Xanthomonas sp. 10-10 (assembly GCF_040182365.1). Taxonomy (NCBI): domain Bacteria; kingdom Pseudomonadati; phylum Pseudomonadota; class Gammaproteobacteria; order Lysobacterales; family Lysobacteraceae; genus Xanthomonas; species Xanthomonas sp. 10-10. Next base: position 4,348,320 of record NZ_CP144460.1, read on the forward strand.
ACCCGCTCGCGCTCGGCCATTTCGCGCACCAGCTTGCGGTTCACCGCTTCGAGTTCGCGTCGGCGGCGTTCCGATTCCACCAGGCTGTCGCGCAGCGCGGCGATGGTGCGGTCGAGCATCAGGGTGATCAGCAGATACACCCCCACCGTCATCAGCCCCAGGCCGACATTGCCCCAGGTCGAACGCGATGGCGCAAACCACAGCAATTGCGCGATCAAGGCCATCACGCACACCGCCGCCAGCAGCGCAAACACGCGCCACAGATTGCGCCGACCGAGCGCCATGCCGGCGAGCACCAGGGCAATCACCGGCATCGGATTGGTCATCAAATCGAAGATGTCGACCCGCACGTAAGTGACGAAGGTGCCGAGCAGCGCGGCGGCAATGAAGACCTTGACGCCCGCCGCGCTGCGGCCGCGACGGATGATCGGCACGCCAGCCAGCGCGCCGAACGCGGTGAGCACGGTGCCGGCCAATGCGCAGGCCAAATCGGGCCTGGCCTGCAAGCGGCCCAACCCGGCGACATACAGAAAAAATCCGACATCGCCCAGGTTGTACAGCGCGATGGCGACCAGCAGCAGCTGCAGGAAGGCCACCTGCCGTCGATCGATCGGATCCTCGCGCCAGCGCGTGGCCAACCAGCGCGGCAGGAGCCTGGATTTTGCGGCAGACAGCATCGCGACGGGACGTCTGTGAGTGTCTTTGCATCCTCACATTCGTGGTGAGTGGATGCAATCGTGGCTTGGTGACACGTGGCGCCGCGCCTGACTATGTTGGGTTGTCCCGCAACATGAAAATTACCGGACTCCAGGACATGTGGGGGTGTCTGAGAGCCGGAGTGCCGCGGTCGACCACTCCATCCATGCGCCAGGGAATCTCCATGAGCCAGATTGATCGTCTCTCGAACCGGGCCTGCGCCCGGCACGCGACCACCACCGCGCCGCACCCCCATGCCGGCACACGTCCGCAGCGCGTGCTGCTGCATGCCGCAGTGCTGACCGCACTGCTGCTCGGCAGCGGCACGGCGATCGCGCAGGTCGCCACCACCCAGCGCGGCGCCGGCACAGCCCATGGCCAGGGCGCGACCGATGCAGCCGCCCTTGCGGTCGATCAGGACAGCGCCTCGCAAGCCGATGCCGATGCCGACCAGGACGATGCTGCCGACACCGGCAAGCATTTCCATATCGTCGGCGGCGCCGACGCCAGCACCGATGTGGGCGCGTTTGCCGGCGAGCCGTACGCGGTGGCGATCGGCGAAGCCAGCAATGTGCTCGGTGAGGGCGGCATCGCCCTGGGCGCCGGGGCCACGGTTACCGAGAAGTTCGCCATCGCCGCCGGCTACGCGGCGGCAGCCACCGGCGAATCGGCGGTCGCGGTCGGCGGTACCACCGATGTTTTTGACTACGACGATAGCGGCAACATTCTCGCTGTGCATGCCGAATCCACCGAAGCCACCGGCTTCGCTTCCACCGCACTCGGCGGCGGCGCCAAAGCACTGGACGTGATGACCACCGCAGTGGGCAGCGGTGCAGAAGCCAGTGTCTTCGAAGCCACTGCGCTAGGGCATCGTGCGCGCGCGCTGGAGCAGGGCGCCACGTCCGTGGGTACGCGATCGCAGGCGCTCGGCTTTGGCAGCAGCGCGCTCGGCAACGGCGCCCGCGCCACTGCCGACAGCACCGTGGCGATGGGCTTCAATGCCTTGGCCAGCGGTACCGACAGCGTGGCGATCGGCGGCATCAGCACCGCGGCGGAGAGTGCCGGCAACAGCGTCGGCATCGCTGCAGCGACCGGCACCGGCGCCATCGCGCTGGGCGCCGGCGCGCAGACCCAGTCCGACTACGCCATCGCCATCGGCTACAACGCCAACGTGTTTTCCAACCTGCCGGGCAACACCGACGCGGTGGCAATCGGCCATAGCGCGGGATCGTTCGGCGCCAACTCGGTGGCGGTGGGTGGATTCGCGCTGACCCAGGACGTCGACTCGGTGGCGATCGGGCAGCGCGCAGTGACCTACACCGCCAACAGCGTGGCGCTCGGCGCCAATGCCGAAACCTCCTGGTTCAACCCCAACAGCACCGCGATCGGCGCCGACACCGAGGTCAATGGCGTCGATGCCACCGCCATCGGCTATGGCGCAAAGGTCGGCGATTGGGTCGACGATGCCTGGAACCGCTCGGCCAGCAGTGCGGTGGCGTTGGGCGCGTATTCGCATGCCACGCGCAGCAATAGCGTGGCGGTCGGCGATGTCGCGTCCGGCCTGACCCGTCAGATCACCAGCGTGGCGGCCGGCAGCGAGGACACCGACGCGGTCAACCTTGCCCAGCTGCGCAGCGTGGCCACCGCCCTGGGCGCCGGCAGCGCCTTCGATCCCGGCGGCAACCTGATCAGCGGCAGCTATCTGGTGCAGGGCAGCAGCTACGGCAACCTCGGCGAGGCGATGGGCGCCATCGATGCGGCCTTGACCGGCTTCGATGGGCGCATCGGTGCCTTGCAGAACGTCACCGCAGGCAATGTGGCGGTCGGCGGCGGCAGCCTGGCGCCGGTGGTCGGCAGCGGCACCAATGCCGTGGCGATCGGGTCGTCGGCCACCGCCAATGGCGAGAACGGCCTGGCGGTCGGCGCCGACGCGCTGGCCTACGGCCCGCAGGACACCGCGCTCGGCGCCAATGCCAGGGTCAACGCCGACGGCAGCACCGCGGTCGGCGCCAATACGACCATCGCCACCGCCGCCACCAACGCGGTGGCGGTGGGCGAAAGCGCCAGCGTTGCTGCGGCCTCGGGCACCGCGCTTGGCCAGGGTGCGCGCGTGGACGCCGACAACGCGGTGGCACTGGGACGCGGTGCGGTGGCCGATCGCGCCAACAGCGTTTCGGTCGGCAGTGCCGGCAACGCGCGCCAGATCACCAACGTCGCCACCGGCTCAAGCGATACCGATGCCGCCAACGTGGCCCAGCTCAATGCCGGCGACAGCCGCACGCTGAGTTCGGCCAACAGCTACACCGACAGCCGGGTGTCGGCGCTGAGCGACAGCTTCACCCAACTGCGCGATGGCAGCGAGCGGCGCTTCCAGAGCATGGATCGCCGCATCGACCGCATCGGCGCGATGAGCGCGGCGATGCTCAACATGGGCATCAATGCCGCCGGCACCCAGAGCGCGCGCGGCCGCGTGGCGGTCGGTGCCGGGTTCCAGAGCGGCGAACGCGCGCTCTCGATCGGCTACGCCAAGAAAGTGGGCGAGCGTGCCTCCTTCAGCCTGGGCGGCGCCTTCAGCGGCAGCGAGTCCTCCGCAGGACTGGGCTTCGGCCTGGACCTGTAGCGCCCGCGCCGCGCCGTGCACGTCTTCCCCCTCACTCCATCGATCCTTGCGAGAGCCATTCCCATGAACAACGCTTCGCTGCCGCTCAAGTCCCTGCTGTTGAGCGCAATCCTGGCCACGGCCACGTTTCAGGCCCATGCGGCCACCGATCAACTCAGCCTGCGCGGTCTGCCGGCCGCTGGCACTCCCACCACGCTCCCCACACGGCTGATCGTCAAGTACCACAGCAGCGTGCCCTCCGACGGCTCGCGCCTGTCGATCCTGTCTGCGGCCGCCAACCGCGCCGGGGTGCTGCGCGCCGCCAGCGGTGCCGCGCGCGCGACGCCGCTGAACGCACGTGTGCTGCGCCGCACCGGCACCGGCGCCAGCCTGCTGGACGTGGCGCGCACGCTGAGCAGCGCCGACCGCGACAAGCTGCTGGCCGAGCTGCGCGCCGACCCGCAGGTGCAATACGCCGAGTTCGATCGCATGCTGCGTCCGGTCGACGACTTCGCCGGGCCCGCGCTCAAGGCCGGCGCCAGCGCAGTGACGCCACAGGCCACGGCCACGGCGGTCACCCCCAACGACCGGCTGTATGCGGGATTCCAGTGGCATCTGCAGGACAGCACCGGCGGCATCCGCGTACCGGAGGCCTGGGAAACCTCCACCGGCGCCGGCGTGGTGGTGGCCGTGCTCGACACCGGCATCCTGCCCGATCATCCGGACCTGAAGCGTAACGACCACATCCTGCCGGGCTACGATTTCATCAGCAACGCCACGATCTCCCGGCGCGACAGCGACGCCCGCGTGCCGGGCGCGCTGGACTACGGCGACTGGACCGAAGAGGGCAATTTCTGCGGTCTGCCGGCACGCTCCAGCAGCTGGCACGGCACCCACACTGCCGGCACCGTCGGCGAACTCACCAACAATACGATCGGCGGCGCCGGCGTGGCCCACGATGCGCAGATCCTGCCGGTGCGCGTGCTCGGCCAGTGCGGCGGTACCGGTGCGGATATCGCCGATGCCATCGTGTGGGCCTCCGGCGGCCATGTCGATGGCGTGCCGGACAACACCCATCCGGCCGAAGTGATCAGCCTGAGCCTGGGCGGCCCTGGCAGCTGCGACAGCAACACCCAGAGCGCCATCGACACCGCGGTGGCCAACGGTGCGGTGGTGGTGGTGGCGGCAGGCAACGATGCCGGCAATGCCTCGCAGTTCAGCCCGTCGAGCTGCGGCAACGTGATCACGGTCGGCGCCACCCGTATCACGGGCGGTATCGCGTTCTATTCGAACTTCGGCAGCAGCGTGGATCTGTCCGGGCCTGGCGGTGGCGCCAGCGACGACACCGGTAACAATGGCTGGGACGGGGTGGTGCTGTCGACCGGCTACAGCGGCACGACCACACCGACCTCCGGCGAGTACGAGTATGCCGGCATGGCCGGCACCTCGATGGCCACCCCGCATGTGGCGGCAGTCGCGGCCCTGGTGCAGAGCGCGCTGGCTGCCTCGGGCAAGACGCCGTTGGTCCCTGCGCAGATGGAGGCCATGCTGCGCCAGACCGCGCGTGCGTTCCCGGTCCGGCCACCGGCGGGCCGATCGATCGGCACCGGCATCGTCGATGCCACTGCGGCGTTGGACTATGTGCGCAACAGCTGCAGCGGCAGCACTTGCACGCCAGTCACCGTCAGCCTGACCAACCGGGTCGCATTGACCGGCCAGAGCGGCGCGCAAAGCGACGAGAAAACCTATCGCTTCGCCGCCACCGCCGGCAGCGCCCTGAATGTGCTCAGCTATGGTGGCGGCGGCAACGTCGCGCTGTACATCGGCTTCGAGGCCGAGCCGACCACCAGCAACTACCTGCTGAAATCGGCACGCACCGGCAGCGCGCAGACGCTGCGGCTGACGGCGCCGCAGACCGGCACCTACTACATCAAACTGGTCGGCGGCGCAGGTGGCTTCAACAACGTGTCGCTGATGGCGCGGCAGTAAGCGGCAAGCGCGCCGGGGGCGGTGTCTGCCGCCTCCGTCACCAGGCGTGCGGCTGGCTCAGAACGCCTCGTTCCCCAGCCGCACTTCCACGCCCAACAGCGAGGTCAACGCCAGCATCGCGTCGTCGTCGCGGCTGAGCGCGATCCAGCCGGCATAGGCGTCACCGCCGGTGTTCCAGTTCCACAGCGAATACCCATGCTCGCGCAGGCGATCGAACGCCACCGCCATCAGGTCGGGCACGTCGAGATCGCGCGCGAAGTCTTCATCGTCCAGATCGCCGCCCCAATCGATGCGCAGGTTCCAGCGCGCGCTGAGTTCGTCGATGGCGGCGATGAACGCGTCGGTGTCCTTCCAGTCGACGTAGAAGCCCGAGCGCCAGTCGATCGTGTCCTTCAACGTCCACAGCCAGGCGTCGTCTTCATCGTCCTCGTCCGCCTCGGCCTGCGCCTCGCGCCAGCTGTCGAACTGGCTCAGTGCGGTGTCTTCGTCGCCGGGATTGATCAGGACCAGCAGGTTCCAGACCCGCGCAGGATGATCGTCGACGTCGTCGCCTTCCTCCAGATCGGAAGGCAGGCCGTCATCGTCTTCGTAATCGGCACTGTTGTCGGGCATGGCGGAGTCTCGCAGAAAGATTCAGCGTGAAGTGTGCCGCCTGGCGCGCGCCAAGCAAACCGTCTCCGCCCATGCGGCCGCCTGCCAGGGGCTGGTCATCGCGGCGCAGGCCCGTATCCTGTGCGGCCGAAGACGGCCATCCGGCCCGTCATGACACCTTTCCCATGAGCGATACCCCTCCCGATCATCTGGCCATCGACCCACGCAGCCCGTTCCACGATGCCGACGCCCTCAACCGCGGCATCGGCGTGCGCTTCAACGGTGTCGAACGCGACAACGTGGAGGAATACTCGGTGAGCGAAGGCTGGATCAAGGTGCAGGTCGGCAAGGCGCGCGACCGTCGCGGCAACCCGATGACGATGAAGGTCAAGGGCGAGGTGGTGGCCTATTACCTGGACACCAAGCACGACGCCAAGCCTGCTGCCGAGTAGCAGCGGCTGACCAAACTACTTCACGTTGTTCCATCGCAGAGCTGCTGAGCTGCGACTTGGCTGCAGGGTCCTTGCCCGCCCGCCATCGCGGGACACGCCGCAAGTCCGTTCGTGTAGCAGCGATGACTGCCGCATTAGCAGCTGATCTGCGACTTGGCTGCAGGGCCCTTGCCCGCCCACCATCGCGGGACACGCTGCAAGTACGTCCTTGTAAGCTCTTACGCGGCATCCATCCCGCGTAAGGTCCCGCGATGGTGGGCGGGCAAGGGCCAGTCACGATGGTCGGTGTTCATGGCTTTCAAGCAAGCAGCAGACTTTCTGGTGCGGTGTCCTCACCGATTGCGGGACCGTGTGGCGGCATGGATGCCGCCACCGAGCCTATAGGGACGTACTTGCGGCGTGTCCCGCGAGCGGTGAGGGCACCGCGCCCTCGACCTACTCAGCGTTTGACCTGGACTTGCGACAACATTCAGCAAGACGCGGCCGACAACACCACTGCATTCACCACTCACGCCTTGAGCCGATAGCCGCTGCGGAAGATCGCCGCCACCACGCCCAGGCACACCAGCAGGAACAGGAACGTCATGCCGGTACTCACCGCGATGTGCACGTCGGCCTTGCCGTAGAAACTCCAGCGGAACCCGCTGATCAGATACACCACCGGATTGAACAAGGTGACCTTCTGCCAGACAGGCGGCAGCATGTTGATCGAGTAGAAACTGCCGCCCAGGAAGGTCAGCGGCGTCACCACCATCAGCGGGATCACCTGCAGCTTTTCGAAGCCGTTGGCCCAGATGCCGATGATGAAACCGAACAGGCTGAAGGTCAGCGCGGTGAGCACCAGAAAACCCAGCATCCACACCGGGTGGGCGATCTCGTAGGGCACGAACAGCCGCGCGGTGAGCAGGATCAGCAAGCCCAGCATCACCGACTTGCTGGCGGCCGCGCCCACGTAGCCGATCACGATCTCCCACCACGCCACCGGTGCCGAGAGCACCTCGTAGATGGTGCCTGCCCAGCGCGGCATGTAGATGCCGAACGAGGCATTGGAGATGCTCTCGTTGAGCAATGACAACATCACCAGGCCGGGGATGATGAAGGCACCGTAGCTGATGCCGTCGATATCGCCCATGCGCGAGCCGATCGCTGCACCGAACACCACAAAATACAGCGAGGTCGACAACACCGGCGAGGCGATCGACTGGGTCAGCGTGCGGAACGCGCGCGCCATTTCGAAACGATAGATCGCCGCAATCGCATGCAGGTTCATGCGCTCACCTGCGCAGCGCGTGCGCCATGCACCAGGTTGACGAAGATCTCTTCCAGCGAGCTTTCGCTGGAATGCAGGTCCTTGAAGTCGATGCCATGCTCGTTGAGCCGGCGCAGCAACGCGCCAATGCCGGTCTGCTCGGCCTGGGTGTCGAAGGTGTAGATCAGGCTATTGCCATCGGCCGACACTTCCAGCGGCAGGTCCGCCAGCGCGGCGGGCAACGCCTGCAGCGGCGCTTGCAGGCTCAGGGTCAGCTGCTTCTTGCCCAGCTTGCGCATCAGCGTGTGCTTGTCTTCCACCAGCACCAGCTCGCCGCGATTGATGACACCGACGCGGTCGGCCATGTCTTCGGCTTCCTCGATGTAATGGGTGGTCAGGATGATGGTGGTGCCCTGCTCGCGCAGCCGCCGCACCATCTGCCACATGTCGTGGCGCAGCTCCACGTCCACCCCGGCGGTGGGCTCGTCCAGAAACAGGATGCGCGGCTCGTGCGCCAGCGCCTTGGCGATCAGCACGCGCCGCTTCATGCCGCCGGACAAGGTGGAAATCTTGTTGTTGCGTTTGTCCCACAGCGACAGCTCGCGCAGGATGGTTTCCAGGTACTGCGGGTTGGCCGGCTTGCCGAACAGGCCGCGACTGAAACGCACCGTGGCCCACACCGTTTCGAACGCGTCGGTGGCCAACTCCTGCGGCACCAGCCCGATGCTCGCGCGTGCGGCGCGGTAGTCGCGCACGATGTCGTGGCCATCGGCCAGCACGGTGCCCGTGCTGGGGTTGATGAGCCCGCAGATGATGCTGATCAAGGTGGTCTTGCCGGCACCGTTGGGGCCGAGCAGCGCGAAGATCTCGCCACGCTGGATGTCCAGGTCCACGTGTTCGAGGGCCTGGAAACCGCCGGCGTAGGTCTTGCTCAATCCCTGGATGGAAACGATGGGCGTCATGGGCTGTGCACGGCAACGATAAGCGCCACAGGGTAGGCCGCGTGCCGTGACGATGGGAGGGGGTCTGGTGGGATGGTGTCTCCCGACGCGCGATTTGCCTGGTGCGTGCCTGGGCACCGGACAAGATCTGCGGCTGCGCCGCCCGAACACGCCGGCATGCGCAGCTATAGGAGCGCACCTGGGCGCGAGAGGCGTTATCGGTACGGCCTGTCGCGCCCAGGTGCGCTCCTACGACGGTGCTGGTCGTTGCGCTTCACTCTTCCCGAGCCGCTGCGCCATGATGCGTATCGGGAAGGCCCCATCGCGCGCCAGCGCGCTCCTACGCGACCGCAACTGCACATCGTCGCCTTTGCGATTCCCGATTCCCTATATCCCTATATCCCTATTCCCGATTCCCGATTCCCGATTCCCGATTCCCGCGCGCGCCAGCGCGCTCAAGCGCGCTTGCGCGACTCGATCAGATCCAGATTGCGCACCAGCCGGCGCGACAGGTCGTCGGAAATCTCGCGACGGCGCGCCAGCTTGAACAGCTCGTTGCGCTCGGCCACCAGGGCGGCGTGACGGAACTGGCGCAAGGCCTGCTCGTAGGCGCCGGCTTCTTCCGGGTCGGTCTCGGCCATGTCCACCGCGCCCAGCTTGCGCTGGTAGCGTTGGCTGACCTGGTTGGCGGCGGCGTTGTAGCGCTCGGCATGCGCGCTGTCTTCCACCAGCCGCTGGCGCAACTTCTCCACTGCCTCCAGCGCTGCCTGCGAGGCCGCCTTCACCGCCAGGTCTTCCTTTTGCTGCTCGTCCTCCTCTTCCGGCAATTCCAGCCCGCGCAGCAGCCGCGGCAATGCCACGCTGGCCACCAGCAACGACACCAGGATCACCGAGGCAGCCAAAAAGATCGCCAGCTGGCGGGCCGGAAACGGCGAGCCGTCATCCAGCATCAAGGGCAAGGTGAGCACACCGGCCAGGGTGATCGCACCGCGCACGCCGGCCAGCGACACCGCCACCACGATCCGCCACGGGGGGCTTACGTGTGCCTCGCCGCGTCGCTGCGCCTTGAAGATGTTCCAGCGCAGCGACAGGAACACCCACACAAAGCGCAGCGCCATCAGGCTGGCGCTGATGGTGGCCACGTACACCGCCAGCCACCACGGATTGAGGTGCCCGGCCTCCTGCACGCTGCGCACCGCGCCATCGAGGATGCCCGGCAACTGCTCGCCCAGCAGCACGAAGATGATGCCGTTGAAGGTGAACTGCACCGTGTCCCACACCGCCGAGCGCTGCAGGCGCATATTGCCCGGCGCGTTGCCGGCCATTTCCACGTAGCTCATGGTGATGCCGGCCGCGACTGCGGCCAGGATGCCGGAGGCATGGAAGGCTTCGGCCAGCAGATAGGCGGCGAACGGCGTGAGCAGGTTGACCAGGATCGCCGAGCCGGGCTCTTCGCCGAAATGGCGCCAGATCCAGGCCTGGATGCGGCTCAGGCCGAAGGTGGTGGCCACGCCCAGCGCCAGCCCGGCCAGCGCCACCCACAGGAAGGTGAGCGAGGCGGTCGCCACCGAAAAGGTACCGGTGAGCACGGCAGCCACCGCAAACTGGAAACACACCAGGCCGGAGGCGTCGTTGAGCAGCGACTCGCCCTCGAGGATGTGCATCAGGCGCTTGGGGATCGGCACCTTGGAGGCGATCGACGACACCGCCACCGGGTCGGTCGGCGAGATGATCGCCGCCAGCGCAAACGCCACGGCCAACGGCATCGCCGGGATCAACCAGTGGATCAGCAACCCGGCCCCGATCACCGTGAACACCACCAGGCCCAGCGCCAGTTCCAGGATGGCCGCCTTGTCGCGGAACAGGCCTTGTTTGGGAATGCGCCAGCCATCCAGGAACAGCAGCGGCGGCAGGAACAACAGGAAGAACAGTTCCGGTTCCAGTTCGTGCCCCGCATCGAACACGCCGGAGACCACCGCGCCCAGCGCGATCTGGACCAACGGCAACGGCAGCGAGAACGGCAGGATGCGGATCAGATAACCGCTGGCCGCGACCGCCAGCAACATGGCGAGGACGACATCGATCGAATGCATAAAAACCCGGGAGAAGAGACGGCCACACGTGCGGCATCGTCTTGCGACGCACAACAACGCACCTACGGGAACATACCGGTTTGCAACCGGTGATGAAACCACCGCGCCACCTGGGTCTGGGCGCGGCCCTGTGCGCTGGCAGGCCACAAGGGTGTGATGCGCCAGCGCCGTGGCGGGTGTCTGTCGATCAGATACCGTGGCTGCCGGATGGACAGGCCTAAACGCGGAGGCGGTGGGGCTTCGTCAAGAAAAAGGGCCCGCAGCACGATCAACTGCAGCGCCATCGTGGCAATGCGACAGGCCCGCAATGCGCATGCGGGCGGCGGGCAGACGATGGATCCATCGCCAAGGCCAGCAGTCACTCGACCGCGCGGACCTCAAGCGCCGTCGAGAGCAGCCGGCGATGTGATCGCTCGCGATGGCGGGCATGCCGGTGGCATGCCCGCGCAGATCGGCAGAACGCAGATCAGCTGTGGCGGACGTGCTTGTTCGGATGCGGCTTCGATTGCAGGGCGCCCTCGACCGGGACCAGGAAGCTCGCTTCATGCAGTTTCAGCCTGGAATCGTAGTGACTGACCGTCACCTTGACCGCCTTGACCTTCTTCTTGAAGGCGTACGGCCACTGCGCGCCCACCATCTCCTGCCCGAGCTTCTGACCGTCGGCGTCTTCGACGAGCTTGATGCGCACCGGGTAATTGCCTGCGCCGCCGTTGTCCGCATCGTTGGCATCGAACACGTCGATATGCGCTTTGGAAAACGCCAGTGTCGACGGGCCGCCGCCCTTGTTGTTGGCGCTGTCGTCGAACCCGATGTTCTTGTAGCTGTAGCTCAGCAGGATCACTTGCGTGGGAACCCAGGAGCCGCCGCCATGGTTGGGAATTTTCACCCTGGCCACGCGCGCGGAATCAACGGTGAATTCCCACTCCCCCGGGACAATCCACTTCTGCCCTGGTCGATAGATGTCACGCGCAGGGACAGCAGCGGCCGCCGATGACGCATGCGTTGGCGTGACGGCCGATGCCTGTGCAGTAGCGAACGACGCCAGCGCGCCTGCCACCAATACTGTCGGCAGTAGCACTCGATTGAACTCACTCTTTTTGGACTTCATGTTTTACAGCCTTGAGAACTGGTTATCACGCAAGGCCATAGACAATAACGGCACTGGCCGGCGTCGCTTCTGCTGATGGCGAACATTCGTGCCGCTTTGGGCGGTTGTGACAATGGCGGCGACACGGTCTGATCGCGCATCGCCTGCAGTGCAGTTGCCTCGTCGCGTCTTCAACACGATCGCTCGGCCTGTACCGCTATCGCCGATCGAACAGACTCAACCATGGGCGAGGCGATCACGGTTCGCGACGACGGAGCTGCGGAGCCGCTGCAGCGCAGCATCTTCTTGTAAAGACTGCGTGATGCATCCGCGCCGCAGTGGGCCGCGTATCCAGATCCACGATTGCCATCCAGGTAATCGCTCACCCAAAGGATCGATGCCTCATGAAGACCTCATTCCAGTCGCTTGCCCTCGCCACCGCCATTGCCCTGACCAGCGCAATGGCTCCCGCTTACGCTGCGTCCAATCCGATGGTGGGTGGCGCGCCGATGTTGGCCACCAAGGACATCATCGACAACGCGGTCAACTCCAAGGATCACACCACGCTGGTGGCAGCCGTCAAAGCCGCTGGCCTGGTGGACACCCTGAAGGGCCCGGGCCCGTTCACCGTCTTCGCCCCGACCAACGCTGCGTTTGCCGCGTTGCCGGCCGGCACGGTGGACACGCTGTTGAAGCCCGAATCCAAGCCGACGCTGACCAAGGTGCTGACCTACCACGTGGTGCCGGGCAAGGTGGACGCCGCCTCGTTGATCGCCAAGATCAAGGCCGGTGGCGGTAGCGCCACGCTGACCACCGTGCAGGGCGAGCCGCTGACCGCCAAGCTCAATGGCAAGAAGGTCACCCTCACCGACGTCAAGGGCAACACCGCCACCGTCACCATCGCCGACGTCAATCAGAGCAACGGCGTGATCCATGTGATCGACAAGGTGCTGATGCCGTAACTGCAGATACATCGCTGGCGCCTGATCGTCCCACCGATGCAAGCCGGTCGAATCTGCGTCGGCAGGTAGCGCACGACACATGCGCTGGCGCCTGATCGCATGGCGCATTGGTGGGCAATCGTTGCGACCGCAATCTGGTCGTGTCCACTGGCGCATCAACGCACCGATTCATGCGCGTCCATTTGCAGGATGCGCCACCCAACCGCGAAGCGGCGGTAACGAGGTCGCCGGCATGCCGGCGACCTCACTTGGTGTCTTGTTTCTCCGACACCATGCGCGTGCATTTGCACGCGCTTTTTTTATGCGTCGGCCGCACTGCCCGCCTTCCCCGGCGGCGCCAACAACTGCCGCAGGTCCTTCACAAAGCCGCGATAGCCTTCCTCGCGCGCCACGTCGGTGCCTTGCCGCAGCACCCAGGACGGATGCACGGTCGCCAGTACCGGCGTGCCGTCGTCCAGCCGTTGCCATTGCCCACGCTGCTGCATCAAGCGAAAACCCGCCCCCAGCACCGCCTGCGCTGCGGTCGCTCCAAGACAGACGATCTGCGCGGGCCGCAGCTGCGCACGCTCGGCCTGCAGCCAACCATTGCAGGCCTGCACATGCGCACGCTCGGGATTGCGATGCAGGCGGCGCTTGCCGCGCTGTTCGAAGCGAAAATGCTTGACCGCATTGGTCACGTAGAGCGCCTTGCGGTCCACGCCCAGCTCGCCGAGCGCCATGGTAAACAGACGCCCGGCCGGGCCCACGAACGGACGCCCGCTCAGATCCTCTTCGTCGCCGGGTTGTTCGCCGATGACCATCACCGACGCGTCGTCCGGCCCTTCGCCGAACACCGTCTGCGTGGCTGGCTGCCACAGCTCGCAGCGACGACAGTCGCGCGCCGCCGTGCGCAACTGCGCCAGGCTTTGCGTTGCAACGTCCAACACAGGCGCGGGCGCCACCGGCAGGCGCCGCCGTACCGGCTCGGGCGCACGCTCGGCCATCTCGCGCACCCGCACACCGGCCTCGCGGATCAACTCCGGAAGCAGCGCCGCTTCGGGCAGGTTTTTCCAGTATTTCTGCGGCATTTCCTGCCGCATCATGGTGGGGTTGAGCCGCGCGGGATTGAAGATATGCGCGTAGTACGTGCGCCATAAGGTTTCCTGCGCGTCGTCGGCAGGCACCTGCGAACGCACCGCACCATCGCCGAACGACAACGCCTCACCATCCCAACGCACGCTGCGGTAAGGCGTGAGGATCGCCCACTGCATGCCGGCAAAGCGTCGCGCGAAGAACGGCGCCACCCGATCCACGATGCAGTGCTCGGGTTCGAACCAGGCGACGAACGCCTCTTCTTCCCCGGGCAGGCGGCGAAAGCGCACAAACGCCTTCATCTTGTGCGTGTCGCGCTGCACGGCCTTTTGCCACTGTGCAAGCCGGTGCACATCCGCATCGGTGGCGCGCTCCAGCAGCGCCTTCTCACCCGAAGCGATTCGCCACAACAACCGGTACAGCACCGCATGCCGCTGCGGATCGCGATGGCACAGCACCGACTCAGCCAGCTGCATGAAGTCCGCCGACACCCGTGGTGGCGGCACGCTCACCGGCAAATCCAGCAGCCCCTGCCCCATCAATAACCCGCCCTGCGCACCACCGTTCCATGCCACATCGTCCGGCTCTACCTGCGCGCACCATCCCGCCCGCGCCAGCGTGCGCCATGCTTCGAAACTCCACGGTGGTTCGACCTCAGCGCTGAACATCATCACACCTGACCTGAAGAGTTCCGATCCAGCCGTCGCTTCGCCGCCGGCCCTTCGCTTGCGTTTTGCATCGTTGTTGCTGTCTTTGCAGTTGGCACTGCTGTTATCGCGTTGCCGCTTTCCAGCCATTGATTTTGCTCCAACACCTCGCTTGGAGCGAACCGACCACCACAACGGTGCGTGACCGCACAGATGCGCTGTCTGGATGCAGCGAACCTGGGTGCCTTGCCGCGTATAGCGAGAAACATGGGGCACCGGTGCGGCGTCATTGCACCGGATCGCGTCAGGCGACGGCGGTCCTGGCGCAGGGGTTCGGCGGCCTGGATCGTGGAGTGATGAAAGCAACCAGGCACGTCCAGGTCAGGCGCGCGGCCGTCCCCTCATCCGCGCTTCGGGCACCTTCTCCCGATGGGAGAAGGTATAGACATCAATCGAACAAGCTTGCCTGCCGCGGTGCAGGCGCCAACTGCGCCCTCAGTCGAACCGGATCGTCCAAGCGCTGACGTGGATGGTGGTCCAGCACACTCACAAACGGCAGCAGCTTCTTCATCGGTACCCGCAGCCGCGCCAGGTCGCCCACCCGCAACCGCGCATGCCGGCGCGACAACAGCAGCCGCTCCACATTACGGGTGCCCAGACCGGGCACCCGCAACAGCATTTCGCGCGGCGCCACATTCAGATCCACCGGAAACCGCTGCGGATTGCGCAGCGCCCAGGCCAGCTTGGGGTCCACATCCAGATCCAGCATGCCGTTGGACTGGGCAGGCGCGATTTCTTCGACCGAAAACTCGTAGAACCGCAGCAACCAATCGGCCTGATACAAGCGGTGCTCGCGCTGCAGCGGCGGCGCCTGCAACGGCAACTTGGACGAGGCATCCGGGATCGGGCTGAAGGCCGAGTAATACACCCGGCGCATGCGGTAGTTTCCATACAGGTTGTGGCTGGTGTCCAGGATGCTGCGGTCGTTGGCATCGTCGGCGCCGACGATCATCTGCGTGCTTTGCCCGGCCGGCGCAAAGCGGGGCGGCTTGGCCCGGCGCACCTTTTCTGCCTTGCGCTCCAGCTGGTTTTCTTCGATGCGCCAACGCAGCTCGCCCATCGCCGATCGAATGCCGCCGACGCTTTTCTCCGGCGCCAGCAAGGTCAGGCCCTGCTCGGTCGGCAACTCCACATTGATACTCAGCCGGTCGGCATAGCGGCCGGCCGCAGCCAGCAGCTCGGGCGCGGCGTCGGGAATGGTCTTGAGATGGATGTAGCCGGCAAAGCGGTGCACCTCGCGCAGCTGCCGCGCCACTTCCACCAGCTGCTCCATGGTGTAGTCGGAGTTGCGGATGATGCCGCTGGACAGGAACAGGCCTTCGATGTAATTGCGCTTGTAGAAATCCAGCGTCAGCGTGACCACTTCTTCCGGCGTGAAGCGCGCGCGGCGCACATTGCTGGACACGCGATTGACGCAGTAGGCGCAGTCGAAGATGCAGAAGTTGGTCAACAGGATCTTCAGCAGCGACACGCAGCGGCCATCGGGCGTGTACGAGTGACAGATGCCCATGCCCTCGGTACTGCCGATCCCGCCCGTCCCCAGCGAATTGCGCTTGTTGGCACCGCTGGAGGCGCAAGAGGCATCGTATTTTGCGGCGTCGGCAAGGACGGCGAGCTTGTCGAGGATTTTCACGCGAGCAGCATGCAGCCAAGGCGTCTCAGCCTATGAGACTGCACCGCAGCCTATCGTGAATGCTTCAGAGCGCTGCGGTGTAGCGATGACGCCGTTAGCGTGGTGCCAAGGCGGTGCCGTCATCGCAGCAGGGCCGCCACGATGACGGCACCGCCCCAACGACCGGATCAGGCCGCAATCGCCGCATCGCCGTCGAAGCGATACAGGTCCATCGCCAGGAAGCCTCCGTCGATGCCGGCGTCGATCCGCTGCGCTCCGAGGTGGACGCTGCCTGCCGCGCCCATCGCGACATACAGCGGCAACAGGTGCTCGTCGCTGGGATGCGCGCGCTCGGCATACGGCGCCTTGCGGCGATAGTCGAGCAACGCGGCGATGTCGTTTTCCAATAGTTTGCGTTCGGTCCATTCGATGAAGGGCCGTACGTACGGCGCCTCGCGCTCGGCGCTATACCCATGGCGGGCATCGTGCAGGTTGTGGGTAATGCTGCCCGAGCCGATCACCAGCACGCCCTCGTCGCGCAGCGGCGCCAATGCGCGCCCAACCGCAAACTGGTGCGCAGGGCCAAGCTCGGGCTGGATGGACACCGACACCACCGGGATGTCGGCCGCCGGGTACAGCAAGCGCAGCGGCACCCACACCCCGTGGTCGAAGCCGCGTTGCGGGTCCAGCTGCGGATGCAGGCCGGCCTGTTCCAGCCGCCGGGTGATCTGCTGCGCCAGCGCAGGCTCGCCGGGGGCGGGATACTCCAGCTCGTACAACGGCGCAGGGAAACCGCCGAAGTCGTGGATGGTGGGAGGCAGCGCCGCACCGCTGACCAGCGGGCGACGGCCCAGCCAGTGTGCCGTGGCGACGACGATCGCGCGCGGCCGCGGCAAGAGCTGACGCAGTTGTTCCAGACGCAACCCGACCTGGCCGGGCTGCAACGCCGTCATCGGCGATCCGTGCGAGATGTACAGCGATGGCAGGCGGCTCATGCGTGGCTCCTTGAAATGACCGACATCAGCGCGCCGGCTTCAGCGCGAATGCGCCATCGCCCAATAGCGACTGCACGACCAGCAACACCGCCCACAGCGCCGGGTACTCCCAGCCGCCACCGGGGTTGGAAAAACCGAATCCGTTGGCGCCATGCACGCTGACGATGGTGCCCAGCAGCAGTGGTACGCCCAGCAGCGCCGTCCAGCGCGCGTAGACGCCCAGCAGCAGCGAAAGGCCCAGGCCCAGTTCCAGCACCATGCTGAGGTAGGCCAGCGCCCCGGGCAGACCCAGCGACTGGAAGTAAGCCACGGTGCCGGCCGGGGTGAACACCAGCAGCTTGGTCAGGCCATGCACCAGGAACAGCACGCCCAGGCTGATGCGCAACAGCGCCGCGCCATAGGCGGCCGTGCGCGGGATTGCGGGGTAATCGGACATGACGGGACTCCATAGACGACGAGCACAGCCTATTCCCTACAGAAATCTGATAAATACGTCGGAATCGGATAATTTATTGCACTGAAAGAAACAATCGGAGCGCCGATGGATACCCTCGATGCGATGCGCGTGTTCACGGCGGTGGCCGAACGCAGCGGCTTCAGTGCCGCAGCCGATGCGCTGGGCCGCTCCACCGCCAACGTCACCCGCCAGGTGGCCGCGCTCGAACAACGCCTGGGCACGCGCCTGCTCAACCGCACCACGCGGCGGGTCAGCCTGACCAGCGCCGGCACCGCGTATTACCAGCGGTGTCTGCAGCTACTGGCCGATCTGGACGACCTGGAAGCCACCATCGGGGCGCAGGCGCTGGAGCCGTCCGGGCTGCTGCGGGTCAATGCACCGGTGAGCTACGGGATCGAGCGGCTTGGGGCGCTGCTGCCCGGCTTTCGCGCACGCTACCCGCAGGTGGACCTGGACCTGTCGTTATCCGATCGCCTGGTCGACATGGTCGAAGAGGGCTTCGATGTCGCCATCCGCATCACCCGCCAGCCGGCGCCGATGCTGATCGCGCGGCAACTGGGCAAGGTACGGCTGCTGACCTGCGCATCGCCCGCCTATCTGGCGCGCGCCGGCACGCCGAAGCACCCGTCCGATCTGGCCGGTCACGAATGCCTGCTCTACCACTATTCGCCCAGCGGCGACGAGGTGCGCTTCCACGGGCCGGACGGCGATGTCGAGGTACGCATCCACGGCGGGCTGCGCGCCAACAACGGGCATGTGCTCAATGCGGCAGCGTTGGCCGGCCAGGGCATCGTGATACAACCGGACTTCCTGGCCGATGCGCATATCGCCAGCGGCCGCCTGCTGCGCATCCTGCCCGAGTACGAACTCGGCGAGATCGGCATCTTCGCGGTATACGCCAGCCGCAGCCATCTGGCGCCGAAGGTGCGCAGCTTCATCGACTACCTGCTCGAATGTCTGGCCGGGCCGGCGGCCGGCTAAACGCATTGGCAATATGCGGCAGCAGCCGTCAGTGGGGGTGCAGGGCGCGCTCGGCAGCGGAATGTGCGGGCGATCCCTGGTGCACCAACTGCACAGCCGCGCCCGTCTGGTGGCTATGCGGTCGGTGCATTGGTCACCCCCAAGCGGCCCCGGCAACAGTTCGTCCCGCACGTGGTCATTCATCTGTCGCGGCCGGTGTGCGCACAATCGGGCTCCCCCTTCAGCAGGAGCGTCCATGAGCAAGATCGCCATCGTGTATTTCAGCGGCTACGGCCACACCGTCAAGCAGGCCGAAGCCGTGCATGCAGGGGCCGCCAGTGTCGGCGAGGCCACGCTGTACCGCATCGACCAGGACGGCAACCTGCCCGACGACGCCTGGGAGGCGATCGGCGCCGCCGACGCGATCATCTACGGCAGCCCCACCTACATGGGCGGGCCGGCCTGGCAGTTCAAGAAGTTTGCCGATGCCAGCTCCAAGCCGTGGTTTGCGCAGGCATGGAAGGACAAGGTCGCCGCCGGCTTTACCAATTCCGCGTCGGTGAATGGCGACAAATACGCCACCATCCAGTATTTCTGGACCTTGTCGCAGCAGCACGGGCAGGTCTGGATCGGCACCGGTCTGCCGCCGTCCAATACCAAGGCGCACGGGCCGCAGGACGTCAACTGGACCGCCGGCTGGGGCGGCGCGCTGGCGATCTCGCCGTCGGACGCATCGCCGGAAGAAGCCCCGCGCAGTGGCGATCTTGAAACCGCCAGGCTGCTCGGCAAGCGCGTGGCCGAGTTCGCCAGCAAGCTCAAGGCCTGATCGAAGCGCACCCCAACCCGCGCAGATCGGCAGCCTTGGCCTGCCGATCTGCGCGGGTGGTGCGTGATGGCATGGGCCACATCGCGCTAACGCGCGCCACGCCATTCTCCCCGCCTACCTCGCTGCACGGAGCCCCCACCATGCAAACCCGCACGCTTGGCCGTTCCGGCCCCACCGTTTCCGCCCTCGGCCTTGGCTGCATGGGCATGAGCGCGTTCTATGGCGATCGTCGCGATGAGGCGACCTCGATTGCGGTGATCCATCGCGCGCTCGACCGCGGCATCAGCCTGCTCGACACCGCCGACATGTATGGCCCGCATACCAATGAAGTACTGGTGGGCAAGGCGATCGCATCGCGCCGGCACGAAGTGTTTCTGGCTACCAAGTTCGGCATCAAGCTCGACCCCAACGACCCGTCGGTGCGCGGCATCGACGGCAGCCCGGCCTACGTGCAGTCCGCCTGTGACGCCAGCCTGCGCCGTCTTGGCGTGGAGCACATCGATCTGTACTACCAGCACCGCGTGGATCCCAACGTGCCGATCGAAGACACCGTCGGTGCGATGGCACGTCTGGTCGAACAGGGCAAGGTGCGCTTTCTCGGGTTGTCGGAAGCAGCCGCAGCCACCATCCGCCGTGCGCATGCCGTGCACCCGATCACCGCGGTGCAGACCGAATACTCGCTGTGGTCGCGCGAGCCGGAAGACAACGGCGTGTTCGCCACCGTGCGCGAGCTCGGCATCGGCTTCGTGCCTTATTCGCCGCTGGGCCGCGGCTTCCTCACCGGCGCGTTCTCATCGCCCGACGACTTCGAGGCCGACGACTACCGCAGGCATTCGCCGCGTTTTCAGGGCGACAACTTCACCCGCAACCTGCAGCTGGTGGCGCAGGTCAAGGCAATCGCCTCCGACAAGGGCATCACGCCCGGGCAGCTGGCGCTGGCGTGGGTGCTGGCGCAGGGCCAGGACCTGATCCCGATTCCCGGCACCAAGCGTCAGGCCTACCTGGACGAGAACATCGCCGCACTGGATGTGGCGTTGATGCCCGACGAGCTGGCGCGCATCGATGCGATCTTCCCGGCGCAGGCCGCGGCCGGCACGCGTTACCCCGAAGCGATGATGGGCGCGCTCAACCGCTGAGCGGTGACCGCGTGGCCGCAGCGCACGCTGCGGCTACGCGCTGGCTAGCGAAAGCATGCTTGCATAGTGATGCCCCCGAAGATTTGGAGCGGCAGACATGCGTGCATCGCCCCGACAGGAGCCTCCGGCCGAGCACGGCGTGAGCGTGCCGGCTGCATGCACTCACGCCCCCGCATCGCGGCTGCTTGCACACTCGGCGCACCATCGCTCATCCCGTGCCCACACCACGCTCCCATGCTGTCTTTCGTGATTCCCGCCCATGACGAGGCTGCGCTGATCGGCCAGACGCTGCAGTGCCTGCACGCCTGTGCGCAGGCAATGCAGCTGGACTACGAAGCGATCGTGGTGGCCGATGCCTGCGAGGACGCCACCGCACGCATTGCGCGCGACAACGGCGCACAGGTACTGGAAGTACAGCTGCGGCATATCGCCGCCACCCGCAACGCCGGCGCGCAAGCCGCACGCGGCGAGCGCCTGCTGTTTCTGGATGCCGACACCCTGATCAACCCGCAGGTCGTCGGCGCCGCACTGGCCGCGCTGGATGCCGGCGCGGTGGGAGGTGGTGCGCAAGTACATCTGCAGGGCGAGCGGGTGTGGTTCGAACGTGCAGCGCAGGCCGCATTCGGCTGGTTTTTCCGCGTCGCCGGCATCGCGCCAGGGTGCTTTCTGTTCTGCACGCGCGTGGCCTTCGTCAGTGCAGGCGGCTTCGATACGCAGTACTACGCTGGCGAAGACGTCGCCTTGAGCCGCGCGCTGGCACGCTGCGGGCGCTTCGTGATCCTGCGCCAGACCGTCCACACCTCCGACCGCAAGCTGCGCAGTTTTTCCAAGCGCGAGCACCTGGGCCTGCTGTTGCGATTTGTGTGGCGCGGGCGCCGCATGCTGCAGACCCGCGATGCGCTGGGCTTCTGGTATCAGCGACGGCGCTGAACCGAGCGTGTCCGCAGCGCGCCAGGAGGCGGCGACACCTGCCCTCAAACCGGGACGTGGCTGCACATGCCACTTACACTGCGGTCCTTGTTCCTGGTTTCCGAGTTGCGCCGCATGGCTTCCTTGCACCGCCCTGTCCTGATCGCTGCCATGGCTGCCGCGGCATTGACCACCGCAGCCTGTCACCGCGATGGCGTGGCGCCGGCGGCCGACACGCGCACCACCCCCGCCCCCAGCACGCCCAAGCTGGGTGATTTCGGCTTCGATATGGCGGGCATGGATCGCAGCGTGGCGCCGGGCGAGGACTTCTTCAGTTATGCCAGCGGCAACTGGGTCAAGACCACGCAGATTCCCGACGACCGCTCCAGCTTCAACAGCTTCGTCAGCATCGCCATCGACACCGAGCGCCACAGCCGCGACATCATCGAAGGCGCTGCGGCCAACGACCGCGTCACCGGCGAAGACAAGCAGATCGGCGACTATTACGCCGCCTACATGGACGAAGCCAGTATCGAGACCAAGGGCGTGCGGCCGGTGCAGCCGGAGCTCGACGCCATTGCGCAGCTGGAAGACAAGCAGGCGCTGGCACGCACCCTGGGCGGGCAGCTACGCGCCGATGTGGACCTGCTCAACTCGACGAATTTCTACACCGACCGTCTGTTCGGCCTGTGGGTGTCGCAGGATCTGCACAACCCCGACCGCTACGCGCCGTACCTGGTGCAAGGCGGCCTGGGCATGCCCGAGCGCAGCTTCTACCTGGACGGCGGGCGCATGGCGCAGCTGCGCGAGGCCTACCGCGCCCACATCGTCAAGGTGCTGGACCTGGCCGGCATCGACGATGCCCAGGCCAAGGCCGAGCGCATCCTTGCCCTGGAAGTGGCCATCGCGCGCGTACACGCCACGCCCGAGCAGACCAACAATGTGCAGGCGGGCGCAAATGCCTGGAAACAGGCCGATTTCGCACGTAATGCGCCGGGCCTGGAGTGGGCGCTGTTCTTCGACGCCGCCGGCCTGAGGGCGCAGCAGGACTTCATCGTCTGGCAGCCGCAGGCCGTACGCGGGCTGTCGGCGCTGGTGAAATCCGAACCGCTTCAGACCTGGAAGGACTATCTGCGTTTCCGCGCGCTGGATCGTGCATCGCCGTATCTGTCCAAGGCGTTTGCCGATGAGCGGTTTGCGTTCTACGGCACTACGCTGGAAGGCACACCGCAGCAACGCCAGCGCTGGAAGCGCGGAATCGACGCGACCAACGCCGCCTTGGGCGAAGCGGTGGGCAAGCGCTACGTGCAGAAATATGTCAGCGCGCAGACCAAGGCCCGCGCCGAAGAGATGGTCAAGAATCTGATCACCGCATTCGGCAAGCGCATCGACGCGCTGGAGTGGATGACTCCGGAGACCAAACGGCATGCCAAGGCCAAGATCGCCGGATTGACGGTGGCGGTGGGCTACCCGGACAGCTGGCGCGACTACAGCGCGCTCGACGTGCGTCGCGACGATCCGCTGGGCAACGTGGAACGCGCCGGTCTGTTCGAGTATCGCCGCAACATCGCCAAGCTGGGCAAGCCGGTCGATCATCGCGAGTGGTACATGTTGCCGCAGGAGGTCAATGCGCTGAATGTGCCGTTGGAAAATCGCCTGATCTTCCCCGCCGCGATCCTGCAACCGCCGTTCTTCGACCCGGCTGCCGACGATGCGGTGAACTACGGCGCGATCGGCGCGGTGATGGGGCACGAAATCAGCCACAGCTTCGACAACATGGGCGCGCTGTTCGACGAACACGGCGAGCTGCACAATTGGTGGACGCCACAGGACCTGAAGAAATTCGAGGCTGCCGGCAATGCGCTCGCAGCGCAGTTCAGTGCGTACAAGCCGTTCGACGATCTGAGCGTCAACGGCAAGCTGACGCTGGGCGAGAACATCGCCGACGTTGCCGGCCTGGCCACCGCGTACGACGCCTACCAGCTGTCGCTGCAGGGCAAGCAACCGCAGACCATCGATGGTTTCAGCCCGGACCAGCGCTTCTTCCTGGGGTTTGCGCAGGCCTGGCGCGGCAAGTACCGCGACGTCGCGCTACGCAACGCCGTGCTCACCGACGTGCACGCACCCGGACGCTTCCGCGCACAGACCGTGCGCAATCTCGATGCCTGGTATCCGGCGTTCAATGTGCAGCAGGGCGAGCTGTTGTATCTGCCGCCGGAGCAGCGGGTGCGGATCTGGTAGCTGGTGCCTGGCAGTGATGGCTGGCGCGTGTGACGCACAGCGGGATCCATGGGCTGGAGTACTTTCTCTACCGTACCCTCACCCCACCTCTCGCGCCGGGAGAGGGGCTTGAGAGCAGGATTTGGCGAGGGTCTCGACGCACGCAGCGGGCTGGCCCCTCTCCAGCCGTGAGAGGGCCTGGGGTGAGGGTACGGCCACATCGCGCACTATTCCGCGCGCCACGCCACCGCCCTGCACACCAGGCAGGCACCCCCACTCATCGCTCTCCAGGCCACTGCAGCAACATCGCCGGTGGCAACTGCATGCGCCTGCAGGCACGGGCCGATAGCCCATCGCGCAATGCGGTGCGGAACAACGGCGACAAGCTGCGCAGCAGCCGGGCCGATGCCCGTGCCTGCACGCGCTGGGTGGTGCTGCGGCCCAGCATGTCGCTGGCCCAGCCCGGCAGCAACGCAGTGCCGGCGCCGAGGAAGACGCCGCGCGACAGCCCTGCCGCAGGCACAGGCAGCTCGATGCCGGTGAGAACATCAAGCACTTCGCGCGAGCGTGCGTCCATGCGCAACTCGCCACGCAGCGACGCAAAATACGCGTCCACCGCGGCTTCGCTGGCGGGCACGTCGGCGGCGCCCAGCGCTTCGGCCACGCGTCGCGCTTCGTCGTAATAGCGGTCGGCGATCGCGCCAGGCACATCGCGGCAATAGCGCCGGCAGCCCTGCAGAAAACCGTAGGCTTCGGTCACATGCACCCAGGTCAGCAGCGCCGGATCGTTGGCTTCGTAAGGCACGCCGTCGGCGGTGTGACCACGGATATGCGCGTGAATGCGCCGCACGCGCGCGATCAGCTGCTCGGCTTCGGCCTGCGGCGCGTAGGTCGTGCCGGCCACGAAGTTGGTGGTGCGCCGCAGCCGGCCGACCAGGTCGGCGCGGAAGTTGGAATGGTCGTAGACCCCGGCCAGCGCGCGCGGGTGCAGCAGTTGCAGCATCAAGGCGCACAAACCGCCGGACAGCATGCCGGGAAATTCGGAGTGCACGCGCCAGGTGACGCTGTCGGGCCCGAAGATCCCGGGGTCGCCCAGCGGCCGATCGTATTCGATGGTGCTCTGGCCACGCGGAAACGCGCCCAGCACCCAGCGGCGGATCTGTTCGGCGGCGGGGGCAGTGAGGGTACGCAGGACGGCAGACATGCGGCGATGATACGGGTGCGCCTGTACGACCATGTCAGCGCAGCTGCGGTTGGCGCAGGCGCTTCATCCGCCGATCCGCGCAGGCAGGCCACCGCGTTTCTCGCAGTCGGGCCGGCCGGCGCGTCTATGCGATCGAAGCGCCGGCAGGGCGCTGAACAATCGCCAGCGTGGAGGAGCTGAAGCGAAAGGATGCCGACACACGAATGGCACGGCGGTGGCGCCGGCGCTTCGCTGGCCGATCTCATCCGCACGGACGCCAGGGTCCAACCCATCGCCACCCAAGTCGGTCGTGCACGTGACCACCGCACTCCCAGGTGTGCAGTGCAGCAAGACTGGCCACCCGACGCACGCGCGATCTGGCGCCATCGCGCCCAAACCAGCTGAATTCAGCGTTTTGTGCACGGTTGCGCAACTTTGCGCGGCGACAGGTTCGCATCAGGCATTGCCATGCACGGCGAAAGTGCTAGAACTAGAGCCGTCCGATATCGGCCATGCATTGCACGGCACGTCGGTCGCTCCAAGGGCCCCGGCCACCGCCGGTGCAGCAAGTCGTTCGTACCAGCCATCCGTCAGGAGCTTGTCATGATCGCTTTGTTCCAGGGTTTAGGCCTGCTATTGCAGGACAACGCACTCCATCGGCGCTCCTTCGACGAACAGGTCGTCTACTGGCGCGACAAGACCGACACCCAGCTCGACGAAGAACTCGACCTGCTCAAGGTGGCCAAGAAACAGTGGGTGATCGCCTCGATCATCGGCTGGCAGGCCATTTCCCTGGTACTGCTGGGCGTGATCACCCACCAGCTGTGGCAAAACGACTATCACCTGACTTTCAGCCGGGTGGTGATCATCTTCACCTCGTGGGCGTCGATCCTGTTCGTCATGTGGTACATCGCCGACCTGTTCGACCACAGCGCCGGTTTCGAGCGGTGGTTGCGCGCCTTTAACAGCCGCGCGCGGGTGACCCCGGATGCCGACTCGGTCGAGTGCGTTGCCGACGCGCTGGACATGACGCGCCGCTACCCGGAAGTGCTGCGCTACAAGCAGGAAGTGACCTCCAGGCGCGAGCTGCGCCACGAGGACATCGTCAACATGCGCGAGATGGGCCGCTTGCGCCGCTACACCGAACTGCTGCGCGATCTGGACCGTTTCGATGGCGCGCCACGGCTGGTGGCCAACTCCTGAAGCCGTGGACACGGATCACTTACCAGGATGCCCGCTTCGAATGCAAACGGCCGATGGAGTTCAATCGGCCGTTTGCATCTCAACACCGACACCTCACTCTGATCCGGACGCACGCTGGGTCCGTCGCGTCGCTGTGTCATCGCCTTGCGTGAGCCGTTTAGGCAGGAATCGAATGACGCGGCGGCGCCAGCGTGTTCGAACGACTAGAACGCAATCACACGGACAGGGCCTGCAAACTCATCGGACAGAAGCTCCGCCAAGAACACCGCATCCTCCAGAGACTCGTCGGGACCATGCGCCGCTGTAAGCATGAAGTACGGTGCCGAGCCATCTCCCACGCACAGGTCATCGATCCGGTCCTCGATGCGCTCGGCATCGACGCCGACCACACCGACGTAGGTGACCCCTTCCGCGATCCAGTCGGCGACCAGGGCGGCCAGCCCTGGCTGTTCGTCGTGCAGTGAATGCAGAACGATCTTGCGCGGATTCGGCATTGCGGTTTAAGCCAGCTGCGCAGCCCCACTCAGGCCCGCGCAACCGCCTGTTCCACCGACGGGGTACGCCAGCCGCTGCGCACGCCCCAGATGTAGAACACCGCGCCGACTGCAGCGACCACCGCCAGGTCGGTGCCATAGCTCAGGTAGCCATGGCCGCCGAAATCGCTGCTGCCGGCCCAGGACAGCAGCGCGATCACCGGCAGGTAGCAGATCATCCAGGCCGCGCCCTTCAAGTTGCGGCGCAGGTCCGGCCAGCCCTGCTTGGCCTGGTAGTAGCAGTACACCGGCAGCGCCACGACCATCAGCAGGATGATCTCGCCGGTCAGCGGCCAGCGCGCCCAGTACAGCAGCTCGGTGGCCATCACGAAGGCCACCCCGGCCAGCACCGGCAGCGCGGCGATGCGCAGCGGGCGATGCAGCTCCGGTGCGTGGCGACGCAGCGCCATCGCGCTGATCGGGCCGGTGAGGTAGGAAATGATCGTCGCCACCGAGATCACCGCCGCCAGCGTGCCCCAGCCGCGGAAGAAGAACAGGAACACGAACGACACCGCCAGGTTGAAGAACATCGCCATGCGCGGCACGCCCCAGACCGGGTGCAGCTTGCCCAGCACGGCCGGCATGGTGCCGTTCTTTTCCATGCCGTAGACCATGCGTGCGGTGGTCGCGGTATAGGTGATGCCGGTGCCGCTGGGGCTGACGAAGGCATCGATGTACAGCAGCATCGCCAGCCAGTGCAGGTTGACGATGATGGCCAGCTCGGCGAACGGCGAACGGAAATCGATGCCGTGCCAGCCAGCCTTGGCCAGCAGATCCGGCGGCACCGCGCCGATGTAGGCCACCTGCAGGATCACGTAGACCACCGTGGCCAGCGCGATCGAACCCAACACCGCGAACGGAATGCTGCGGCCCGGGTTGCGCGCCTCGCCGGCCAGGTTTACCGGGCTCTGGAAGCCGTTGAAGCTGAAGACGATGCCGGCAGTGGCCACCGCGGTGAGCACCGCGGCCAGGTCGATCACGTGCGCATCGCCATGGATGCCGACGCTGAAGTTCTCGCTGTGGAAGCCGCTGGCGATCAAGGCCACGCCGGTCGCCGCCGGCACCACCAGCTTGAACACGGTGATCAGCGTATTGGAGCGCGCGAACAGCTTGACGCTCCAGAAATTGAGGAAGAAATACACCAGCACCAGCACCGCCGAGATCAGCAGGCCGGGCACCGACAATTCCCCCGCCCCGCCGGGTGCCTGCACATACAGGCCCTGCGCCCAGGCCCATGGCCAGGACGCCATGTACTGCACCGAGGCCTCGGCTTCGACGGGAATGACCGAGACGATCGCGATCCAGTTCGCCCAGCCGGCGATGAAGCCCACCAGCGAGCCGTGCGAGTAATGGCTGTAGCGCACCATGCCGCCGGATTCGGGAAACATGGCGCCCAGCTCGGCATAGGACAGCGCGATGGTGGTGATGATCGCCGCGCCCAGGATCCAGGCCCAGATCGCACCCGGACCTGCCAGGCCGGCTGCGCGCCAGGCGCCGAACAGCCAGCCGGAGCCAATGATCGAGCCCAGCCCGGTGAGCATGAGCGCAAAGGGGCCGACGTCGCGGCGCAACGAATGTTCGGACATGAGAGCCTGGCAGTGAGGGCGCCGTGAACCGGCAACAAGCCGGCAATGATCGCAGAAGCGACCGCTTGCCGTCAGTGCGTATTCAGTCTCAGCGCGACGCTACCGGGCGGCGACGCGCCTCTCGGTGCGGCTGCCGCAGATCTTCCGGCCGCCGCGATCCGCGACGACAGCGGGCATGGACTAACCCTGGCACCGGGCAGTGGGCGCATCGCGGCCCACGCAGGTGTGCGCCGCCGCCGGAAGGCCGTGCAGCGCACGGACCTGGCCGGGCAGCAGCGCGAAGCTGTCCAAGGTCTTGCGCGCACACACCGGCGCCGGCGTGCCGCCGCTGGCGCTGGCAGCCGGGCAGCGTTCTTCATAGATCAGGTAATGGCACTGGCCGCTGCTGCTGGCCAGGCAATGCACATTGGTCTCGGCATCGGTGACCTGGGTCTTGCTGAAGAGCAGGTCGCGGCCATCGCTGGTGGCGCGGGTGATCGAGGTGGTGCCGTTGCGTTCGTGGCAGCCGGCCAGGGCGAGCAGGCAGTAGACCAGGGAGGCGATCAGGCGCATGGAGGCAGTCCTTTCGTGTCGATGCGGGATGGGGGAGATCAGGGGGATTACATGCCGCGGAACAAGGTCATGAACGGCTGGCTGACGGTGAGCGTTTCGCTGCGCCCGCGCAGTGCCAGCCGGCCCTTGCCGGTGTCCTCGCGCACCACCGAGGCGACCGCCTTCATGTTGACGATGGTGGAGCGATGGATCTGCTTGAACACCTGCGGGTCCAGCACGTCGAGCAACTCGCGCAGCGGCGTGCGCAGGATCGCCTCGCCGGCGGCCGTCATTACCGTGGTGTATTTCTGATCGGCCTGGAAATACGCCACCTCATCCACTGCGATCAGGCGCGTCTCGCGGCCGCTGCTGGCGGTGAGCCAGGCCAGTGGCGGCGCGGCACCGGGCGCTGCCGGGCGTGCGGACAGGCGCTGCAGGAGCGTCTCCAGCAGGCCGCTGTCCGGCTGACCGGCGGCGGCGCGTTGCTGCACGCGTTGCCAGGTGGCCTGCAGGCGGTCGCGGTTGATGGGCTTGAGCAGGTAATCCACCGCACCGTGTTCGAACGCATCGATGGCGTACTGATCGTAGGCGGTGACGAAGACCACCTGCGTGCGCGGGCTGACCTCGCGCATCGCACGTGCCACCTCGATACCGGTGAGGCCGGGCATGCGGATATCCAGAAACACCACATCCGGTTGCTGGGTGGCGATGGTGTCCAGCGCGCTGGCCCCGTCTTCGCATTCGCCCACCACTTGCAGCTGCGGACACACCTCGGCCAGCAGCGCGAGCAAGGACTGCCGCAGCAACGCTTCGTCCTCGGCAATCACCGCACGCAGCGCGCTCATGCCTGCACCTGCACGGCCGTGGCGGCGGCGGCGGGCAGCGGCGGCGGGCGCGGCCCGTCCGGTTGCGCCGGCAAGGGCAGCGTGATCGTGGCAGCCACGCCGCTGGGGAAATTGGACACGATGGCAAAGCTGGCGGCGCCGGCGTAGATCAACTGCAGCCGTTCGCGCAGGTTCTTCAGGCCGATGCCGGTGCCATGGCTGTGGGTGTTGAAGCCCTGGCCGTCGTCGGCCACGGTCAGCGTGGCCTGGCGCTCGTCCAGGCGGCGCGCCAGGATCCACACCGTGCCACCACCGGGCTTGGGTTCGAGCCCATGTTTGATGGCGTTTTCCACCAGCGTCTGCAACATCATCGACGGCAGCTGCAGGCTGCGCAGTTCGTAGGGCACTTCGACCTGCAATGCCAACCGCGCGCCCATGCGGATGCGCAGGATTTCCAGATAGGCCTGGGTACGTTCGAGTTCTTCGCCCAAGGTAGAGGTGGCATCGTCCGCACTGGGCAGCGAGCGGCGCAGGTACTGGATCAAGTGCCCGATCATGATGTCGGCGCGCGGCGGGTCGGTGCGCGCCAGTACCTGGGCGCTGGCCAGCGTGTTGTAGAGAAAGTGCGGTTCGACCTGCGCATGCAGCAGGTTCAAGCGCGCCACGGCCAGCTCCTTCTCCATCACCGATTGCTCGGCGGCGGCCTGCTCGTCGCGACGTTGCTCGCCGACCCGGCGCACCACCGCGCGATTGATCGCCTCGGCGTTTTCGAAGTTGCTGCCTTCGTCCACCGCAAACAGGTCCACCCAGGCGCCGGCATCGGGCTCGCACAACACGGTGACGCTGCTGGTGCCCTGCCCCGGCGCAATCGTCACCAGCACCTGGTTGTGGGTGATGGCAAAGCGCGCAAACAGATTCCAGCGCGAGGGCTTGCGGCCTGCATACGGATCGATGCGGCGGATCTTGGCGCGGATCAGCAGGCTGCCGGGCGCGCTTTCGATGTCCTGTACGCGCGGCAATGCGCGCACCGCCTCTTCCACCACCGCAAAGCTGGCCTGCACCTCCAGCGGCACCTCGATCTGCCGACGCTGGCGGGTGGACAAGGTGGCGTGATCCAGCCGCCCGGCGATCAACCGAACCCGCCGTACATGCGTGATTGCACTCATCAAGGCCAGCGCCAGCAGCACGATGCTGATCAGGCTGAAGAACGCACCGACCGAGTCGAACAGCTGCGCCCACATGATGCTGGCCACCACCAACGCGGCGGCCCAGGCGAACACGATACGCACGATCAGAAAGACGCTGGCAGACACAGGCGGCAACTCGTCGGAGATGGGACGGGAGCGAGCATAGCCGCCGCACGCCACTGCGAAAGCCCCTGGCGACGAATGGCCCCCAGCGCCACCTCAAATGCCGGGATCGCAGGACGAAACCCGACCTGGCCGGTCGGCAGGGTGGGTCCTGCGCGGTATGCTCGCCAGAGCCAGGCAACCGGACGCTCACCTGGTGGCCGTGCGCCATGCGGCCGAGCACGCTGTGCTGCCAGCGGCGATGCGTTAGCCTCGGCCGGCACCGCCGTGTTGCCGCGGGACGCCGGCGCCGCTCCCATCGCAACGGGTCGCCCCACCTCCACATCACCTCGCAGGAGTCGCATGCATCGCCGTCATTTTCTGCACAGCGCAGGCCTTGCGCTTGCGGCCGCTTCGACCGGCAGTTGGGCTGCCACCGGCAAGGCTGCCATCGCGCCGTCCACCGCGTTGCCGGCATCCGACGCGCTGCCACTGCCGTTCGCTACCGCGCCTGCACTGGCGCCGATCCGCGCAGCGGTCGATCGCATCATCGCCATCGATGGCTGCACCCGTCCGTTCCGTGCGCAAGGCCCGCGCATCGAGGCAGAACGCATCGGGCGCAAGACGGTGGTGCACAACTACGGGCACGGCGGCAGCGGCTGGTCGTTGTCGTGGGGCGCAGCCGAACACGCATTGCGACTGGTGCGCGCGGCCGATGCCACCGTGCGCGAGCTGGCGGTGATCGGCTGTGGCGCAATCGGGCTGACCACGGCGGTGGCTGCCCAGCGTGCCGGCCTGCGCGTACGCATCTATGCGCGCGAGCGGCTGCCGGACGTGCGCTCGTTCTATGCCACCGGCGTGTGGTCGCCGGACTCGCGCGTCTGCACCAGCGATCACGCCAGCGCCGACTTCAAGACGCGCTGGGAAGAAATGGCGCGGATCTCCTTTCGCCGGTATCAGACCCTGCTTGGCTTGCCCGGCGAGCCGATCGAGTGGCGCGATGGCTACGCGCTGTCGGATGTGCCGTTCGATCAGGCGGTCGCCTCGGCAGAAGCGCACGAGCCGGACTACCCGCCACTGGAGCGCACGCTGCTGCGTGACCTTGGCCCGCGCTCGCAAGCGCTGGCCGCCGGCAGCCATCCATTCCCGGTGCCGTTCGTGCGTCGCTACGGCCAACTGACTTTCAACATCAGCGCGTATTCGCGGCTCTTGCTGCAGGATTTTCTGCAGGCCGGCGGCGAACTCCATACGCGCGACTTCGACCACCCACGTCAGTTCGCCGACCTGCGCGAGAAAATCGTGGTCAATGCCACCGGCTACGGTGCGCGTGCGCTCCTGGGCGACGACAGCGTGATTCCGGTGCGCGGCCAGACCGCACGTCTGATCCCGCAGCCGGAGGTGACCTACGGGCTGGTCTGGCGCGGCCACAATCTCAATGTGGTGCCGCGTCGCGATGGCTTGCTGGTGCAGGCGCAGGGCAGCAACGACTTCAACAACGCCGATGCCGCGCCCGATCGTGCGGCATCGGAAGCGGCAGTGCGCACGCTGGCGCAGTTGTTTCCGACCACCTGAGCAAGGCGGGTTGTCGCAGCGCCATGCGTTGCGCCCCCCAAACGCTCACCCATCGCCGAGTGAGGCGTTCAAGGCAACGGCCAATGCGGCATCGCCATTGACCAGCGCGTCCCACCGCAGACTCACGCCCTTGCGCTTGCCTTTCTCCACCAGCTTCAGGCCGTCGGGGTCGATGATCAACGTATAGGCCTGGTCGCCGATCTGCAGTTCGCGACGTAACGGTTTATCCAGCGGCGTCATATGACCTCTCATGCGGGCGTACGAACTGCGTTGTAGCGCATCGGTCTGCACCGCATGCACACGCCGTGCCCACATGTCTGCCACCGCGGTGTGCTGCCCGCGCGCGGCCATCGGTATCTCGGCAAGACCGGATCCCTGGTAACGCCGCTGCGTATCCGCGCGACCCGGCGCAGGCGAACGCGGCGCTCTCCCACGCAGCAACCACTGCCAGCCGGCGCGGTGCACGCGGACTGGCGCTCGCGTGAGCGATGCGTGTACGCAGGGCCTTATGGCACAGGTCGTTCTCGCACCGGGATCACCCTACCCACCGATAGCGCTAACACTCGCAGGACTAGCTTGGCGATCACGCGGTAACGGCCTGACGCAAGCTCGCCATCCCACCGGGAGATCGCGCGCCAGGAAGAATCGTGCTCGCGTTGTATCGAACGCGAACAACCAGAACGCGTCGCCGCCCAGCGGTGATCGCCACGTTTCAAACCTCTGACCAACACCAGGAACCACCCATGCCGATCAAGACTGTCGAAGAACTCTTCATCCACGAGCTGTCGGATATCTACAGCGCCGAAAAGCAGCTGACCAAGTCGCTGCCGCGCCTGGCACGTGCGGCGACCGAACCGAAATTGAAAAGCGCCTTCGAAACCCATCTGGAAGAAACCCTGGGCCAGATCGAACGCATCGACCAGGTGGTCGATGTGCTGGGCATCAAGCTCAAGCGCATCAAATGCGCGGCAATGGAAGGCCTGGTCGAGGAAAGCCGCGAGGTCATCGAAGAAATCGAAGCCGGCCCGGTCCGCGATGCCGCGCTGATCGGCGGGGCGCAGAAGGTGGAGCATTACGAAATCGCCTCCTACGGCACCATCGCGGCGATGGCCAGGCAACTCGGCTATGCCGATGCACTGCCGCTGCTGCTGGCAACGCTTGAAGAAGAAAAAGCCACCGATGAAAAACTGACCCTGCTGGCAGAGCAAGGCGGCAACCAGAAGGCGGCCAAGGCCAGCAAGGCTGCCTGATCCACTGCGCAGCACGTACCGCCCAGCACAGGCCCGCAGCCATGCGGGCCTTTTTTTAAGCCAACGCCTCATGTCTGCACGCCCGCAAAGGCGGCGTAGTCGCAGGGCGCCAGCCAAGGACTACTTCATGTTCATGCATAACAAGCGTTTGATGTACACCGTCCGCGTCGCCGCGCCCAATCCGGAGCTGGCGACGCTGATGCTCGAGCAGTTCGGCGGCCCGCAAGGCGAGCTTGCCGCCGCGATGCGCTACTTCACCCAGGCGTTGGGCGAAAGCGATCCTGGCCGCAAGGACTTGTTGTTCGATATCGCCACCGAAGAACTCAGCCATCTGGAGATCATCGGTTCGATCATCGCCATGCTCAATCAGGGACCGAAAGCGGTGCTGTCCGAGGGCATGGAAGAGGCCATGGACATGCGCAGCATGACCCAGAACAGTACCAGCCATACCCAGCAGATCCTGTATGGCGGCGGGCCGGCGCTGGTGAACTCGGCCGGCACGCCGTGGACGGCTGCGTATGTGGATTCGATCGGCTGTCCGACCGCCGACATGCGCTCCAACATCGCCGCCGAGGCGCGTGCCAAGCTGGTCTACGAGCGCCTGATCACCGTCACCAGCGACCCCGGCATTGTCGATGCCTTGCGCTTTCTGATGACACGCGAAGTGGCGCATCAGAAGTCGTTCGAAAAGGCGCTGTATGCGATCGAGCCGAACTTCCCGCCGGGCAAGCTGCCGGGCGATCCGCGTTTCACCGATATCTACTACAACATGTCCCAAGGCGAAGGCGACATGGTCGGCCCATGGAATTCCGGCGAGCAGTGGGAGATGGTGGCCGACCGCGACGAACAGGCTTGCGTGGATGGCGGCGACGGCACCGCCTCGGTGGAGCTGGATGCAACCCAGGCCAGGGCGGTGGCGGCCATGTCGCAACGGCTGATGTCCAATCCAGAGTTGGACCGCGTCACCGGTGCGGATCTGGGCGCGGGCCCGGGTGCCGGTTCGACGACCGGCGACATCCAGCGCTGAATCGGGTGGGCGCCACGGCGCCCATCTTCGGGTAGCCACCGGCGCGACAATGGAGGCTGTCCGCTGCACCGATAGCGGGATCCGGTTCCGGCATCTGGCATCCGGCGTTATCGATCCACGGTGTCCTGCGGCGGCGCATCGTCCGGCGCCTGACGCGCCTGCTCCTGCGCACGCTCCTGCTCGCCCAACTGATTGAGCAGGGCGGTCGCCGACTGATGCGCCGTGCGCAGCGTCTCCATCGGCTTGGAGGTGTCGCCACGCAAGGCATACAGCGCAAAGCCCATCACGTTGAGACGGTTGCGCAGCTGATGCAGCAGCTCGCGCTGCCGCCCCTGCGATGCAGCATCGTTCACTACGCGTCCTTGTCGCTCAGTCGGTTGTGCAGTGTGCGCACGCTGATCCCCAACTCGCGTGCCGCCGCCTTCTTGTTGAAGCGCGTCCGGGCCAGGGCCGATTCGATCATGGCGTCCTCGGCCTGCCGCATGGTCCAGCCGGCCGGAATCAGCAAGCCGTCTTCAGCGGCCTGCGGCACGGTCTGCTCCACATCCGGCGCGGTCAGCAAGTCGCCGTCCGAGCGCAGATACAGGTAGTGGATGAACGAGCGCAGCTCG
Source organism: Xanthomonas sp. 10-10 (assembly GCF_040182365.1). Lineage (NCBI taxonomy): Bacteria > Pseudomonadati > Pseudomonadota > Gammaproteobacteria > Lysobacterales > Lysobacteraceae > Xanthomonas > Xanthomonas sp. 10-10. The sequence goes on from NZ_CP144460.1 coordinate 4,383,481, forward strand.
CGCACATTCCCGGGCCAGGTGTGATACGCCAGATAGCGCAGCAGCGACTTGGTCGGCAGCTTGCGCTTTCCGTACTTGACGTTGAGCTCGTCGATCACGCGCAGCCCCAGCACCCGCGCATCGCCGCGGCGTTCGCGCAGCGCCGGTACCTGGATCGGATACTCGTTGAGGCGGTAGAACAAATCCTCGCGCAGCACGGCATGCTCGCGCTGCACGTGCTGATGCGTGGCGGCGACGACGCGCGCATCCAGCGGAATCTCTTCGTTGCCGCCGACGCGCATGAAACTGCGCGACTCGATCGCCCGCAGCAGATAGACCTGCAGCCGCTTGGGCATCTCGCCGATCTCATCCAGAAACAGCGTGCCGTCGGCGGCCTGTTCCAGAAACCCGGCGTGCCGACGATCGGCGCCGGTGAAGCTGCCGCGTTCGTGGCCGAACAGCTGGCTGGCCAGCAACTCTTCCGGGATTGCGCCGCAGTTGACCGACACGAAGCGACCGCGACGGCCGGATACCCGGTGGATGGCGCGTGCGACCAGATCCTTGCCGGTGCCGGTTTCGCCGGTCACCAGGACATTCAGATCGGTCGGCGCCACGCGCACGATGTCCTTGCGCAGCATCACGATGCTGTCGCTGTTGCCGATGATGCCCAGGTTGCCCTGCTGCGCTTCGCGCAGGCCGCCGAGCACACGCTCCAGCCGCTCCGGCGCAAATGGCTTGGTCAGGAACTCGCTGACGCCGAACTGCTGCGCACGGCCCTGGGTTTCATGGGCATAGTCGCCCGACACCACCACGATCTGCGGGGTGTGATCCGGGTCCAAGCGTTCGATCAGATCGAAACCGCTGCCGTCGGGCAGTCCGACATCCACGACCAGCAGGTCCGGGAAGTTGCTGTCCAGCCAACGGCTGGCTTCGCCAAGGGTGTGGATACCCTTGGCACGGAAGCCGCTATCGGTGGCCAGTTCAACCACCTGATCGCAGAACTCCACGTCGTCGTCGATGATGGCGCAGGAAAGACGGTCCATGAGCGCTTCTGTCCGCAATGACTAGTACATGTTCAGTTGATAATTGTGACGGCGGCGCGAAAACGCGCCTGCGCATCACCACGAGATTGCACGCTGCAGTCACGACCATCGTGAGCCAACGGCGCCCTTCCCCCAAGTCGAGCTCGCCGTGTCATGCGCGCAGTACGCACGGCTGGCCCGGAATTTGCCAGTGCCAAGCGTCATGGTCGGGGTCGGTCGCCGTGCCGGGCATGCCGAAACGCCAAACAGTGCAAGGTTTGTAGACGCTGTTGCCGCGCATTCTTGATGCGCGTCGTCGGGCCCCACGCAATGGATCAGTTCGCTTGTGCTGTTGCGCCGCAGCCGGAGTGTCCTGCACCGGCGCGAGCCGATGCCCAGTGATGCATCAGACCACTCGACAAGTGACTGGAGCGGCCTGAGGCATTATCCATGACCCGAGGCCTGCCGTGTGGAGAAGGCGTGCAGGTCATCCTCACAGCAACCTACTTTCGACGCGCAAACATTGCTCTCCCGACTTAGCCGCGCGAGGTGTCTCATGCATGCAGTTTCGGTACATCGCAGCGCCGATGTGCAAGGTGAGTTGACGTATTGGCGGGACCAGCACCGGCGTGGCCAGCTCGGCTATCACCCCTTCGATGGTATCCCCGAAGGCACGGTGCGCGCGGTCTGCGAGGCCTACAACGCGCAGCCGGATCTGACCGAACCACAAGCGATCAAGGCAGTGCGCGAGGCGCTGTGCCTGACGCCGGGTTCGACCAATGCCGCCCTTGCCGACTGGCTGGCGCCACGCTGCCTGCGACACCTGCGTAGCGCGTAGCCAGCGCGCCGAGACGGGTGTCCGGGCGCAGGCACGGATGCCGGACGCAACAACGCAACGCTTCCGCGGCAGCGCAGCGACCCGTCGAGTTGAGTCCTGCTGCCGCATGCGCCCACGCTTGCGGCTGACATCATCGTGAAGCGTTAAGCGAAAACCTGAGGTGTCTCGCCTCCCCGTACTCGCACATTCGCCTCGATCCTAAGATCACCCTACGATCGTCATTCCCATCGCCACGCCAGTGTCGCCGTAGACGCATCCTCGCGCGTTCGGCACCAGGGAGATTGCTGTGGAAGCGCTGCTGCTGTCCCGCATCCAGTTCGCCTTCGTCATTTCCTTTCATGTGCTGTTCCCCGCCTTCACCATTGGCCTGGCGAATCTGCTGGGCTTTCTGGAATGGCGCTGGCTGCGTACGCACGATGAGGGATGGAAGCGGCTGTATTTTTTCTGGTTGCGCATCTTTGCCGTGTCCTTCGGCATGGGGGTGGTCAGCGGCATCGTGATGGCCTTCCAGTTCGGCGCCAACTGGCCGGAGCTCAGCCGCATCGCCGGCGGGGTGATCGGGCCGCTGCTGAGTTACGAAGTGCTCACCGCATTCTTTCTGGAGGCGAGCTTCCTTGGCGTGATGCTGTTCGGCTGGGGCCGCGTATCGGAGAGACTGCACTTCTTTGCGACCTGCATGGTGGCCATCGGTACGCTGGTGTCCACGTTCTGGATCCTGTCGTCCAACAGTTGGCTGCATACGCCGCAGGGCTATGCGATGGTCAACGGCATCGTGCATCCGGTGAGCTGGACGCAGATCATCTTCAATCCGTCGTTCCCCTATCGTCTGGCACACATGGCGCTGGGCTCGTTCATCACCACCTGCTTCGTGGTGGGCGGCGTGGCGGCGTACTACCTGCGCAAGGGCGTGCATCTTCCCGACGCTGCGCGCATGTTGCGGCTGTCGGTGGCCTTTGCGGCCATCGTGCTGCCCATCCAGGTCCTGGTTGGCGATCAGCATGGCCTCAACACGCTTGAACATCAGCCGCTCAAGGTGGCGGCGATGGAAGCGCACTGGCGCAGCGAGCACGCCGGTACCGGCGTGCCGCTGGTGGTGTTTGCGGTGCCCAATGCCGAGGCCGAGCGCAATGACTATGAAGTGGCGATCCCGCGGCTGGGCAGCCTGATCCTGACCCACAGCACCGATGGCGAGATCACCCCGCTGACCTCGGTGCCGCGCGATCAGCGTCCGCCGGTGGCCCCGGTGTTCTTTGCGTTCCGCATCATGGTCGGCCTGGGCATGGCGATGCTGGCGCTGTCGTGGATATCCGCCATTGCATGGTGGCGCGGCCGGCTGCATTCGAAAGCGCTGATCCTGGCCTGGAACCTGATGCTGCCGGCCGGGTTCATCGCCTTGGTCGCCGGGTGGTTCGTGACCGAGATCGGGCGACAGCCGTGGGTGGTATATGGGCTGCTGCGCACCGCCGACGCGATGGGCCCGCAGTCGACCGCGACCGTGGCAGTGTCGTTGCTGGTGTATGTGCTGGGCTACGCGTTCGTGTTTGGCTTCGGCATTTTCTACCTCACCAAACTGGTCCGCGCCGGCCCGCACACCAGCCGCGACGGCCCGGATGTGGCCGGCGGCGAACACACTCCTGCACGCCCGTTGTCGGCCGCAGACACCGCACTGGAACAGGAGAACACACCATGGAACTGAGCCACTGGCTGCCGGTGGTGTGGTTTGGCGTCATCGGCTTTGGCGTGCTGATGTACGTGGTGCTGGATGGCTTTGTCCTGGGATTGGGCATGCTCGCGCCGTTCGCACGCGACGAACAGGAAGTGGACCTGATGATGAACACCGCAGCGCCGATCTGGGACGGCAACGAAACCTGGCTGGTACTCGGTGGCGCAGGGCTGTTTGCGGCGTTTCCGACTGCGTACGCGGTGATCCTGTCGGGGCTGTATCTGCCGGTACTGCTGATGGTGATGGCCTTGGTCTTCCGCGGCGTGGCCTTCGAGTTCCGCTTCAAGGCGCAACGCTCGCGGCGGCTGTGGACGCTGTCGTTCATCGCAGGCTCGATCCTCACCGCATTCGCGCAGGGCACCATCCTGGGCGCGCTGGTGGAAGGCATGGCACTGGAGAATGGGCGCTACGTGGGCGGGGTGTTCGGCTGGTTCAGCCCGTTTACCATGCTCACCGGTGCAGCCCTGGTGTTCGGCTATGCACTGCTCGGCAGCACCTGGTTGATCCTCAAGACCGAGGGGCGCACGCACACCCTGGCGCGTCAGCTGACCAGGCCGCTGGTGGGTGTGGTGGTGACCTTCCTGGTGCTGGTCAGCGCGTGGCTGCCGTTCCTGAGTTCGCACGTGATGGCGCGCTGGTTCGCCGATGGCAACTTCTGGTGGTTGTCGCCCATTCCGGTAGTGACCGCGGCAGTAGCACTGGCGTTGTGGCGCAGCAGCGACAGTTCACGCAGCGATGCCTCGCCATTTCTGTTGACGCTGGCGATCTTCGTGTTGGGTTTTGCCGGATTGGTGCTGGGCATGTGGCCCTACCTGGTACCGCCGAGCTACACCATCTGGCAGGCGGCCGCGCCGCCTTCGTCGCAGATCTTCCCGCTGGTCGGCCTGGTCGTGCTGTTGCCGCTGGTGCTGGGGTATACGGTGTGGTCGTATCGCGTGTTCCGCGGCAAGATCGCCGCGGATGTGGGCTACCACCATCACCATTGAGCCTAACCCAAACCCAACACTGCGCCGCATGGTGTGCAGGCACGGGCTCGCAACGCGGCAGAACACAACGCATGACGCGCGCAGCTACGGGCGTTGCCATATCGATGACTTGTGGATCTCAGCGCTTTTCCGACCCATCCGGACGTTCGTAATCGCGTTCCGGGTCGGCCTGGTTGACGTCCCGGTCCTCGTCGGGCATGTCGTGCGCCTTCCCGTGCGCATCCTCGTTGCGTCTTTCCTGCGGTGTAAACGGCTTGCTCTGATCGGAATCGGGTCCCCACGGCTTTTTGGCTTCGCTACCCATGTGCATCTCCTGCGTCGAAGGATGAGGTCACGCTAGGCAGATGCGTATTGCAGCGGGGTGAAGGAAGCCGCGTGATTGCGTGAAGTGTCAGCATCGCGCACCACGCCTGCCACCAGCGCTCATCCACCGTTCGCCGGCTGTGCAGATAGCTAGCCAGCTGCAGCGTCGGCGGTCCCTGCTCGCGCAGCTGCGCGTTGTGCGCGCGGAGCCCGGCATGGATCTGACGGCCGATACAGAACAAGGTCAGCGCAAGCAGACACAACGACCGCCGGTGACGACGCAGGAACATGCAAGGCATCGCGACGCTACGCTGGGTGTCGAATCGATCGCGCAGAAGCACATGAAGTTCGCAATGACGCGCGTGCCGATCAACGCAACACGCTCACCGAGCAGGCGGCTGAGCCAGCGATGAGTCGGCTGCCGGAACACGCGCTGCCGACATCGCCTAGCCTGGATGTTTACGCACGCGCGCCCACACTGTTTTTCAGCGCGGCACTCGCGCTTTGTACGTCCGCCAATCCAACGTCAGGAGACGACCATGCCCGTACCCAATTACCCGCGCCCGCCCTTCAAGCCGCAGCAGCAGGGCTTCCCTGGTCGCACCGAAAAGATGGACCCGCGCCCGGACCACGGCGAAGACAGCTATGTCGGCCACGGGCAATTGAAAGGCAAGCGCGCACTGATCACTGGTGGCGACAGCGGCATCGGCGCGGCCGTTGCCATCGCCTATGCACGCGAAGGTGCCGATGTGGCGATCGCCTTCCTGCCGGATGAGCAGGAAGACGCGGCCAAGATCGGCGCGCTGATCGAAAAAGCCGGGGTCAAGGCGCTGCTGGTCGGATGCGACATCAGCGACCCGAGCCAGGCCGCAGCGTTGATCGAAACGGTCAACAGTACGTTCGGCGGCCTGGATATCCTGGTCAACAACGCCGGCTATCAGAAGTATTTCGAACGCTTCGAAGACATCACGCTGGACGAGTGGCGCAAGACGTTCGACACCAACGTACATGCCGTCTTCAATCTGGTGCGGCTGTCTGCACCGCTGATGACCGATGGTGGCTCCATCATCAACACCGCATCGGTGCAATCGAAGAAGCCGACGCCCAATATCCTGCCTTATGCGGCCACCAAGGGTGCCCTGGCCAATCTCACCATCGGGTTGGCCGGCGTACTGGCCGAGAAGAACATTCGCGTCAACGCGGTGCTCCCCGGCCCGATCTGGACGCCCTTCATTCCCTCGGGCATGGACGAAGAATCGGTGGAGAACTTCGGAGCGCAAACACCGATGGGGCGCCCTGGCCAACCGGTGGAATTGGCCTCTGCCTACGTCATGCTGGCGGCCGACACCGCCAGCTACACCTCGGGCACGCTGCTGACGATCTCCGGCGGCGCTGTCACGCTGTAGCACGTGTGTGACGTCCGCGCCGTCTGGACGATGACGCGGACTTCTCCCTGGCCGGTGATGGCTGCCGCTTGCTTCGAACCATCCCGGCACATGCAGGTGGTAAACGAGGCTAGCGGTTTCGCCTGGCAGTGCAATCCCCCATACGACTGCACTGTGGCGGTCGGGCAGATCGCTGCAGTGCACAGTTGCGCGCACCGCTGCAACCAATGCCATATCTCAAGCAAAAAGACAGGTAGCTTTCGCTACCTGTCCTGTCTGTGCTGCACGATAATGGTTCGACCGCAGTTGTCGTACTCAGCCAACCTGTTCCCGTCGCTCCAACCACCATCCTCAAGCGTCGCTTGGTATCACGATAATGCTAGCGCTGCAGCTGCCCAGACATCGTCGGCAGCATCTGTCAGACGAGAGTGGAGACAACGTCTGAATCGGTACGCCCAGAATCAGCGTGCACGACATGGCAGATATCGCCTTGAGCAATGGTCAGCCATCCTGGCAACCGCACGTCCTTTTGTGCGCCGACCTTAGTGTGGCTGGGTCTGCTTCGCGCTGAGCGCCTTGGCGTGGTCCAGATGCTCGGCAATCGTGTCGCGCGTGCGCTGCAGCTCCTTGCCCAGGTCGCTGGATCCCGGCTCGCTACGCAATTGCATGTCCAGCAGCGCCAGGGCCTGCTCATGGCTACGCACGGCGGTTTGCAGGTACTGCTTTTCGAATGCCTGCCCATGCAATGCTTCCAGCTGGTCGCGTGCGCTCTTCGAACGCGCAAGCGCGGCCTGCCCCAGCGGTCCGCTGCGGTCCGGTGCGAACCGGCTGAGGTCGGTCAATGCCGCGCTATGCGCCTCGTCCATCTTGCGGGCAAAAGCCAGCAGATCGCCCTCGACGCCTTTGACCACGGCCAGTTGCGCCAGCGTGCGCTCCTGCTCGTTGAAAATGGCCAGGGCTCCAAGCGACTGCTTGCGATCGCGCGTACCGCCACTGCTATCGCGTAGTGGGTCGCCATGCGGTGGTGTGCTACCGATGGCGGCCTCCGCGCTCTGGCGGTCCTGCAGCGCGCCCCGAACGGGCTGCGTCTCGCCTGCCGAGCCTTGACTGCGCTGCCAAGCCTTATATGCCACATAACCCACCGCGCCTGCGGTCACCATCTTGAAAAGTCCCATGCCTGTCTCCTGCGTGATCGCACATGGCGATCGTCGGTTGTCGAGGTTGCATCTCCGCATCTGACCGCATGCGAGGTGCTGCGCGTGGAGTGAGCCTGCGAGCGCAGGGGTTATCCACACGTGACATGCGCATCAACGCGATGTCGTGGGCCGAGCGCGTGCACGCCGCACGCACGCACCGTGCTGACTGGCTTAACGCACCGATGCAAACACTGCGCTGCGTTGCCGCAGACCGCCGGCCTTCAGGAGATCGACATGCTTGCCCTCAATTACCACGGCTCACGCGATGTGCGGGTCGAAACTGTGCCGGACCCGCTCCTGGTCGAACGCGACGACCTGATCCTGCGCGTTACTGCCACCGCCATCTGTGGTTCGGATCTACATCTGTATCGCGGCAAGATTCCGGACCTGCGTCAGGGCGATATTCTCGGCCATGAGTTCATGGGCATCGTCGAAGAGGTTGGCCCGGACGTGACGGCGGTCAAGCCGGGCGACCGCGTGGTGATTCCATTCGTGGTGGCATGCGGGCGTTGCTTCCATTGCATGCTCCAGGAATTTTCTGCATGCGAGACCACCAACACCGGCAAGGGCGCTGCGCTGAACCACAAGGACATGCGTCCGCCGGCGGCCCTGTTTGGTTTCAGCCATCTCTATGGCGGCCTGTCCGGCGGACAGGCCGAATTTGTTCGCGTGCCCAAGGCCAACGTCGGGCCGCTGGTGGTGCCGGACGCGCTGCATGACGAACAGGTGCTGTTCCTGTCCGACATCCTGCCTACCGGGTACCAGGCGGTGATCGATGCCGGCGTCAAGCAGGGCTCCACCGTGGCGATCTTCGGCGCCGGCCCGGTGGGCCTGATGGCCGCGGCATGCTGCCGCATGCTGGGCGCAGAACGCATCTTCATGGTCGATCGGCATGCGTACCGTCTCGACTTCGCATCCAGGACCTACGGCGTGATTCCGATCAATTTCGATGAGATCGACGACCCGGCCGATGTAATCGTCTCGCAGACCGACGGCCGCGGCGTGGATGCCAGCATCGAGGCGGTGGGCTTCGAAGCCGAAGGCAGCGCGATTGAAACCGCACTCACCAACCTCAAGCTGGAAGGCAGCAGCGGTGTGGCCATTCGCCAGTGCATCGCCGCCACGCGGCGCTGCGGTGTGGTCAGCGTGCCGGGCGTGTATGCCGGCTTTATTCATGCGTTTATGCTGGGCGATGCCTTCGACAAGGGGCTGAGCTTCAAGATGGGTCAGACGCATGTGCAGAAACACATGCCGTATCTGCTGGAGCGCATCGGCAACGGCGAACTCAAGCCCAATGCCATCATTTCGCACCGAATGCCGCTGGCCGATGCAGCCCAGGGCTACGCATTGTTCGACAAGAAGCAGGACGACTGCCGCAAGGTCGTATTGACGCCGTAACCGTCGCATCCCACGAGGGTGATCGACAAGGCCCGGCTGTCAACCGGGCCTTGTTGCTTTATCGCGGCCAAGCGTTCATCGCCACACTCAGTCGAGCGGTTTGGCCGGCACGAATGGCGACACCGGGTCGCTGGCGGGGAAGGTTTCTTCCACCGCCTCGTCCTGTAGCGCGTCCTGCTTCTGCTTGTCGCGGTGCTCCTGGTCGTGACCTGCAACCTGCTCGTGCATGGGCTTGGATGTATTCATGGCGGTGCTCCTGATGCGTGCGACGGACATCGCCACGCTACGGCGCGCCATCGATGGCGGAGGTGAAACCCGTCTTCGCGCCAGCGCGACAAAGGCAACGCAGCGTGGCCGTGTCTGCAGGCAGGCGCTCAGCGAGCCTTGCGACACAGGCCGCCACGGTGAGGCTCCTGTATCGATCAAGCTGCCTCGCCCGGGACGCAGGCCTCCCGCGCTCCCGGCGCATCCGCGCGTTGCTGCGAGCTGGGCAGGGGCATTGCTGTCGGCAGACAGGCCGGCCATGCCATGACGCCGCCTGCAATTGCCACCGCACGTGATCGGGACAGGGCTGCGGCCGCCGGTTCACATCCGCGCGCGCGCAGGGTGTATGGTGGAGTCGCGGCCGGAGACCGGTGTCGCCTTCACTCCCATCTGGCCTTTTCCATCAAGACTCTCTGCGAACGCTGCGACGCCGTCTGTTGCCGGCTCACCGTCATGGTCGATCCATCCGACCGCATCCCCCAGCACCTCACCAGCGTGACGCCGCAAGGCTGGCACGTGATGGCGCGCGACGAGGAAGGCTGGTGCGTGGCCCTCGATTCGGCACGCATGTGCTGCTCGATCTATGAAACGCGTCCGGCGATTTGTCGGCGTTTCGTCATGTCCGGGCCGTATTGCCGCGACGTGCGTGCCACCTACGACGATCAACGCCGGCGGGGCATCCCCTTGACGCTCTACAACGCATGAGGATTCGCGATGAATAACTCCCGCCGCCAGTCGATGACCGTCAGCAATCAACCAGGCAAGCCGCGTTTGTCCGAACAGCGCCTGGCCGCCGACCTGGAAGCGTTTCAGCAATCCGGTGGCGCGATCGAACGCCTGGGCGATACACCGCTGCGTCGCGACAAGAAACGCGGTGCGCCCGACACTGCCGTGGTGACGCCCGCCAAGGCGCCCGACGTCGCGGAGTAAACCGCTGCTGGCACGCGCGCCGGGCTCTCAGCCTGCGCTTGCGTTTGCCCTGAATGCGGCAGCCGCGTTGCGAGCGGCATCAGGCCACTTCTGACCTCATGCATCGCCCGCCTCCTGCGTAGTTCGCGTTGCCCGCTGCGCGCAATCGATCGATGGCCATCCGCTGTGCCGTGCCACGCGCCAGAAGTTGATCGCATGGGTCCACTGACGCAGGACATCGCGATTCGACCGCATGTACCGCGTCAGGCAAGCGCCGCTTGGGCGCAGCCGTCGTGCACATCACCGCCCTCGCCGGTTGCCGCTTGCTGCCGACGTGTCGCCAGATAGGCACGCCATTGCGCACCCAGCGCGGCACACAGCGCATCGGCCGCCAGCGACCCATACACGCACGCCAGGTTGAGCTCACGGTGCCAGTGAATGCCGGATTGGCCGCCCGGCCAGGGCGTCATGCGATACCCCGCCGGCAGCATCACGCCAGGCAATGACGTGCCACACAGCATCTGCCCATCGTGCGGGCCACCGATCAGATGCACACGCACGCCTTCGACTGTTTCGCTCACACCTAGCTCCTCAACGAGGTGCCGGATCAACGCATCCGGCACGGGGTTGGGGGCGCCGCTGCAATGGCGGGCAACGCAGGTGCCTCGCATCTCCACTGCCCAGCGCATTGCGATAGCGCCCCGACCGACACTGCCTGATCGGCGAAGATCACGCCGTGCCATCGATGCGCCAACCGTAAAGTACGCGCAGCAGATGTGCGTGAAAACACCAGAAAGATTGGGTGAGCGCGCAGTCCTCGCGCATGCGACGGCGACGTGGAACGCAGCGCGCGGCAGCCGCATGCCAGCACAGACTGCGCAAGGCGGTTACAGCAGCTGCGCGCGATCGATTGCGCCCAATCCCTGTGCCAGCGAGGCCATTTCGTTGGCCAGATTGATCAGGTTGCCGCCGGCCTGAGCCGCCACGCCCATGATGCGCTGGTAGGCGTCCCAGAAGTCCGGTCCACTGCCGTAGGCATCGTGGAACCCTTGCAGCTCCAAGACCAGCAGATCGGACACTTGCATGTCGGAGTGGTCCATCGGGTTCCTCGTTGGGGATTTTCCCGGCGGGCAGCTTATACCCGTTCACCTTACAGAACAGCGGCGATTCGGCGACAGCGGCCGGTCACCTGAACTGGTTAGAGAGCCGCCCGCACAAGCAGTTGGATCGGTGCGCCCAACGCATCCGGGCCATTCGACTACCGCTGTCTTGTACTGCAGATATCGCTGCACCGCGCCCTCTTCTGGTCGCGCTCGGCAGCGCGCGACCATCGGCGTGCTGTCAGAGGCGCGTATGCCGTCCGATCTGGCGTTGGCCGGACTGCATGGGTGTCGATACGGAAACTGCCGATCAATGTCAGCTGCGCCCACGGCGCACGCACACCCTCTGCCGCATGGACGCATTGGCCGCAGCCTGATCCATCGCCAGCATCGTCAGCCCGGCATGCGACCCGCTTGCCGACGTCGCTGGCCCCGCTGGACGCAATGGCCCGGGCCGTACCGCCGGCGTTTCCGGCGCCTACACCGCCCTGCGTGGCAGCCGCGCCAGCAGCTTGTCCAGGGTGATCGGATAGTCGCGCACGCGGATGCCGGTGGCGTTGTAGACCGCATTGGCCAGCGCCGGCGCCACGCCGGTCAACCCCAGCTCGCCCACGCCCTTGGCCTTCAGCGGCGACATGGTGGGGTCCACCTCGTCGATGAAATGCGCTTCCAGGTGCGGGATATCCGCATGCACCGGCACCTCGTACCCGGCCAGATCGTGATTGACGAACAGGCCCAGCCGCGTGTCCACCGCCATCTCTTCCATCAACGCCGCACCCACGCCCATCACCATGCCGCCGATCACCTGACTGCGCGCGGTCTTGGGGTTGAGGATGCGCCCGGCCGCGCAGACCGCCAGCAACCGGCGCACGCGAATTTCTCCGGTATCGGCGTCTACCGCCACCTGCGCAAAGTGCGCGCCGAAGGTCTGCTGCGCGTAGCGCTGCTTGAGCGTGCCGTACTCCATGGCGTCCTCGGCCACCAGCTCGCCGTGCTCGGCCGCCTGCGCCAGCGGGATGGCGCGCGCGCCCACCTGCACCATCCCATCGGCAAAGCGGGCCTGGTCGGCGGCAATGCCCAGGCGCTGCGCCACCGTCTCGCGCAGCTGCATGCAGGCGGCATACACGCCGGCGGTCACCGAGGCGGCGCCCTGCTGCCCGCCCGAGCCGGGCGTCTGCGGAAAGCTGGAATCGCCCAGCCGCACCACCACCTGCTGCAGCGGCACACCGAGCAGTTCGGCCGCGGTCTGCGCCACGATGGTGTAGCTGCCGGTACCGATATCGGTCATGTCGGTTTCGATCGTCAGCGTGCCGCTGCGGTCCAGCCGCGCACGCGCACCGGCCTTGGCAATCGGCGCGCCGCGAATGGCGCCGGCCATGCCCATGCCGATCAGCCAACGCCCGTCGCGCACGCTGGCCGGGGCGGGATTGCGTTGCGACCAACCGAAGCGTTGCGCGCCGCTGCGCAGGCAGGCCACGAACGGCCGCGTGGAGAACCGGCGCTGCGGTTGCTCCGGGTCCACCTGGGTGTCGTTGACGATGCGCAGCTGCACCGGGTCCATGCCCAGGCGTTCGGCCAGTTCGTCCATGGCCACTTCCAGCGCCATCATCCCCGGCGCTTCGCCGGGCGCGCGCATGGCGTTGCCTTCGGCCAGATCCAGCACTGCCAACCGCACGCAGGTCATCCGGTTGGCACCGGCATACAGCGCGCGGGTGGACAAGGTGGTCGGCTCGCTGCGACCGCCACGCAGATTGCCCGACCAGCTCTCATGGCCGATCGCGGTCAGCCGCCCGTCGGCCGTGGCCCCCAGGCGCAGGCGCTGGATGGTGGCGGGCCGGTGGATGGTGCTGTTGAACATCAACGGGCGCTGCAGGGCCAGCTTGACCGGTCGCGCGGTGATGCGTGCGGCCAGCGCAGCCAGTACCAGGTCCGCCTGCGCGGTGCCCTTGCCGCCGAAGCCGCCGCCAATGAACGGCGATAGCAGCCGGATACGCTCCTTCGGCACGCCGAGCGCCTTGCCCAGGTCGCGTGTGCCCCAGTTCATCTGCTGGATGGCGGTGTGGCAGATCAGCTGATCGCCTTCCCAGCGCGCGATGGTGGCGTGCGGCTCCAGCATCGCGTGCGCCTGGTCGGGGGTGCGGTAAGTGGCATCCACGGTGAACGGTGCGGCGGCATAGGCGGCGGCGAAATCGCCTTGCGCAGTCTGTGGCGGTCCACCGAACGGGGCCTGCGGCGCCACCGGAGCGCTGGCCTGCTGGGCGGCCAGGTCGTACTGCCCACGCTCGCGCGCATAGCGCACCCGCACCAGCGCCGCGCCGGCACGGGCCTGCTCGAAGGTCTCCGCCACCACCACTGCCACCGCCTGGTGGTAGTGGTCCACCTGCGGCGCGGCCAGAAACCGCTGCACATAGAACTCGCCGGTGCCCAGCGTGGGCACGTTCTGGTAGGTGAGCACGGCGATCACCCCGGCTGCCGCCAGGGCGGCGGCGGTATCCAGCGCGGTGATGCGGCCCTTGCCGATCGCCGCGCCGACCAGATAGCCATACGCCATCCGCCCGGGCTGGTCGTGCCATTCGTATGCGTAGCGCGCCTGCCCGGTCACCTTGAGCGGCCCGTCCACGCGGTCGACCGGCTGGCCAAGCACCTTGAGTCGGTCGCTGGGGTTGCTGCCTGCGGGGGTGTCGAACTTCATGCGGATGCCTCCTCGAAGAATGCGGGCGGACGACGCGTGTGGGGCATCTCGGCCGTGACGCCACACCCGGCCCCGGCGATCGCCCATGCCGGCGGTGCGTATCGGTTGTAGCAAACCCCGGTGCCGTGCGATGCCACGCAGGCGGCATGCGCTCATGAAACCTGCTCACGAATCGGCGCAAGCGCAGGCACCGCGGGCGATTCACCTTGCCGCACCTGCTTGCCGCACCTGCGCGACCTTGCCGCGGGCCGCCTCGCTGCCAACGCTCCGGCTCGCCAACCGTCCCGCCCCCGACTGCCCCAGGCTCCACCAGTCCCGCCCCACCATGAACGTCACCAGCCACCGCAGCGCCCGCCCCGCCGCACCGGCAGACCCGCTGTCATTCCCGTGTAAAATGCGCGGTCTTTGACCGGAACAATGGCGAAGTCTGCTCCACGGGCGCCCCTCTCGGGCCCGGCGTTCATTCGCCTGCTCGCACGCCTCAGCGATGTCCGCGTCGCCCAGTCCAACCATGCGCTGGCCGACCGGCTGAGCCAGTGGATCGACTGGACACGCGCGGTGGCCGTGTCCAAGGCGCTGGATGGCAAGTTGCCCGACATCGACGACCTTCCAGAACCGCGTCCGCTCGATGCCGAAGCCTGCGCCCGCGTGCGCGCCGGCCTGGCGACCAGCAGCGTGGCCGATCTGGATGCGCTGGTCGCGCGGCTGCGCAGTCAGGCAGGTGACGCCACCGACACGGATGCAGCGCCGCCGGTGCCCGACTACGCACCGTTTCGGCAGCATTACCTGGCGATGCAGCGTGCCATGCGCACTGCCACCGGCGATCTGCGCGGGCGGCTGCGCGACCTGCTGACGCTGGCGTCCGGCGACATGGCACGGCTGGCCGAAGTGGATGCAGTGATGGAGCTGACCCTGAGCCCACGCGAGCAAAGCTTGTTGAACACCGTGCCAGGCCTGCTGGGCACGCATTTCGAACGCCTGCGCGAGGCCGCGTACGCGCACGGCGCGCCAACCGAGCAGGAGATCGCGCCGCGCGCGGTGTCCGATGGTTGGCTGGATGTATTTCGCAAAGACATGCAGAGCGTGTTGCTCGCCGAACTGGATGTTCGTTTTCACCCGATCGAAGGCCTGCTTGCAGCGCTTCGTACCCGCTAACTGGGACGTCATGTTCAAAACTCTTGTACACGTGTGTGTGTTTCTCGTCGGCCTGTTGGCGGTTTGCTGGGTCGGGTTCGGCTATCTGGGCAACAACCCGCTGGGCGCGTGCGTCTCAGCGGTGATCGGCGCGTGTTACCTCGCCGGTGCGCTGGAGCTGTATCGCTACCGCCAGGCCAGCGCCACCCTGGACAGCGCAGTGACCGGGCTCACCGCTGCGCCATCGGCACTGGACGCGTGGCTGGAGCAGTTGCACCCGAGCCTGCGCAATGCGGTGCGTCTGCGCATCCAGGGTGCGCGTGTGGCGCTGCCGGCCCCTGTGCTGACGCCGTATCTGGTCGGTCTGCTGGTGCTGCTGGGCATGCTCGGCACCCTGCTCGGCATGATGGCCACGCTCAAGGGCACCGGGTTTGCGCTGCAGAGCGCCACCGACCTGCAGGCCATTCGCGGTTCGCTGGCCGCACCGGTGGAAGGGCTGGCATTCGCCTTCGGCACCTCCATCGCCGGCGTCGCCACCTCGGCCATGCTGGGCCTGTTGTCGGCGCTGTGCCGCCGCGAACGGCTGCAAGCCGTGCAGCGGCTGGATCTGAAGATCGCATCCGAGTTGCACACGCACTCGGATGCGCACCAACGCAGCGAGGCGTTCAAGCTGCAGCAGCAACAAAGCACATTGATGCCGGCGCTGATCGATCGCCTGCAGGCCTTGATGGGCAGCATCGAGCAGCAGAGCATCGCCGCCGACGCACGTCTGGCCACGCAGCAGGCCGAGTTCCACGCCAGGACCGAAGCGGCGTATGCGCGGCTGGCCACCTCGATGGAGCAATCGCTGCAGGCCGGCGTCGCAGAGAGCGCGCGCGCGGTTGGCGCGGCGTTGCAGCCGGCGATGGAGGCCACCATGGCCAGCATCGCGCGCGACACCGCCGCGCTGCACGCACAGCTCACCCAGGCCCTGCAGCAGCAGCTGGACGGCATCAGCAGCGGGTTCGATCGCAGTGCCAGCAGCGCCGCGCAACAATGGACCACCGCACTCACCGCGCAGGAACACGCACAGCAGGCGCTCAGCACGCAGCTGCAAACCACGCTGGAGCAGATCGCCCAGCACACCGCTGGATTGCAGGAGCGCGTGAGCACCGCGGTGCAGCAGCAACTGCATGGGCTCGACGCCGGCTTCAAGGACAGCGCACGCCTTGCGGCCGAGCACTGGCAGGCGGCGCTGGCCGCACAGGAGCGCGCGCAGCAGGCGCTCAGCGAGCAGATACAGGCCATGCTGGCGCAGGTCGAGCAACGCAGCAGCGCCCTGCAGGACAGCGTCGGCACCGCCGTGCAGCAGCAATTGCATGCACTGGATGACGGCTTTGCGCGCAGCACCGCCGCCAACGCCGAGACCTGGGCATCGGTGCTTGCCGAACAACAACGCGCCACCCACTCGCTCGGCACGCAGTTGCAGGCCACGCTGGAACAGCTGGCCCAGCAGACCACCGCCTTGCAGCACGGCGTGCAAGAGGCCGTGCAACAGCAGCTGGACGGGGTGACCAGCGGATTGGAGGCCAGCACCGCCGCCACCGCCGCCAGCTGGACCGCTGCGGTGGCCGAACAGCAACGCGCCAACCACACCCTCACCCACGACCTGCAGAACGCACTGACACAGTTCGCCAGCACCTTCGATGCGCGCTCCAACGCGCTGGTGGATGCGGTGTCCAGGCGCATGGAGCAATCCAGCAGCGAAACCGCCACTGCCTGGAGCGACGCGCTCGCACAGCAGCAACACGCCAGCGCCGCGTTGGCCACCCAGCACCAGGATGCGCTGGCCGCGGCAACCGCCAGCTTCGACACGCATGCCGCAGGCCTGGTCGACACCCTACAGCAATCGCATGCCGAGCTGCAGGCCGCACTGGAAGCGCGCGATGCACAGCGTCTTGCCCTGTGGAGCGAGCGCTTTGCCGCGATGAGCGCCACCTTGGCCGCGCAATGGGAACAGACCGGCGAACGCGTCACCCGGCAACAACAGGCCATCTGCGACACCCTGGCCACGACGGCCGGCGAACTGTCCACCCAGGCGCAGGCGCAGACCAGCGCCACGATTGCCGAGATCTCGCGCCTGATGCAGATCGCCTCCGAAGCTCCCAAGGCCGCGGCCGATGTGGTGGCCGAGCTGCGCCAGAACCTGTCCGAAAGCATGGTGCGCGACACCGCCATGCTGGAAGAACGCAGCCGCCTGCTGGCCACGCTGGATACCTTGCTCAACGCGGTCAATCACGCCTCCACCGAACAACGCCAAGCCGTCGACGCACTGGTCACCACCTCGGCGGACCTGCTGCAACGTGTGGGCAGCCAGCTCACCGAACAGATCGGCAGCGAAACCGGCAAGCTCGGCGCGGTGGCCGCGCACGTCAGCGGCAGCGCGGTGGAAGTGGCCAGCCTGGGCGAAGCCTTCGGCATGGCGGTGCAGATGTTCAGCAGCTCCACCGGCGAGCTCAACGAACGCCTGCAACACGTGGCCACCGCGCTGGATGCGTCGCTGGCACGCAGCGACGACCAGCTGGCGTATTACGTGGCGCAGGCGCGTGAAGTGGTCGACCTCAGCATGCTGTCGCAGAAGCAGATCATCGAAGAACTGCGTCAGCTCGATGGCCAGCGTCGCGATGCTGGCGCAGCGGAGCCGGCATGAGCGACGAGATCGAAAGCGACGGCGAATCGGGCACGCCGATCTGGGCCGCATTCGGCGACCTGATGTCGGTGCTGCTGGGCGCATTCGTGCTGATCCTGGTCGGGGTGATCGGCGTGCAGCTGCAGCTGTCCAGCCGTCTGGACCATGAGGTCAAACAACGCCAGGCAGAGGCGCAGCGCCGCAAGACGCTGGAACAGGCGCTGGCCGCACCGCTGGCCGCCGGCCGCGTGACGTTGGTCGATGGCCGCATCGGCATTCGCGGCAACGTGCTGTTTGCATTCAATTCAGATGAGCTGCAGCCGGAAGGACGCGAGGTGTTGAAGTCGCTCGCTGCGCCTTTGGCGCAGTACCTGAGCGCACGCGAGGAACTGCTGATGGTCAGCGGGTTTACCGACGACCGCCCGGTGCTGGGCGGCAACCGTCGTTATGCCGACAACTGGGAGCTGTCCGCGCAGCGCGCGCTCACCGTGACCCGCGCGCTGATCGCCGAGGGCGTGCCGGCCGCATCGGTGTTCGCTGCGGCGTTCGGCTCGCAGCAACCGGTGGATTCCAACGCTGACGAGGCGCGCCGCGCCAAGAATCGCCGGGTGGAAATCGCACCGATCGCACGCCCGTCCGGCGCGCAGCGCACGGCCCCCGCGCAGGCCGCCGCCACACGATGAGCACCCCGGCTTCCGCACGCGCGCGCCTGGAACGTTGGCGCAGCCAGGGCGCCGACCGGCTGGACCCGGTGCGCTTCCATCTGATGCAGACGCTGGCGACGCGTGCCGAAACGCAGGCCGACGCGGTACGTGCGGTGCTGGAAGAAAAGCTTGCCGGCCTGGTCGATGCGTATGCGGCCACCATCAAGAAAACTGCGCGTGGTACGCGTGCCGGCGTCGCATCGCCCGCAGTGCAGCGCAGCCCGCTCGGCGCCCTGACCGATCAGCTGGCAGGCCACGCCGCGCTGATGGAAGTGGACAGCAGAAAGACCGCGGCCGCCGATACGCAGCTGTTTCCGGAGCTGCCGGCGCTTGACGATTTTCGTCGTACCTGGACCACCGTACGCACCGCCAGCCAGGTGCGTCAGTCGCTGCAGGACGCGCCCAAGGATGCCGGGCCACTCAATTCCAGCGTGCTGGTGCATCGCTGCATCTCCTTGATGCGCGAGCGCTCGCCCGGCTATCTGCAGCACTTCCTCGGCTATGTCGATGCGTTGTCGTGGCTGGAGCAGATGCAGCACGGCGGCGTACTGGCCGACGAAACGGCCGCACCGCTGGCCGCCGGCAAGAAGCGCAGCCGTAGCGGCACATCGAAGCGGCGTGGCACTGGGTGATTGCGGGCGCGCGTAGCAGTCGTTGCAGGCGATACTTGCGACCGCAGCGCGTCATGCGATGCATATGACTCAGCGCCAGAAGCTGTTGCTCGATGCGCTGACCCTTCGACGTGTATGGCTGATAGAGACGCCGGCCGATCGAAAGACCGGAACCAACCGCATCGTTGCGCAACGCACAACGCACGCACACATCGCAGCGACCTCACAGAGCGGCTGAACATGGTGCGCCGTCCTCGGCTCGGTGTGGGCGGTGCGTTCGGAACCAGAGCGTACCAGTGAGGCACGCCGCGCCGAGCAGCGGCTGCACCCGCCCGATGGTGGGTGCAGTCGTTTCGTCAGCCGCGCTTAGCTGCGCTGCGGCACCGGCGTTGCGGCAGCATCGAAACGTGGCGCACGCTGGAAGTCGTCGCCTGTAAACGGCCGGTCGCGGAACAGGTACCCGTAGTAGAACGCACGCAATGCCTGGTGATAGGCGCGAATGCGATCCTGATAGGCCAGCTGCGCCTGCAGGTCGGTGCGTGCCAGGCGCGTGAGCGCGGCCTGCACTGCCACCGGCGGCAACACACTGGCCACGCGCCAGGCGAACCTTTCCCGGCGCAGCAAACCCTGGCGATAGGCCGCCACCTGCGGGGCGACCTGCTGATCGCCGTTTTCATGGAAGGCGAAATACCACTTGTAGTGAAACGCATCGGTCAGCGCAGGCGAATCTGCCCACTGCGGATTGCTCGCGTAGAACCGCTGCATGGTGGCCTGGCGCGGAATATCCCAGGCGTGGTTCACCGCCTCACGTTGCAGCCGGGCGATCTCGGCGCCCTGATTGACCGGCACGGCCTGATTGATCGCCACATGTGCCAGGGCCGGCGCCACCAGTGCCAGCACCACCCAACAGGTGGCCAACGCGGTGGCATGCGCGGCAGGTCGCCAATGGAGGCGGCCCACCGCCACTGCCAGCAGCACCCAGAACAGCAGATACAGGCCCGTCAGCGCCAGCACCGCCAGTTGCTGCAGCAACGGTACCGCGTTGAATGTTGCGGCCAGCGCGAACGGCACGCTCAGACAGACCAGCACCGCAACCGCGCGCACCACCACGCGCCGCACCAGCAATGCGGTGCCGGCACCTGGTAGCGAGGCCAGCATGCGCGCACGCCCGGCCTCGCGCTCGCCGGAGCGCAGGTCGAACAGCAACGCGATCACGAACAGCGGCAGCAGGAACACCAGCACGAAGGCGTAGTCGAAGCGTCCGGCCAGCGCCAGCTCGGGGTTATAGCTGTCGCCATCGTAGATTTGCGCCTCCAGGCCCAGCGCGCGTATCCGCAGGATGTAGGGCGCCACATCGCGCATCCCCACTGCGGCAAAAGCCAGTGACGACGGCGCATCCCAGGTCGGGTGGAAACTGTAGTACGCCGCGCTGCCGGCATCGTTGGAGCGCGCGACATAGGCTTGCACGGCCGCATTGTCTTCCTGCTGCAGCGGGGCGATGCGCGCGATGTTGGCGCGTTGCGCGTCGATGACGTGCTGCCCCGAGACCAGGCTGCACACCGTCAACAGGGTGAGCAGCAGCAACCCCGCCACGGCCGCGCGTGCGCGTAGCAACAACAGCAGTTCGTATTTCCACAGCACCATCAGCGTGCCACTCCCACGCGCCGCCCGGCGGCCAGCAACATGCACCAGGCGGCCAACATCCACGCCGCAATCAGACCCAGCGGCACAGCTGCCGCGCGTACGACCTCGGCATTGGACGCCGGAGTAAAGGTAAACACCGGGATGCGCTGCCAATGCGCCGCAGAGATGCGCTTGCGCTGGTCGGCACCGGCATCCTGCGCGGTGTCGTCGGCCATGCTTACCGCATCGGCCTGCAACTGGTTGAGCCGTTGCACCAGCATGTACCGGTATCGCTCTGCCTGCGCCAGGAAGCGTTCGTGCGCGCGCAGGTCGGTTTCTGCCAAGCTCATCGACACCTCGCGCAATGCCACGGTCGGGCTCAGCACGGCAAACATGCGCACCAGCAGATTCTGGCGCTGCTGGATGCGTGCATCGCGCCCCGCATAGCGCTCGAACAGGCTGGCAGTGAGTCGCTCGCCTTCCAGCGCCAGCAGCCCCTTGTAATTGACCGGCAGGTCTTCCACGCGTTGCACGCGGTAACGCGCCAGCACCTGTTGCTTGAACTGCGCAAAGTGCGGGTCGTCCGGATTGTGGCTGTCGCCTAGCGTGCGCAGATCGCGCTGGATGGCCACGTCGGTCTCCAGCCGCGTGGGCAGCCGGTACGCCGCACTGGCCACATCCGGCGCCACGCGCGGCACCAGCAGGGCCAGCCACACCCATAACGCCAGCGACACCAGCAACGCATCGCGGCCGCGCCGGCACAGCATCGACACCACCAGCACCAGGCCACACCACACCAGCAGATAGATGCCATACGCCAGCACCAGCAACGCCACCAGCACTGCCTGGCCCGGCGACAGCGCGATCGGTATCAGGCCGACCAAGGCCGGTAACAGACACGCGCCGGCCACGGCGGCCAGCGCGAGATATTTGCCGCCGAGCAGTTGCCGGCGCGTGGCGCCCTGCAGCAGCAACACGCGCAGCGTGCCGGTCTCCTGTTCGCGGGCCACGGCGCCATAGCCCAGAAACACCAGCATCAGCGGTGCCAGCACCTGCAGCACGAAGGCCGGTGTCAGTTGACCGAAACGCACCAGCAGCGAGCTCTGACGGACATCGCCAAAATTGGCGGTGTTCTGACGATGGCCTTCCAGAAACATGCTGTTGCCGGTGAAGGCATCCACGCCCGAATCGAATGCAGCCAGGGCCGGCAACGGGCGATAGATGAAATGCCCGTAATGCACCACCCGATGCGGATGACGGTCCGGCTGCGCATCGAACGCCTGCTGGGCAGCCTGTTGCTGGCGCGCACGGAACGCGGTGACCTCACGCTGGTGATGCGCGGCGGTCAACGCAGCCGCCAGGGTCAGCAGCATCAGCAACACCACGCCGATGGCGGCGGAGCGACTGCGTGCCATGAAGCGCAGTTCCTCGCGCGCGACCAGCCACACAGCACTCATGCATGCACGCTCATGCGGCGCGCTCGGGCGGTCGGGCAAAGCGCGCGTGCAGGCTGCGCACATCGAAGCCGCCGTCGCCAGCGCCGATGTCTTCGACGATGCGCCCGTCTTCGAGAAACCCGATCCGGTCGGCCACGTCCACGGCGCCCAGCAGATCGTGGGTGACCATCAGCACCGCGCCGCCGCGCTCGCGCACGCCGTTGACCAACTGGTTGAAGTCGGCAATGGCGCGCGGGTCGAGTCCGGAGGTGGGCTCATCCAGCAGCAGCACCGGCACCTGGCGCAGCGTCGCCACGGCAATGGCCACCTTCTGGCGCATCCCCTTGGAAAAGCCGGCAAGGCGCTGGCTCCATGCCTCGCGCTGCAACCCTGCAGCGGCGAAGGCGTGGCCGATGTCGGCCTGGCTGCAGCGCTGCCCGGCCAGCGCAAGCAGGTAGTCGGCATTTTCCAGCGCGCTCAGATGCTCGTAGAGCGCGACGTTTTCCGGCAAATATGCCAATCGTGCGCGTGCCCTGCCGGGCGCGGCGACCGGATCGATGGCGTCGACCCGCACGCTGCCTGAAGTAGGTTTGACGAAGCCCAGCAGCGCCGACAGCGTGGAGGATTTGCCCGCGCCGTTGCCACCGAGCAGCGCGTACACGCTGCCGGGCGCGATGTGCAGGCTCAGCCCCTTCAACACGGCGCGGCCGTGGTAGGCCACATGCAGGTCGGAAATTGCGATCGCGCAAGGCGTGGGAACGCTGCTGGACATGAAGGCGCAGATGATGACCAATTGATACGTTATCACATTGCTCAAGCAGCCCGGATCCGGTGAGCCAGACAGCAGTGCCCAAGGCGCAGTGGCGATGCGCGTACTGGCTTGCGTCAGGCCTTTTTCGGCGACACCCACATTGAGATGCGTGCGCGTAGCACCAGCGTGCCCGCGACGTCGCTGACCAGCACGTCCACCTGGTACTCACCGGCCTGGTCGAAGCTGGGGTTTGCCACCACTGGCTGCGCAACCGCGACCACCGAGCGCTCGGCCTTTTTCAGATACTCGACCTGCATGCCGCGCGGAATCCAGCGATGGGTGGCCGGAACCGTCACTTCCGTCATCGTGCCGCCGGCCAGCTCGGCCAGGTTGCACATGGCGATCGCATGCACGGTGCCGATGTGGTTCAGAACGCGCCTGCGCTTGCGCAATGCGACTTCGCAAAATCCCGGCCGCAGGGCAACGAACTGCGGCGCGATCGTTCCGAAGTACGGTGCCTTCAGGCACAGCAGCCGCGAAAACAGCCACTTGCCACCGGGCTTGTCCTGGAGACGGTTCCAGATGTCGATCGTCCGCCGCTTGCCGGCCATGCGCCGTTGTCCGCTGAGTTCTGGAAGCATGACCATACCACCAGGTATGGACGACACCAACGACTGTCTCCCGGCAAGGTGCTACGTCGTGCCGACCGAAGCACCCTCGTGCAAATGTTATTCTATTACGTATCCACTTCCGCATTTGTGGCGACCCTGCGGGCCGATGTTCCGCTCACGCCGCCCCTGCGCACCGGTGCTCAGCGCCTCCGTCGCATCCGTGCCCCATCCGCGCCCGGTGCGCTGGCGCTGTACTCCGGTATCGGCCCAGACCACTGCCCCCATTCGAGATCCTCACGCCCCACATGACTTCCGTTACGCGCCACGTTCTCCCGCACGACACGCTGCACGCGTTCCACCGATACGCTCCCGACAATGCCAACACCAACGCCTGCAGCACATCGCGCAGCGCCCGACGCGCTGCCACCACCTTGCTGGCCGCAATGCTGTTGAGCGCCACACCGCTCGGCGCGCAGCCCATCGACACCGCCGCGCTGCTGCCGCCGGTACGCGCATGGCACGGCGCGAGCGAGGCAGCGATCGCCGCGCCGGGCGACCCGTGGCGCACGCCGGTGGAACGCAGCGATTTTGCCAGCACGCCCAGCTATGCGCAGACACGCGCATGGCTGGAGCGCCTGGTCGCCGCCTCGCCGGTGTTGTCGCTGGAAGTGTTCGGCACGACCGGCGAAGGACGCGAATTGCTGCTGGTCCGTGCGCACAAGGGCAGGCCCGGCAAGCCGGTGGTGTTGGCGCAGGCAGGCATCCACGGCGGCGAGATCGACGGCAAGGATGCCGGGCTGATGCTGTTGCGGGATATCGCACAGCATGGCAAGGACCGTCTGCTCGACGAGGTGGATTTTGTCTTCGTGCCGATCCTCAACATCGACGGGCACGAACAACGCGGCCCACTGATCGGCGCGGCATTGCGCGGCCCGCAGCAGATGGGCTGGAACAGCACGACGCGCGGCATCAACCTCAATCGCGATTACCTCGCTCTGGAAGCGCCGGAAACCCGCGCGATGGTGGCGCTGCTGCACGCGCTCGATCCGGCGCTGTATCTGGATCTGCATGTCAGCGACGGGCTGGATCATCAATACGACATCACCTTTACCTACGCCGGTTGGGGCACCTATGCGCGCTCGCGCGCCACCGCCGACTGGTTGCAGCAGCGTTTTACGCCGGTCGTCAGCGACGCACTGCGCAAGCAGGGCCACTCCCCTGCGATCTATCCCAGCCTGATCGACAAGGACGACCCGCGCTCCGGGCTACGCTACGCGCCGGAAGGCCCGCGCTACTCCACCGGCTACGGCGACTTTGCCGGCATCCCCACCGTGCTGGTGGAAAATCACCATCTGAAGTCGTACCGGCAACGTGTGCTCGGCGACTACGTGCTGCTGGAAGCAGCGCTGCAGTTGGTCGGCCGCGATGCGCACACCATCGACGCAGCCAAGCGGGCAGATCGCGCGGCACGGCCGCATTCGCTGATGGTGGCGTGGGAACGCCTGCCGCAGCCGATCGCGCAGGTGCCGTTCAAGGGCGTGACCTACACCCGTGCGCTGTCGCCGGTGTCCGGTCGCCAGGAGCTGCGCTGGGAAGGCCGCGACGAAACCTGGACGATGCCGGTGATCGGATACCGGCAAACGCAGGCAGTGCAGTATCCGCTGGCATGGTGGATTCCACCGGGCAACGACGACGTGGTGGACCTGCTCAAGGCGCATGGCATCGCTTACGAACGTCTGTCGCAGCCGCGTACGCGTCTGGTGCAGCAGATCCGTATCGTCACCGACGCCGGCACGCAGCAGCCGCATGCCTACCGTGTGGAAGAAACCTTCCCGGCCGGGAGCATCCGCGTGCCGGCAGATCAACCGATGCGCATGCTGGCGGCCGCATTGCTCGAACCGCGCAGCAGCGACTCGCTGCTCGCCAGCGGACGCTTCCGCACTGCCGGCAGTCCCGACAGCGGCTTATACGGCACCGAGCTGGTGACCTTCACCGAAGGCTTGCTGCAACACGATGCCGCACTGCGTGCCGAGTTCGAACGCAAGCTCGCCAGCGATGACGCTTTCCGCGCCGACGGCGACGCCCGCCTGCAATGGATCTACGCGCGCTCGCCGTTCGCGGCGATCAGCGGCTGGCGCTATCCGGTCCGGCGCGAACCGGCAGAGTGAGGCGATGGGATCGGCCGTGCACTGAACGCGTCGCAGCGCGCGCGCCGAACCCAGCGCGCGCCGGTCAACGCGGCGTCGGGCGCACCACATGCACATGCGCGGCCATCAGCTCGATCACCCAATCGATGAAGACGCGCAGTTTGGCGCTGACATGGCGATTGGGCGCAAACACGATCGACAAGGGTATCGGCTCCAGCTGCCAGTCTTCGAACACCGGTACCAGCTCGCCGCTGGCCACGTGCGCGGCGGCCATGTACACCGGCAGCCACAACACGCCCATGCCGGCCAGCCCCGCGGCAAGATAGGCATTGCCGTCGTCGGCGGCGACCACATGTCGGCCGTGCACGGTCACCGCGTCGGCGCCACGCCGCATCGCGTAGGGCACCGTGGTGGTGGTGCCCCAACGCATGAAACCGACGCAGCGGTGCCGGGTATTTTCCAGCTCCGACGGGTGCGAAGGCGTGCCGAGCCGTTGCAGGTAGCTCGGCGCCGCATACACACCGGTCTTCAGGTCGCCCACCCGGCGCGCGATCAACGCTTGGTCGGCGATGGTGCCGCCGCGCACCACGCAATCCACGTTTTCGCCGATCAGATCCACGCGCCGGTCGCTGACGCCCATATCCAGCTGGATATCCGGATACCGCGCATGAAACGCCGGCACCGCCGGCATCAGGATCAAGCGCGCAAACGGGCTGGGCACATCCACACGCAAGCGTCCGCGCGGCAACGACGCCGCAGCCGACAGGCTGGTTTCGGCATCGTCCATGTCCGCCAGCAGGCGCACCACGCGTTCGTAATAGGCAGCGCCGTCGGCGGTCACGTGCACCCGGCGGGTGGTGCGGTTGAGCAGCCTCACCCGCAGCCGCGCTTCGAGTTGCTGCACCAGTTGCGTCACGCTGGCGCGGCTCATCTGCAGCGTGTCGGCCGCCCTGGTGAAGCTGCCGGTCTCAACCACACGCGCAAATGCCTGCATCGCATCGAACCGGTCCATCGCCCCTCCTGCACCAAGATTGTTTGGATTCTACAAATAGTGTTGGTCGCGCCTGCGGATTTATCGCGCACGGCCGGGCGCTTAGGGTGGACGTCCGTTCTGTCGCACTTCGAAGGAGAGTCCCATGGCCACACGTGATGTCGTTTTCCCGCCGGCCCGCCATGCGCTGTACGAACGTCATCGTTATTCACCGGCGGTGCGTGCCGATGGCTTGATGTTTGTCGCCGGCCAGGTCGGCAGCCGCGACGACGGCTCGCCCGAGCCGGAACTGGACGCGGAGATCGCCCGAGCCTTCGCCAACCTCGATGCCGTCCTCAGCGCCGCTGGCTGCACCTCGCAGGACGTGGTCGATGTCACCTTGTTCATGGTCAACCCCGAAGTCGTGTTCGACGCTGCGTGGGAGCGGTGGGCCGGCTACTGGGGCCCGGCGCCCTACCCCGCCGTCACCGCCGTCGGCGTGACCTGGCTGGCCGGCTTCCGCTTCGAGATCAAGGTGGTGGTCAAACTGCCCGGCGCCGATCGGTGATCGCGCCATCGGGGGGCCCCGTGCGCGCCGGGTCCGCAGCCATCGCGCTCGATCGCCGGCCCCGGTAACGCTAGCGAAAACGTCTTAGTACCGTTGGTCGCTTCGCCGGACCGAATCGCCACGTCCGGCTTGCCTGGACGTGGCGATGTTGCTGGCTGCCTCCAGCCCCGTGACGCGGAGGCAGCGCTCTTGTACTGCATCGCAAGCGCAATTTGGTTGTTTTGCATGCGCTTATTGCAGCGTACGGTCATCGGCCAAACCATCGGACACGACTGTCCGATGCAATCCGGAAGTGATGCTGGCACGAGTCCGTGAACCGGCACGATAGCGCCCATCTATCGTTCATTTACATATTTTCCTGGCAACTTAACCGTTTCACCGGTTTGTAAAAATCTCGCTAAAGCGGGGACACAGGCGGCCGCTACCGGGGATCAGCGCAACGCGACGCGCATCACCGTTCTGCCCGCTGCGCCCTTGGCGCTGCGTCCATCCTCTTTTTAGTCGAGACCGCAATGAAATTGACCGTCAAACTGCTCAGTGGCGCCATCGCCCTGGCCTCGTCGACCTGCGCCTACGCGCAGGAGGATTCGATGTTCACCTTCAGCGGCTTCGGCACGCTGGGCGTGGTCCACTCGACCGAAGACCAAGCCGATTTCACCCCCGACATCCAGACCGTGGAAGGTGCAGGCGCAAGCCACTCCACCTCGGCGCGTCCGGATTCGCGCATCGCCGGCCAGGTCAATGCCAAGTTCACCGACGCCTTTACCGGCGTGTTGCAGGTGACCAGCGAATACGCCGAGCGCGCCGACTACGCGCCCAAGGTGACCCTGGCGCATGTGAAGTACCAGTTCGGCCCGCAGTTCTCTGCCCGCCTGGGCCGCATCACCGCACCGCTGTACATGCTCTCCGAGTACCAGCGCGTGGGTTATGCCACCCCGTGGGTGCGCCCGCCGTACGAGGTCTACAACTACCTGTTGCCGATGGACGGCATCGAAGGCGTGTACACCATCAATGCCGGCGAAAGCGTGGTCAGCGTGCAGGGTTTCTACGGCCGCATCGACTCCAAGAAAGCCGACGTCAATGCGATGCGCGGCCTGGCATTGGGTCTGGAATCGGGCGCATCGACGTTCCGCGCGGCCTACATCGTCGGCACCAGCACCTTCGATACCCCGTCGCTGGACCGCCTGTTCACCGCCTACCAGCGCATCAATCCGGCACTGGCCAATCGCCTGACCACCTATGACGTGGACGGCAGCTTCGCCAGCGTCGGCTACGCCTACGATCCGGGCAACTGGTTCCTGCGCACCGAGGTGATCCAGGCCGATTACTCGCCCTCGCTCAACGGCAAGACCACCTCCGGTTACCTCAGCGTCGGCGGCCGGTTCGGCACCCTGACCCCGTCGGTCACCTACGGCAGCGTCGATCGCAAGGGCCCGACCATCGCGCGCGGCCAGGACCCGGTCGGCATCATGACGCGTGCGCTGGCGCAGGCCGAAAGCGGCCGTCACAGCTTCACCGCATCGCTGCGTTGGGACGCGCGCGAGAGCGTGGCGGTCAAGTTGCAGGCCAGCCATATCGACAACAACGCCGGTTCGTTCGGGTCGTTGAACAACATCCAGCCGGGCTTCCGTCCGGGCGGCAGCTACAACCTGCTGTCGGCGTCCGTCGACTTCGTGTTCTAAGAGAGCCCCCATGAAACTTTCCAAATGTTCCGCAGCTTGCCTGCTTGCGCTGCTGTCGTCGCTTGCGTTCTCGGCCAATGCCGATGTGGTGGTGGTGATGTCTGCCAAGGGCGGGCCCGACAGCCTGAGCGCGGCGCAGGTGTCGCAGATCTTTCTGGCCAAGTCCAACAGCCTGCCCGGCGGCGGTGCAGCCGTGCCGATCGATCAGGAAGAAGGCGTTGCAGTGCGCGATGAGTTCTACAAGAAGGTCGCCTCGCGCGACTCGGCGCAGCTGAAGTCGTACTGGTCGCAGTTGATGTTCACCGGCAAGGCGCAGCGTCCGAAGCGTGTGAGCGGCGACGATGCAGTCAAGAAAGCCGTGACCGCCACGCCTGGCGCGATCGGTTACATCAGTGCCGCCGCCGTGGATGCCAGCGTCAAGGTCGTCCTGAAGCCGTGATCCGCCCCCTGCTCGAGAGCCACATCATGCGCCGCATTCTGTCGTTACCGTTGTTCTGGAAAATCCTGATGCCGGCAGCGGTGGCAATCATTTGCCTATCGGGCTATGTGGCTTTCAGCACGCTGGTGTTTCATCGCAACAACGATCGTCTGGAAGCGGTGCGCGACGTGCATTTTCCGATGCTCGACGCGATGACCCGTAATGTGGCCGCGCTGGACAAGCTAATCAATGGGCTCAACGGCGCGGCCGCCGCAGGCGATGCCGACATGTTGGCGGCCACCAAACCGGTGGCCGACGACATACACAATTCCTACGTGAAATTGCAGAAGGCCGACCCGGCCAATGCGAAGGAGCTGGCGCAGCTGGGCAAGCAGTTCGACGATTACTACCGCCTGGCCCATGGCGTGGCGGCAGCCTTCGTGGAGCAGCGCGAACCCGATGCGCAACAGATGAGCGCCATGGCACCGGCGCTGGAGACCTATCGCACCACGCTGACCGCGATGCAGAAGCGCGCCGACGCGCGTTTCCGCGGCACCGTGCAGGAAGCGGTGGACAGCTCGGTCGCCGCCAGCATCGGTGGCCTGGTGCTGGGCCTGGTCGGTGCGGTGGTGTGCATCGGGTTCGGCTGGATCGTGGCACGCGCCATCACCCAGCCGCTCAATCGCGCCGTGGGCATCGCACATGCGGTGTCGTCGGGCAAACTGGACAATGCCATCTCGATCGACCGCAACGACGAGGTCGGCCAGTTGCTGCAGGCAATGGACAGCATGCAGCGTCAGCTGCGTCGGGTGATCCAGGCGCAGACCGAGATGGGCGACAAGCACGAGGCCGGCATCGTCAGCCACCGCATCGCCGAGCAGGAGTTCCCGGGCGAGTTCGGCACCATGGTGCGTGCCAGCAACACGCTGGTGTCCAGCCATATCGCGGTGACCATGCAGATCGTGGCCTTGACCGAGCGCTACGCCGCCGGCGATCTGTCGCAGCAGCTGGCGCCCTTGCCGGGCGAAAAAGTGGTGATCAGCCAGTCGATCAACGATGTGCGCGCCAGCCTGTTGTCGGTCAATGGCGAGATCAAGCGCCTGGCCGCAGCCGCAGCGGCGGGCGACTTCAGCGCGCGTGGCGACGAAACCGCGTACGAGCACGACTTCCGCCAGATCGTGGTCGACCTCAATCAGCTGATGAGCACCGCCGACAAGAACCTGGGCGAGTTATCGCAGTTGCTGCGCGCCATTGCCGGCGGCGACCTGACCACACGCATGCACGGACACGCGGCAGGCGTGTTCGCCCGCATGCGCGAGGATGCCAACACCACGGTGGACCGTCTGACCGACATCGTCGGGCGCATCCAGTACTCGTCGGCGGAGATCGATACCGCTGCCGGCGAAATCGCCGCCGGCAATCAGGATCTGTCGCGGCGTACCGAGCAGCAGGCAGCCAATCTGGAAGAAACCGCTGCATCGATGGAAGAACTCACCTCCACCGTCAAGCAGAATGCCGAACACGCCCTGCAGGCCAATGCACTGGCGCGCAGCGCCGCCGATGTGGCGTCCAAGGGCGGCGAGGTGGTCAGCCAGGTGGTCGGCACCATGAGCGGCATCGAAGCCTCCTCCAGGAAGATCGCCGAGATCATCAGCGTCATCGACGGCATTGCGTTCCAGACCAATATCCTTGCATTGAATGCGGCGGTGGAAGCGGCGCGTGCCGGCGAGCAGGGCCGCGGATTCGCCGTGGTGGCCTCGGAGGTGCGCACGCTGGCGCAGCGCTCGTCCGGTGCGGCCAAGGAGATCAAGGAATTGATCGATGCCTCGGTGGGCAAGGTTGCCGAAGGCTCGGTGCTGGTGCACAAGGCCGGCACCACCATGACCGAGATCGTGGCCAGCGTGAACCGGGTCACCGACATCATGGGCCAGATCACCGCCGCCTCCACCGAGCAGTCGGCCGGCATCGAGCAGGTCAACCAGACGGTCATCCAGATGGACGAAACCACCCAGCAAAACGCCGCGTTGGTGGAAGAAGCCATGGCCGCAGCGCGTGCGATGGAAAAGCAGTCCAGCACCCTGACCCAGCTGGTGTCGCTGTTCCAGCTGGAGCCTGCAAGCGTGCAGCAGCTGGACAGAGACGTCGCATAGTCGAGCGATCGGCTCATCGCCAACCGCTTGCCCCCCTTCCGCACGGACTGCGGATGGGGGTTTTTTGTATCCGCTGTCGGCGAGCGTAGCGGACATCGAGCAGCGATGTGCGGGCGTGATGCGCGAGACTGGCATCGACGGCCATTCCCAAGCCGCTCCCGGTCGCAGGCCCACCGTGCAGGCGGATGCTGGCGTCCCCCCGACCACCAACGATGGTGATTTCCGGCAGCAGCGACTCCCACGCTGCCGATACCGCCGCGCACGCTCGCAACAGGCGTGAGCTGCAGCCGCATTCGCGCGCGCCAGGCATAACCTCGCGCTTATCGCGCAGTAGCTACACACAATGAATCTGCGAAACACACCACATTTTTATCGAAAAAAATGGTGCGACCGCACATTCCTCACGCATACGTCACCAACACGCAACATTTGCGTGCGATAGCTGTCGCGCTCGCTACACACCGAGCCAACTGTCCCCCTTCCAGCGCGCGTTCCGCTGAGCGTCGGTCTGCTTACCCGCAGCCGGCGGTGGCGTCGTGCGTCCGATTGATTTCCAGGAGATTCACTCCCATGCGCTTCCGGACCTTGTTTGTCGTTCTGCTTCTTGCCGCTGTCAGTGCCACTGCCAATGCCCAGGTCGTCACCCTCAACAAGGGCGGCTACACGCTGCGCTACGACTGCACCAACCACACCGCGCTGCGCTACGAGTACGTACTGCAGGCCGACACCGGATCGGCTGCGCGCCCCTCCAGCTTCAACCTGGACACCGAGCTGCCCAGCGGCTGCGGCGGCCAGACCTCCACCGCCTCGTATGCCAGCGTGCGCAGCGGCTACGACCGCGGCCACCTGGTGACCTCCAACCACATGGATTACAACGCGACCTATATCCGTCGCGCCAACCTGATGTCCAACATCGTGCCGCAGGTCTCCAGCTTCAACCAGGGCATCTGGGTGCGCGCAGAAAACGTGGCCGAGTGCTACCGCGATATCGCCAGCGTGCAGGTGTATGGCGGCGTGATCTACAGCGACACCAGCAACGACTATTTCCTGAGCAGCCACGGCATTCGTACGCCGGACTTCTTCTGGAAGACCATCATCACCGCCAACCCGGGCGGCGGCACCCGCGCCATCAGCTGGCTGATTCCCAACAGCGCCAACCTGGGTTCGCTGGACAGCTACATCGTCAGCATCGACGAGCTTGAAGACCTGTACGGCGCCAGCACCATCGGCATCACCGCACCGGCCGCCGTCAAGGCGATGCTGCCCGCCACCACCTGGCCGCAGCCGAGCAACTGCGACCTGGGCTGAGTCGCCTAGGCAGACAGCAACGGCCCAGCCCGGCAGCGTCGCGCTGGGCCGATGCAACTGGTCGCGGTCATCCGTCCGGGCGCTTGCATGCCCATGGGCTCTTGAGAAGCCCGCCACGCGGGATGTGCGCACTGCCTTGCGGCGCCGCATCGCGGCGGTTTCGCCGCATCTGGTGTTGATCGTTCGCTGCAGCATGCTGCTGCACGCACGCTAATGCGCAGCGTCCAGACCAGCAAACCAGTCGGCATATGGCGTGTTCTTGACCAGATGCCGATTGAGATCGTCGGCACCGTCGGTCCACCACACCGGGCCGCGTTCTCCCAACGCGATCTTTGCTGCATCGACCTTGGCGCGTGCGCTCGCCAGCTGCCGCGCATCGTCGAGGCGCTTGGCCGCCTTGACCGCACGGCGTGCATCCATCAGCTCGCCGACCAGGGCCAGGCGGACCTCTGCACTCAGATGCGGATTGGACGTGCGCCACAGCCGGCCACGTACGATGAGGTAGCGCCCATCGGGCGTGGTGAGCGGCGCGTTGGCGGTGCTCACGGCCGTCTTACCGGACAACTGAAAGCGGATGCGACACGGCACGCGCCGATCACGCCACAGGCGCGAAACGCGGCCGCATCACGCCATCCACGTCCACCTGTTCCATGAACATCGCCAAAGGCCGCACCCACAGGCCGATCTCGCTGTCCAGCGGCCGATACAACACCAGCGGCTCCAGGGTTTCGCTGTTGCGCACGACGCCCAGCACCTCGTAACGGCCGCCCTTGAAGTGGCGATACTCGCCCAGCGCAATGGTCGGTAATGGTGGCAGCGTATCCATGGCATTCAACGGTATTGGTGGCTGTGCAGTTTAGGATGGGCGCTGCCTGCGGACGAGCCGGGGGCACGCATGGATGTGCCGTATCTGCGCTCCCGCACCTTGTAGAACAACGCCGTGCCACTCGGAAGACGGCAGACGCAAGACAGACGGGCATGCCGACCAATCGCCGCGGCTGGATGATCGGCGCGATATCCCGCCACGGCAGCATGCCCCCAGCGCGGCGCGGCATTGCGCTTGCTCACGCATCGCGCTGCGCGTGCTCACGATGCCGTGCGGCTGGCCCGCCCGGGCTACTCGTCTTCGTCGATGTCGCCTTCGATGCTGTCGTCGTCATCGATCTCGCTGTCCTGCGCCGGGCCATCCTGCAGCAGGTCCTCGTTCTTGCCGGGGGCCTTGACCCCGTTGGGCGGGCGGGAGTCGTCGATCCGCTCGTTGCCGTTTTCCTGGGTGCGCATGCTCGTCTCCTGCGGCAGAAGGCCGCCTTGTCACCCTCCTCCCGGTGCCGTGATATGCATGTGTGGCTTGGCGCATGGCGGCGTGCAGCGTCATCACCGCACGGACACGCTGAAGCTGCGGTTGGTTGCGGATGTCTGGCGGGAGACACGGCCAAAGGAACCCCCGCCGGGTGGCGACGGCGACCGGCACATTTGGCGGCGACTTGCCAGGCTGGTCGTTAGGTAACTGAGTCAGCCTGCAGCATAGCGGCCTTGCATCCGAACGCTGTCTGCCGCCGTAAGTACGCCAAGCCCATCGAGAAACGCCTATGCCGAGCCTGCTCTGCGATCTGGAAGACCTGCTCGTCGCCTGGAAGGCGGAAGCGCACACCTTCGACGCCTGCAACATGCCGGCGTCCGCGCTTGCCGTGCGCGATTGCCACCGACGGCTCACCGCCCTGGTAGGCGCGCATGCGCTTGCACCAAGCGCATCAAGCACCGCCGCGACCGGCAACGAGAACGCCGGCTCGGGCGCTGCCGTTGAGAGCGGCTAGCAGAGCGCAGCGAACGGTCACCTGCGATGAGCGTCGTTTTTGTGTCAGCCGCATCTTGGTGGATACGGTCAGCCGTCCAGGTCAAACGCTGAGTGGGTCGAGGGCGCGGTGCCCTCACCGCTAGCGGGACACGCCGTGAACCCACCCCCAGGAGCGATTGCCGCACCGATGCCGCCATCGCTCCCGCAAGCGGCGAGGACAACACAACAGACAGTTTGCGGACTGTTTTTCGAAGCATGCACACCGACCATCTCGACTGGTCCTTGCCCGCCAACCGTCGCGGGACCTTACGCGGCATGGATGCCGCGTAAGAGCTTACAAGGACGTACTTGCAGCGTGTCCCGCGACGGTGGGCGGGCAAGGACCCTGCAGCCAAGCCACAGATCAAGCCGCAACTCAGCAGCCTGTAGCCCTATAGCCCTGCAACCAAGCCGCAGACCAGCCGCCCCGCAGTAGATCGGCATGAAGGAGTTTTGTCAGACGCTCATCGTCGCACACACGTCGTCGCACTTGTGTAACGGTGAAATCGCTGCTCGGCGTATGCCGCGCAGCCGGCGATACCGTGTATCGCTCCACGGTTGCGCGCACGCCGGCAACCTGTGGCATACCGCATCCGGATAGACGGCCTCAGTCGTCGCCGCTGGCCCGCTCGCCCATCAGTTCGCGCTCGCGCTTTTCCAGCTCTTCGGCGTAGCGCTTGCGCACGAACCCTTCGGACAACACGCCCAGTACCCGGCGGTCGGTATCGATCACCGCCAGCTCGTCGGCCTGCGTCGCATCGAACACCTTCATGATCGCCACGATGTCGGTGTCTGCCAGCAATGCCGCGTCGCGATGTCTGGCGTATTCGCTCACCGGCGCATCCGGCTGCACGTTGTCGGCATACAGCACTGCCAGCGGCACCACGCCGGCGTAGTGACCGGCCGCATCCTCCAGCACCACGCGCTGGGTCGACCCTAGCGGGAAACGGCGCCGGAACTCGCCCACGCTGATGTCCTGCGCGGTGTGGTTGGCATCCTTGCGCATCATCTTGCCGGCCGACAGATTGCGCACCCAGCCCACATCGCGTGCGCTGCGGATGTTTTCGCCACGCAGATGCAGCCGCCAGGTCGAGAACGAATAGCCGAACACCTGCCGCACCACGGTATTAGCCACCAACACTGCCACCATCACCGCGCTGGCCAGTACAAAGTCGTGCGTGCCCTCCAGGATCAGCATCGCCATGGTCATCGGTGCGCCCACGATCGCCGCCGCCAGTGCGGCCATACCCACCAGCGATGCACTGGTGGCATCCACCACCGCCGCACCCAGCAACAGGTTCACGCACACGGCGAACAGGCTGCCGACCAACGAGCCCATGAACAGGGACGCGAAGAACAGCCCGCCGCGGAAGCCGAAACCCAGCGAAATGCCCGAGGCAATGCACTTGAGCACCAACAGGGTGGCCAGCACCTGCACGGTGGTGCTGCTGGTCATATCCAGGTGCAGGGCGCCATGGCCGGACGACAGCACCTGCGGCGAATACATCGCCAACGGAATCAGCAGCAACCCGCCGATGACCGGGCGGCCCCATAGCGGCAGATTGATGCGCCCCACGCCGCGTTCGATGCCGGCCACCAGGCGCATCACGGCGATGCCGATCAACGCACACACCAGCCCCAGCGCGACGTAGATCGCGTAGTCGCGTGGCTGCAACTGGTAGGCCACCGCCGCCGGCAACGAGTACGGCGCTGCGCCAAGCGCGCTGGCCATGAACGCGCCGGCCAAGGCCGCAGCCGCCACCGGCGCCAACGCCGACGGCGTGTAGGCGCCGATCACGATCTCGAACGCGTAGAACGCACCCGCCAGCGGTGCACCGAAGGCGCTGGCGATGGCGCCCGCCGCACCGGCGCCGACCAGCGTGCGCATGTCCGCACGGCGCACCCGCAGGATGCGACCGAGCTGCGAGCCGGCACCGGACCCCATCTGCGTATACGTCGCCTCCAACCCGACCGATGCGCCGAAGCCGTTGGACAGCAAGGTCTGCACCGCAACGATCAGGTTGTCGCGCATCGACATGCGCCCGCCGTGCAACGCATTGGCTTCCACCGCGTCCACCAGGGGCCGCTTGCGCCGTCGCGCCATCAACGCCACCAGACCTACCAACAGCCCACCCAGCGGCAGCACCAGCAATTGCGTGGGAGTGATCGAGGTTGCCGTGCTGAGCCGCGCATCCGGCCCCAACCGGTACAGCCAGGCCTGCAACCCGTGCGCGATGCCGGCCTGCAACACCATCAATGCGGCGGCGACCAACCCGACCAGCGCAGCCAGACCGATAAACCACAGGTCGTTGGCACGCAACTGCCGACGCAACCAGTCGACGGGGCGACGCAGCTGCGCGGCAGTGGACGGCTGCGCAGGAAGGACATGGTGAGACAGTGGCTGCATGGCGCTAAGCGGGACTGGATCAGCACGCCGGAAGTGGCGACGTCGGCTGTGTAAGCTAGTGTGCATCAGCTCTGCTGACCTGATCCAATCCGCCAGCGACAGCGCCGCCGTCTGCGGCGTCCTGGATGCGTGACGGCCCTGCGCCGCACGCTGGATTGCTAGAGTCGGCGCTGGCAGCGCGTGGCGACGATCATGCCGACGCCCTGCAGCAGTGTTCGCCAGACAACAAGGAGCCTCGATGTTCAAGCTGCTGCTGGTCGTGATGGTGATCGAAGGCGTTCTGTCGATCAGCTGGAACCGCCTGTACTTCGGATGGGGACTGCCGGTGTTCCGGCGCCGGATTCCGGCAAGCCGTCAGGCGCTGGACTGTTTTTCACTGGCGCAGGTGGAACATGCGCTCGAGCAGTCGCGCTGGCCGGAGCTGAGATTCCATCCGTTATCCGAGCAGGTCTACGCGTTTCGCGAGACGTTTCTGGTCATCGTCGGCCCGGTGTACCCACCGATCATGCGCGGGCGCATCGCGGTCGACCGCAGACAGCGCGAAATCACGATCACCGGCGACTGCAGCTGGACCGTGGTGTATGCGGCGGTTGGAATCCTGGTTCCCGCAGCCATCGTCATGCCGGGCGTGACACTGATGTTCGTGGCCCTGCTCGGGGTGGCGTATCTGCTCCAACGCAGACGTTTCATCGATGTCGAAACCGCCGTACGGACGCTGCTGCAGAACAGCACCACTGCGCTCATCCCACGCGCACCCGACGCGTCCAGGCGCGCATCGCGGCAATGACAGCTGCCGCGCGCAGCGCCTTGCCGTGCATCACTCCACCGGGCACAGCGGCGTTTCGTCGGGCCGTAGCGTGAGCACACGCACGCCGCTGCGGGTCACCGCCACCGTGTGCTCGAACTGCGCCGACAACTTGCCATCGCGGGTGTATACCGGCCACTGATCAGGCTGCGAACGGATCGCCGCACGGCCCTGATTGATCATCGGTTCGATGGTGAACACCATGCCTTCCTGCAGCGCCAGGCCGGTGCCGGCATGGCCGTAGTGCAGGATCTGCGGATCTTCATGCATCTCACGGCCGATCCCGTGGCCGCAGTACTCCTTGACCACGCTGTAGCCGTGGTCGCGCGCATGCCGCGCAATCGCATGCCCGATATCGCCCAGCCGCGCACCCGGCCGTACTGCGGCAATGCCTTTCCACATTGCCTGATACGCGGTCTGCACCAGCCGTCGCGCCGGGTAGGTCACCTCGCCCACCAGATACGTCGTGCTGGAGTCGGCGATAAAGCCATTCTTTTCCAGCGTGATATCCAGATTGACGATCTGCCCGCTGCGCAACACATCGTCCGCCGACGGCACACCGTGGCAGACCACATCGTCGATCGAGGCATTGAGCACGAACTCGAACCCGTATTGCCCCTTGCTTGCAGGCCGTGCGGCGAGCTCATCGACAATCATGCGTTCGACAAAGGCATTGAGCTCCAGCGTGCTGCGCCCTTCCAGCGGCAGCCGATCCAGCGCATGGAACACCTGCGCAAGAAGCTGCCCGGAGACCGCCATCAATGCGATCTCATCCGGGTGCTTGATCATGCGCGCCCTGGTTTTGCGGTGTGCGGTTTCAAGGCTTGCGGCCTCACCCCCGCCGCTCGCAGTTCCTGCGCCACGAGGTCCTGGAACGAGCAGTCCGGATGCATCTCGCACAACATGCCCACCTTGATCCAGAAGTTGGCCTGCGCATTGATCGACCGGCTGGTGACGGTACAGGCGCGCCGCAGTTGATCGTGCAGGTCGTCATCGATATTGACGATGCCCATGGTGGCTCCTGGTGTGTTGCGGGATATACACATCGTATACGAACCGTATATTCGACAACAAGCGGCCGGTAGCACACGCAGGCGGTGCAGCTTGCTGGCGCCGCTCCGGCCACACACTGCCCGCTGGCAGATTGGTCGATGTGCGCACTGCTGGCTGTTTCAGGCTTGCAGCCATCGGTGCCTCAATCGTTGCAACCGCGCCAGCCATCGCCCGCACCTGCGCACGGCGCCCTGGCGCGACGCACAACGCCGACTCAGGACTTGGCGAGCGGGCAGCCAGCCGCAATCTCCCGCATGCTCATTGCAACGCCATCCTTGGGTTGCGTCACCGCGACGGTTTCCACTGGCACCGACTCGCCCCATTCGCGCAAGGCATCGAAGACGCCGCGCAGCCCTTCACCCAATGGCGTGAGTTCATAGACCACGCGCGGCGGCGTCTGCGCATACGCGGTGCGCACCACCAGACCGGAAGCCTCAAACTGCCGCAGGCGGCTGGTCAACGTATGGGCGCTGATGCCCTGCAATGCCTGCCGAAGTTCGCTGAACCGGCGCGGCCCCGCAAGCAGCTCGCGCACGATCAGCGACGCCCATGGCCCCTCCAGCAGCTGGAAAAAACGCGCGACACCACAACACGGAGCGTTTGACGTTTCCATTGGCTAGCTGATCCTGGCAGTGAACGGCCGGTGGCCGCATCGAACGTGGTGGTGCTGGCGCATTGATTTTCCACTGAGGCGATTTGGAGAAACCGACAACACGACTGTGCTCACCGCCAGGTGGGCGCGGCCGGTGCTCGGTGCGGCATGTACCACGCGTACACGCCGGTTCCGCCACGCCGTCCACAGCCACCGGACGACTGCGCGCGACGCTTTGTTAGCCGCTTTCAGTGCATATGCCGGTCATGCGATTGCGCATCGGGCGCCGATGCGCCCATCGGACGAACGTCGAAATGCACCTCGACGCGCGGCGCATGCTCGAACACCAGCGTGGCCACCACCGGCTTGCCTTGTTCGAATGGCGCAGCCGGCGCGATGAACATCAAATGCGTCCCGCCTGTCCCCAGCACCACGTCCTTGCCCGGCGGCAAGACCAGCCCCTGCTCGAGATGGCGCATCTTCATGACGCCAGCATCCATCGTCATCTCATGGATTTCGACCTGTGCGCTGGCCGGCGATTCCACCGCCACCAGACGATCCGGCGTTGCCGCCTGGTTGCGCAAGGTGAGGTAGCCGCCCGCCACCGGCGCGCCCGGCGGCGTTGCGCGCGACCACGCCCCGCTCGCCACCACCACAGGAGCAGCCGCCGGCGCCACGGTCGAAACAGAGGCCGCAGCCGCCGGTGCCGGGTTGGCCTCGGGCGCAGGCGTGCTGCGCTCACAAGCCACCATCGACAAGGCAGACAACGCACTCACCAGCAGCAGATGCAATTTCATGTCGTTCTCCTTGGGTCGAGCCGTGCGGGCGCCACGGCGCCGTGCATAGCGGTCATCGACGTTGATCATCGGGAAGCCGGCAGCGCGCTCTGAGGTCAGTCAGAGCACCTGCCGGATATCGTGCACAACCGAGTCCACCGTCTGCTCGTGGGCCAGGCCCACGCGCAGTTGTCCATCGCGATCGAAGAGAAAACTGCGCGTGGAGTGATCGATGGTGTACGTCGGCCCCATCGGCACTTTCGCATAGCTCACTTTCAAATTGCCCGCCGCCACCCGGATATCGCCTTCGCTACCGGTCAAGCCGATAAAGTCCGGATCGAACGCCTTCACGTAGGTCCTGAGCACGTTGGGTGTATCGCGTTGCGGGTCCAGCGTGGCGAACGCGAACTGCACCTTGGCGGCATCCGCACCCAGCTTGCGCTTGACCTGCGCCGCACGCGCCAGCGTCGTCGGGCACACATCCGGGCAATGGGTGAAACCGAAGAACAGCACCAGGGCCTTGCCACGGAAACTGCGTAACGGCCGCGGCGCGCCTTCGGTGTCGTAGAGGTAAAAATCCATTCCGCGCGCCATCGGGCTGAGGTCTGCACCATCGGGAGCGAACCCGCTGCCCCGTTGCCCACAGCCCGCCAGCACGCAGACCAGGCACCCCAGCATCACCTGCGACAGTCCTCGCTTCCACACCGATCGCAGCGTTTGCATGCGGACTCCCATCCTTCCGCGCGGAGCGGCATTGCGCATGCCGTTCACCGCTGATCCTGCAGTTGTACGCCAACTACAGGATCGCAGCTGTCCCGGTTCGATGCGTCATCGCTCGAAACGGCTCGACACCGGTATTGCGGTTCGCCCGCCGCAAGCCTGTGCATCTGCGCGGGGGTCATCAGCGCCAGTGTCGGCACCAGCGTCACAAGGGCAAGGCAAGGCATCGCCGCCGCGCGGGGCGGCAAGGCTAAGTACGTCATCTACACGCTCCAGAACATCTGACGTCACACCCGCTGACGGATGCGGCTCCACATACTATGTTTCAGGCCAATCGCGGTGGACCGCGTGGCGCGTGTGCCCACCAGCGTGCCGCGATGGGAGGCGCAACGGCAAGGCGCTCGACCGCAAGCCGGCTTCGACTCAGCGCCCAGAGCAGGCAGGCCATCAGCAGCCAGGGCAGCAGCCGCGCGGCCAGCAGGCAGTAATCGCAGGCGAACCCATGGCCACCGTCGGCATGGCGCAGGTCCTGCCTGTCGCCCAGCCATCGATCGGCTGTCGCGGCCTGCACGTCTGCCGAGCGCTGCGCCGCGTGTGCCTTGTCACCCACGGCATCGAGCGCCTCGCCAGCTTGCCGGGTCTGGCTATGACAAAGCGGCCCGTCCAGAACGCTGGCGGCGTTCTCGAGCGTACGGCTTACCAACGGCGCGATCAGCAACAGCAGCAGCGCCAGGCAAGCCAGGCGCTGCATCATGCGGAACAAGGGCGAGGAAGGTAAGCGCACCGGCAAAGTGTAATGAAAAAACGCCACGCCACCTGCGACGCTTCGTCGCAGCCGGACACCCGGGTTCGCGCGGGGTTGCGCTGCATGTAGTGCGCACGCATCCGGGCCCGGCGCAACCCGCGCAGCAATCGGCCTGCACCATCGGTACCTGTCGCCAGATGCGCGCCGCTGGCTCACTGACCCTGCAGGTACTCCCGCGTGGATCGCACCGCCGCATAGCCAAACTCAAACGCGGCCATCATCGCCGCGTGCACGTGGGCCGCCGGCACCTTGGTGCAATCGAAGTGCAGATCCATCGTGGCGCAGGCATCGTGCAGCACCGTCACCGTATAGCCCAGGTCGGCGGCAGCGCGCACGCAGGCATCCACGCACATGTGGCTCATCGCACCAACAATCACCACGTCCGTCACGCCGTGCTGCTGCAGCTGCTGCGCAAGCGGCGTCTCGCGAAAGGCGTTGACGTGCCGCTTGACGATGACCGCTTCGCCGTCCTGTGGCGCAACCGCATCATGGAGCTGCGCGCCTTGCGAACCGGCCACCAGGAACGGGGCATCCGCAGCCGCCTCGTGACGCACATGCAGTACCGCAACGCCCGTGTCGCGCGCATTGGCGATCACCGCCAATGCATTCGCTGCGGCGGCCTCGATGCCGCTCAACGGCAGCTTGCCGCCGGGGAAATAGTCGTTCTGCAGATCGATGACGATGACCGCCTTGCGCATGGTGCTTCTCGTGTTGAATGCCATGCATCAGCATGCGCCGGCACTGTCGTCACGACGAGTGGCGCCGCCGACATCACCGGTCCTGCAGCGACATTTCACCACCGCTAGGCGTGTTGGCCGCGCCCCGGAGAAGAAGATGACCGGCAAGTTCAGCTCCCCACGGCACGGCTTGCACCCGCAAAGCGCTGCCGATAGTCGCTGGGCGACAGCCCAAGAATGCGCTTGAATACCTTGCGAAATGCCGCCGCATCCTGGTAGCCGACCTCCCAGGCAATCGCGTCGATGGTCATGGCATCGGCTTCCAGCAACGCACGCGCCCGGCCGACACGAAGCCGCTGGCCATACTCGGTGCTGGTCATGCCGGTGGCTTTCTGGAAGCGACGCAAAAAGGTGCGTGCTTCCAACCCCGCCAGTGCCGCCAGACTGCTCAGCGCCACCTCCTGCGCACCGGTCTCCTGCAGCCAGTGCTGTACCCGCAGGATGGCCGCATCGCCATGCGTCAATCGCGGCGAAAACACGCTGTAGTGGCGCTGCTGCCGGCCCGGCGGGTCGACCAGCAGCACCCGCGCGGTTTCCAGCATGATCGCCGGCCCCAGCAGGCGGTCCACCAGCCGCAGGCCCAGATCGGTCCACGACATCACGCCACCGGCGGACATGACATCGCCCTCGTCGATCAGCATCTGGTCCGAGTCCACCTGGATCGCCGGAAAGCGCTGCTGCAGCGCCGCTGCATGCAGCCAGTGGGTGGTCATGCGACGTCCGTCCATGATGCCGGTGCCGGCCAGCAGAAACGCCCCCGCGCATACCGAGCACAGCATCGCGCCCTGCGCGTGCTGTACGCGCAGCCAGTCGATCAGGCTGGCGTTGCGCTCGTGGGCCGGCGCATCGCCCAGGCTTGGCGGCAGGATCAACGCACACAGGCGCGCACCGGCATGCGTAACGCTCTCGAACACACGCGACGGCACGGCGGTGGGCGTTGCCTGCCGCCAATGCGTGACCCGGATCGCCGCGCCCTCCGCTGCACCGCTGGCGTCCGCGAGCCGGTTGGCCACCGCAAACAGATCGGTCAGTCCAAGCACGGCCGCCTGCTGCGCATCGGCATACAGCACCACGCCCACCTCGATCCCCTGCCCGCACGTCATCTCGTTCTCCACGCCGATCTGCATTCAGCGACATGCCATTAGTGCAGTTGAAGTAACCGAAGCACGCCGCCCATGCTCCTGCGCCTCAGCTTCCCCCTTACCTCCACAGGAGTATGCCAATGACTTACATCATCCATGGTGCCACCGGCGCACAAGGCGCCCCGCTGCTCAACGTGCTGTTGCAGGCCGGCAAGCACGCCGTGGCCGCAGTCCGCAACGCCGATGGAGCCACCGGCCCCTCGGTGCAGATCGATAACGGCTCGGTCCAGTCGTTGATCGACGCCTATCGCGGCGCGCATGGCGTCTTCGTGCACCTGCCTCAGGCGCCCGAAGACCTGCGCGTGGCCTACGCCACCAACATCGTCCAGGCCATCGACGCCGCAAGGCCAGCGCGCGTGCTGATTTCCACCAGCGGCAGCATCGTCGACGACCCGGGCAACCCGCTGCAGGCAGCACCCGACTCGGCCATCGCCCTGCTGATCGATGGCGTGCAGCGCAGTGGCGTTTCCAGCGCTGTCATCGCTCCGCGTCTGTATCTGGAAAACCTGCTGTTGCCCATGGTCATCGGCGGCGTGCACGGCGATGGCGTCCTCGGTTACCCGGTCCGGGAAGATTTCCCGGTGTCCTGGAGCTCGCACCTGGATATCGCCGACGTCGCTGCGCAGCTGTTCGATCGACCGGCCATCACCGGCGTGGTCGGCGTCGGCCAGTTACCGGGCCTGCTGGGCGCAGACCTCGCCGCTGCAATGACCAACCACTTCAAGCGCGATGTCCAGTTTCAGCGCATGCAACCCGAAGCCTTCGGCAAGCAACTGCAACCCTTGCTCGGCCCCGCCGCCATGGCCGTCGCCGGGTTCTACCAGGCCCTTTGGCAAACCCCTGCCAATACCATCCACTTCGCCACCAGCGCCCAGCAATTGCTCGGCAGCACACCGCGCAGCGTTGAGCAGTGGCTGAAGGATCTGGCCATCAGCGGATCCGGCGCTGCAGCGCCAATCCCTGGGTGAGATCCCGCTCATCGATCGCAACGGAACTGACCTCATCCCTATGACGTGGCCCCGCCAGAACCAGAACCTTCGGCGACACTCAGGCCCAAGGAGGCCCGTCGACGCTGGCGTCCCAGTTTGCGCGCCACCAGGCCACCCGAACGTTCGAGTCCGCCAAACCGGATCGTCAGGTCGGTGCCTTCCTGGGCCGGGTCGATCAGATGGTCGTTGAAGGGGAGCGTGTAGTGGAGGTCGGGATGCGCTGCGCCGATACGAAGCAGGATCGGCAACATGACCTGGCGGCCGAAAGACGACGGCATGTCGTTATCGCCCTGCACTAACGCGTGCACAACTAGTGGGCAATGGGCGAAAACGCTGGGTGGCTCATGACCCTGGCAACGACGACCGCCATGGCCATGCACTGACGGCGGCAACATCGCCAACACGCAGCCAACCTCCCGGCGGTTTCCCGGCAACCTC
The DNA here is from genome assembly GCF_040182365.1 of Xanthomonas sp. 10-10. Lineage (NCBI taxonomy): Bacteria > Pseudomonadati > Pseudomonadota > Gammaproteobacteria > Lysobacterales > Lysobacteraceae > Xanthomonas > Xanthomonas sp. 10-10. The sequence goes on from NZ_CP144460.1 coordinate 4,428,355, forward strand.
AAGTCGAAGACCTACAGATCGCTGAGCCGGTTGTAGAGCATCACGCTATCCAGGCGCGTGGTTCTTGCCACCATGCGCAGCGATGAACAACGCGACAGCCGACCTGCAATAGGACTCGATTTCCTTGCTGTCCTCCGCTCTCGGCGCATCGAAGCGCGCGATGATCAGCAGGTCGGCTCCTTTGAAAAGCGCCGCAAACAAGCGCGCGGACCCGTGAGGATCGGGCACGTCCAGCATTGCCCGCTCATGCAACTGACGTAACAACGCCTCGATTTGGGCAATGACATAGGCGGGGCCGCCCTCGTAATGGAGCCTGCTCAAGGATTGCTGGTTCGTCTTGTCGGCCATGACCATGGCTTCAACGCTGCGGACATCCGGGCTCAACAGGGTGCGCAGCAGCGATGATCCAACGGCCATCAGTTGATCTTCAACGGAGCCGTCGAGGCTTTCAGAGAACATCTGCGGGGCAAATTGATGGCAGCGGTCCGCGATGGCCGCGCTGAACAGCGCCTCCTTGCTCTCGAAGTGCCGGTAGATGCTGAGCTTGGAGATCTTCGCCCGCTGGGCGACCTTGTCCAATGTGGTCGCCTGGAAGCCCAGTTCCACAAAAAGCGCATAGGCCGCGTCGACGATCGTTTGACCAAGCGCCGCATTGGTTGGCCGGCCGCGCCGGCTTCGGCTGTTTTGGGCCACTGTAATTTGAGTCCTTGACAGTATCCTAATTCTGTATTTAGGATACTCACCAGTACCAAAAAGCGCAAGCCGCGGACTCAACAGGTCCTTGCTGCGGCGCCTCGCCACGCACGTGCCTCTCTCCTTCAACTCGGTACCTATCCTATGGATGACGTCATCATCATCGGCGGCAGCTTTGCAGGTCTTGCCGCCGCCCTGCAGCTCGGCCGTGCCCGCCGCAAGGTCACTGTCCTGGACACCGGCCGGCCGCGTAACCGCTTTGCCGGACATTCGCATGGCGTGCTCGGCCACGATCACAAGCCACCGCTGGACATACTGGCCGAGGCGCGGCAGCAACTTGCGCGCTATCCGACCATCAGGCTGATCAATGCGCGGGCCGAGCGTGTGTCAGGTGCAATCGACGATTTCTGCGTTGTCACTGACGATCACGAACGCCTGAAGGCACGTCGCCTGATCCTGAGCTATGGCGTTGTCGACCAGATGCCGGCGGTGCCGGGCTATGCCGAAAGCTGGGGGACATCCATCGTGCCCTGCCCCTATTGCGATGGCTTCGAAGTCGCCTCGCAACACTGGGGCCTGGTCTGGTCCGGCCCGCAGTCGATGAACCAGGTCCGGTTGTTCCACGATTGGACTGACAGGCTGACGGTCTTTGCCGATGGCCATGCCATCGCACCCGATCTACGCGCCGATCTGGCAAACCGCAACGTGCCTGTGGCCGATGGCCGGATGACCGGGATTGCCCGTCACGGGGACCACGGTGCCACCATCAGCCTCGATGACGGCTCCGACGTTGCGGTCGACATCCTGTTTGCGCATCCGCGCACCACGCCGTCGGCAAGCCTGCATGAATCGCTGGGCCTGGCCACGGTCAACACGCCAACCGGCATCGCCCTCAAGGTCGACGAGCGCCGCGAAACCAGCATGCCCGGCATCTACGCCGCAGGCGACCTCGCCAACCCCGGAATAGCCTCGGTCACCACCGCATCATGGCAAGGCGCGACGGCGGCTATCTCCGCCCAGCAATCGATGCTGGTTTAAGCCGCGTCGACAAACTTCGAGCACATCACGACACGCAGTGCCGGAGATTCTCGAAATGAGCTCGGCCGACGCCCGCGCTTCCCGTTGACACGCACCAGGAGCCAGAGCGAGGATGCGTGCGTCGCCGCATATTCGGCGACCGGGCTTGGCGGCCTGACTGTCAGCGGCGAAAGCCGCATTGAGCATGCTCTGCGGCTTTTTCGTGCCCGGCTTTGTCTATTTTTATGGACGGTCGGACGGGGAGGCTGCAAAGCCTGCCGGCGCTGACCCGGTCCGCCAACCCCGTTCGGTCGTCCACCCTGCTTGGCGGCGTGGTGGATGGTTCGCTCATCGAGCTGGAGTCAGCACCATGTTCTACAACACCCAACAAGTACCCGCGTCTGTGGCGCGTCAGATTGCCCAGCATGTCGGCCTGATCGCCAATACCTTCGAATGCAGCCATACCGCGTGGCTGAGCCGGTTGGCACGCCCCGCAAATACAGGCAAGGCCGTCCACGGCCTCACGTTTGCAGACTGCGAAGCAGCGCTCGCTGCAATCGACGCCTTGCATGCGCAGGTGCGGCGATGAGCACGCGCAAACAGTTCCGCGTCTGCACAGGCGTCACCCTCAGCTTCGAGATCATGCAGGGCTATGTGCTGGCCATGCTGCATTCCGACGCGCAGCCCAACCTTCCGCCGATCCTGATCGCCTGCGAAGCCACTGGCTTTGATGACGTCTTGCCAGGCGGCGATGCGCAGAGCGTGGTGTTGGGCCGGCTGCATGTATGCATGCATGAGGACCCGGCCGTTGATGTCCTCACTTGGTTGCGCAGGCAAGCGCACCGTAACGGAGCGCAGCGATGATTACGGCGCATGCAATCGCTTATCCAGAAAACGCGGACTGCGCGATCAGCGATGAAGAAGACGTTTCCCGATAGCTTGTCGAAGCCGCAAAAAAGGCACTTGGGCGCTCATCCCAAGTGCCTACTTTCAATTGGTGGCCCACCATCTACCGCACAACAAACCTAAGCTATTGTTTTATAAAAATTATTTTTTACCTAATGAATACCTACCTCCATAGTTACCGCCAAATTCTCCTCGATGCAAACAAGCAGATGCCAGCTCCTACCTCAACTTCATCATGGCTATGTATGCGTCGCCCATAACAGAATAATGTTGCTCAAAGCGGCCGTCCGGGAACAACGCGATTTTTCCTATGCCGGCCACCGAATCCAAAAGTGCGTAGCTCACGATAGACATGACTAAGAACACCACGTCGTCTGAATCGCCTGCTCGCAACGTCATGCCGGCCTCTCCTTGGTGACGTAGAGCCAGCGCGGCCAGGTCGTTGTGCGCAAAGCTGCACAGCATGGTGTAAGGCGCAGCTAATGCAGCTATCCCTGCAGCCTCAAAATTTTCAATTAGCTTGGAAGGCCGCACATTCCTTGCGTGCAGATCCCTGTACGTCACCAGGCAATTTTCCAGTCTCAACTCGATATGCTTTCGCTCCTCCCCTACCAGTTCTGGAAACTGTAGAACCGTTTCGTAAAGTTTTTTTTCACCTCGAAGCTGCTCGTACTGCATCTGGGTTATCTGCTCGGGCTTATGGCCAAGCAATCTGAATGTCGCCAGGGACTCGAGCATGGCGCGCGCGTGCGAAGCGCCATGCGTAGCTAGGCCAACTTCTGCGAGCCGCAAGGCTGCTTCGAACTGCTCAATCATCGTGAGGAAGATGGCGCATTGCGGCCGTCCCGGAGCGACTAGGGGTGGGCGCATACAGCCAGCCATATCCACCGCAGCTTCGAGCTGACGATTAGATAGCTTGAAGATCTGCTTTCTCTTGGACATGTCATCAAATCAGGTGGCTTGGCAACATCTTACGTCGCTCATTCGCCGGTGTTTGCAAGGCTTTCATAAGTAGTCCAACGGACTGCGCTTACGTTTGGCATCACCAGCTGCGTGCTTGAGCCGTCATTAGCTTGCAAGGGCCTCTCCCGGGCGCGCGCAATCGTCGCCCCGCCACGCCTGCGCACTTCATGTGGTGCTTTTCCTGCACCACCTGCACGCGCGCAGACGCAACAGCAGCAACGCTGTGAGTCGTGTGCCTAGGGCAACGATATCCCTGCGGATCCCTGCACCAACGAGTCGCGCGGGCCGCCAGATCCAGCCCGCAAATAGATGCCAAGTGGGCAGCAGCCCGGCAGACCTGAAAACGCCAATCCAGACGCGTCCAGCAAGAAAAAACCTTCACTACTTACTAGGTTTGAGGATCGCTATGGATGGAGGATCAGTATCAATATTGCGGTAACGCACACTCTAATCACCCGGCGGGCTGAGCTGTGGTGAACATCCCTGCTGGCTCGTGCTACAGGCTATGTCCAACGGCCTGCACCTCCCAGCCACTTGGCCCTGTTTGTGGTGTGCCGTTTTTGCTGGTAACGCGGGCAACGTCGGTAACCGCACGGCTAAAATTCTTAAATATCAAAGAGCTACGCTCATGACCCGCGTCCGAGGTGGCTGGTAACAGGTCGTAACATGGGTAACTGGACGGCATAGGTGAAGCTCTTCGAGCGTACGCCTAGTAATCCGTTTCACAGGCATGCCGCCCATTGCCATAGAATCCTCGAACCAAAGGAATCAGCCGCGATCTGCGGCGCACCCGTCCACGATGGAAATCACCATGAACGATGAGGCAGCAATCCCCGTCACTGTCGCGAGCGACTCCCATCTGGGAGAATTTTTTGTTCTCCGGCCAAGCTTCCGGGGCAATGGTCAGAGTGCTGGCTTGAAGATTGCCAACGAAGAACTGCTTCTGCCCCCTGGCATGAACACCATGGATCCACCCAATGGTGATCCAAGCCAGTATCCGGTGAAGCCGCACCTAGTGCAGGTACCGGGACAGCAAGAGATGCCCCGTGATTTCGAAAAGCTGGCGGGCATCTGGATCGTCTCGGAAGCATTGAAGCGGGTGTTCGACGCCGTCGACCCGGAAGGCTTCGCCTTTGCGGCTTGCGACTTCACCCTTGCCGACGGCACGCAGGGTCCTCAGTACTACCTCTGCAGCGTGACGCGTTGGCTTGATGCGATTGACGAGAGTGAATCGCGGGTCCAGATCGAGATCGAACACGATTACGAGACCGGGCAAGATCTTAACTTCTACAGCGTATCCGGCGGTGCAAGCCTTGTATTCAAGCGCGAGGTCGTTGGTAACGCCCACATCTTCCGTCAGTCACGCCTAGGAACTGAGGCCATTTGTGACCGCGCTCTGTTCGATGCCTTGAGCGCAGCCCAACTTAGCGGCCCGTCGCTGCGAGACGCCGCAGACCTCTGACGCGTCAAACCCTCGATACGGATTTCTGAGCGAGAGTTGCACCGATGGCTGATACACCGGCTTTCCAAGGGCACCATGTCATTGAGCAAGCGGCTTTCAGTGAAAGCCGCTTGCTGCAGTCGCTTTCCAGAAGCGGCCTGTTCGAGCTGCATGGCCCACGCAACATCCTCAATCTTCCTGCGGACCAAGCACTGGCCGCGAGGATGGGTTTGTCGCCTCACCCCGGTGGACCGCTTGGGGCGTACTCAGAGGAACTTGCGAATCGGCTTGAAAGATTGGAACTGTCCCCCGACGGGCAAGCAACGCTGCGCGGCGATCAAGCCGCAGCACAGCGCATCGCGGCTAGAGTCAACGGCCTGACCGACACACTCAAGGTGGGCCTGGTCAATGGCGACCTTGTAAGCAACACGCCGCAGGGCATGACCCCACAGCAGGCGAACGCAAAGATTCGGGCTTTTTATGGCGATCTCGCGGCTTACCAACAAAGTCATGCTGGGCAGATTGCCGATGTGGGGAAGATGGCCGCAGCAGAGGCGCGCTGGGCCGGCGTGACGCGGTCTGAAGGCAACGTCCAACTGGCGTTGGACGCGATCGATCAACCGGGAACATCCACCCTCAGTGATAGATGGGGCGGCCGTCAATCTCTCGGCACAGCGATTGCCGAAGCAAACCAAGCCGGTCGCTTGCCAATCACCGAACCAGTGGGGGCGCGCCTGCGCCTTGCCTTTGCCCAGGAGATGCCCCCGGTTCTCGCACGGTCACCGGCTGGGCCGCGGCTTCCTGGCACCCCGGGCGAAGGCAGCATCGTGGCAAGCGAAGGGCTTGCAGCGGAGGCTGCCGGAACACGGGGGCTTTCTGGTGCTCGTGTCGCGGGTGCGGCCGGCGTAGCGCTCATGGCCTACGACTTTGCCGTAACCGGCCATCGCGTCGTCCAGCTAAGTACGCAGGGCAACAACACCGGCGCCGAGTCCGCAGCCGCGCACTTCGTTGGCCGCAATGCAGGCGGCATCGCAGGCGGCTTCCTGCTTGGTGCAGGCTACGGTGCCGTCACAGGGTCGTGGACGGGGCCTGGCGCGCTGGCTACTGGCTTGGTTGGCGGCGTGGCGGGCGCCTACCTTGGCGAACGTTGGGCCGAGAAGCAGGACATCAACCGGATCTACACACAGCCAGACCGCAGTGGCAACGAGTGGACACGCAACCCAGAAGATCCGCAAGGCACGTGGACGCGTTCGGTCAGCGCCCCGTTGCCAAGCGGCGGCTATCAGGAGACCCGCCTGGTTGCCGCTGGCCGCCTTGCTGACGAACTGAATTACCGGGCAGCAAACGACTCGTACTCGCTCGGGCTGGCAAATCCACCCAAACCGCAGGATCCATATCGTCTGGATGCCAAGAACGAAACGCATCCGCCGCGCGAGCCGTTTGAAACTGGCCGCGACTATGTGCGCAATGCGCAGACCGGGCAGTGGCAGCTTGAAATTAGAGAAAGTATCGACGGCAAGATACCTATTACCCGTGGTGCATCGATCAGCGCCGAGCGTGCGACTGAGTTGGAGCAGCAGTCGAAAACCATCATTGCGCAGAACGCCGCCAACACTCCGGAAGCAACAGCGGCCCGCTACCAGATTGCCTACAACCAGTTCGGCTGGAATGAGTTCGCCAATCGCGAACCGGTGCCGCAGGCCATCACCAACGCGCGCACGCAACCGCAGCCCTTACAGGCTTCTGACGGCCACTCCTATACTCGCGCCGCTAGCGGCGAATGGACCACGCCCGGCACGTTCTATGGCACCAATCCAGCGACCGGCAACACGCGCGAGGAATTGAACCGTACTTGGCAGAGTCAGCAGGCCGGCCTTCAAGACATGGCTTCGATGGCGGAAATAGCGCGCACGCATCCCACGCCGACGCAGAGCGACTTGCATAGCCAGGTGGCCGGGATGTATGCCCGAGCTGGCATTACGCGCACTGACGCGCAGATTGATGCCGCCACGGCGGCAGTTGCACAAGACCATGCACGCGATACGGGCAAGCAGATGCCCTTCTTCCTGCAGCTGCAGAAGGATGGCTCAATCGCCACTGTGGTTGGCCAGAATGACGACCGCATGGAGATCAGGGCGACCACGACGGCAGCAGAGATATTGCAAGTAGAGCGGCAGCAGACGATGCCTGCCAACGTCCCTCAACCCAATCCCTCCACGCAATCGCCTCAAACACAGCTGCCCGCAGCGCCGCCTACTCAAACCCCATTACCCAGCGCACCGTCGCCGCAGACAGCGCCGGGACATTCGTCTTCGCTGGACGACGATCATGCGCGGGGGCGCACCGCGTCCACGGGCAAAACAGAACAGGTTGCCGCACCGGGAATGCAGATGGGTGCGCACTCTATCGCATCGCACAATCCTCATGAACACGAGCAGCCATCGGTGAATCGTCAGAGCGTCGTTGGCCCAAAACCGCAAGACGCTGCGCTGGTGGAGCAACTACGCTCATCAATCGCAAGGCTCGATGAGAGCGCCAACAAACCGTGGGATGAGCGTAGCGATCGCATGGTTGCGAGCGCCTACAGGATGGCTGTGGAGGCAGGATTCAAGCCCGACGATAAGGTCGACGTTGCACTGAACGTACCGACGGACAAGCTTCCAGGCGGGGTGACGATGTTCGTGATGCGCGCAGGCCCAGGCGCCTCCCCGGATCCTTTCGCCAATCGGGCAAATTTGCCGACTAGCGAGGCGCTAGCGGCAGCTCCGGAACAACAATATCTTGCAGCTAATCAAGCACGTGATAAGCAAGAGCAAATACGACAGCAAGAGCTCACGCAAATACGCGACCATGGCCAGGACGACCCGAGCAGGACCGGACCGAAAATGTCGGGGCCAAACCACTAATTACGCTCCCCCATCATCAAGCCGGAAATTTTAAAAAATCGAAGACCGCTCCGAGTAGATCTGAGAATTCGCTAATCGAGGTTTCTGCAGAAAATGTCAATAATCAAGTTTTTTCAGAAAAATCCTCTGTACACTTCAGTCGGAAATTTCACTTATGCTGAAGATATTGGAGAAGGTGGCAACGCTAAAGTGCTTGCTTTTAAAAAAGGCAATCTTCTTTACGCAGTTAAATTTCTACCACATGGGCAAACCAGCTCATTGGCACGCTTCAGAGACGAGTTCTTCTGTGCGGCACAGATTCCGAGCCATCCAAACGTAGCACGTGCATTCCATTTAGATCAGACTGAGATTGAAGGAAAAAAATATTCACTGATTATTATGAAGCGCTACCAAGAAAATCTTCATAGAATCGGAACCATTTCAAGCGAGGAAGATGGGGCCAAAGCACAGCGAGGATGGATGCTCTTGACGGCACTTTGCAGTGGAGTAGACCACCTTCACACGCATGAAATAATTCATCGCGATATAAAGCCGCATAATATTTTTCTTGACAAAAAAGAAGATACTTTTGTTGTCGGCGATCTTGGAATAGCACATTTTTCTGATGATCTATACGCACGCGAAGCTGCTACAAAGCATGCTGATAGGCTGGCAAATTTTGCATGCTGTGCTCCGGAACAATTAATTCCCGGAACTGTTGCCGCACGAACAATGGATATTTTTGCTCTAGGGCAAGTTTTGAACTGGTATATACGCGGAAGCTTTATTCGTGGCGGCGGCCGCCAACCTTACCACGGTGCAAATAAAGATTTAGAATTACTCGATAGAATTATTGATCGCTGTATAAAAGACAATCCGGACGACAGATTTCAGCATGTTGGAAAAATGCATGAATTTGCTGCCGAATTTAGAAATCCACCAAAGGATGCGTGGGCTCCTATACGCAACTTAGACCAAGCTTTCAGATCATCAGTCCCGCAAATCCCTGAGCTCTACGAGACAACCGATCAAAAAGTTATAAATAGATTTCTTAAAAATTTTGCGACCCGGTGCGACCCGCATGACTATTGGTACGCCCGCTCCGATGGCGGCGACAATAAGCTAGACGCGATTTCAGAATTGGAGGGACGGCGCTGGTTAGTGGCAAAAATTTATGAATGCCACATAGAAAAGATTATTTTTTACAAATATCCTGGCGAATGGCAAAGCTTTTTTGTATTACTCATTGCAGCAGACAGTCCGTTTGAAATAACCGACTCATCAGGAAAGAAAGCAATGCGTAAGAATGTAGAAAATTGGACCGAGGATGCAGCAACGTTATACGACGGGAGATATATGGAAGTAGCAGATGCCGAAAACGGCTATTTCCTTAACGGAGATGAGATGATTGAAATTGACTACTCGAAAGCTGAACAACGACACCGCTTCCTTAAAGATGACGCGCTGTTAATTATACCTCACGGGTCAGGAATAGCGGGATGTAGTGACAGGACTCCCATAAAATTTTTTTTGCGAGAAGTAGTGAATTCAAAATCCACCGATAAGAACAAGATTATTAAACTTCTTGATGCCACGACTCGTTACACGAGTAGCGATATCACTGATAGGCTTTAGAATCCTCTTAAATGCCCATAGGTCGCTATGAGGTTAATTGGCTTACTTTCTTTTTGCGAATAGCGCATCAGTTCATTTAGGCAACGGTTATCCACCTGCCGCACCTAGTTAGTACGGCAGGAGCTTAAAGACAAAGCGACTTTTACGAGACGAGCTCTAAGGGGTCCCAGCACGAGTTGGAATCCAAGTCCCAGAGCCATCATCGCTTCGCAGACAACGTCATCTTCGCCACCCATGAAGGCAGCTCGCGTGACTTCTTTGATGCCCTTAGTTCCACCACTCGGGGTGACGGGACCGACCTGGTGGTGATTGAAGCGAAGGGTGTTCAGGACACGACTTGGAGGGCCAATGGGGCTACGTTCGACTGGCTCAACGAGGCGCTGCCGAACTACTAGTTTCAACGAACGCAAGGTGGCAGGTCCCCTGCGTCGTTGCCCGCGGAGCCCGAAGGGGTCAGGTTCACTTCTGGCATCTGCTCATCGCCAAGCACGCACAACATCCAATCGCCTTCATGGATGCGCGTGGTGGGCCCACCAGGATTCGAACCTGGAACCAAAGGATTATGAGTCCTCTGCTCTAACCGTTGAGCTATAGGCCCTGCTGCACAGCGCTCGCTGGTGCCGCATGGATACGTCGGGCCCGCAGGAGTGAGGCAAGTTTACCTGTCTGTCAGCGAGCTTGTCTGCTGCATGTCAGGCACACCAACCACGCCTCACGCATCGGCAGTCTGTCGTTGCCTGTCGATCAGCAGGCGGCCCGCACGGAAGCCCTGCGCGATGGCGTCCTGATAGGTCTCCCAGGTCTGGTGCTGGTCGCTGATGCGCGGCAGCCGCGTGCTGCCGTTGTTGGCATAGACATCGACCCACAGCGTCCACCTGGCGGTCGGTGACGCCTGCTCGGCGCGTACGCGGATCTCGTGATCGCGGTAGGTGGTGGTCTCGAAGCGGCTTTGCCTACTCATCGGACAGTCTCGTTTCCATTCGGGCACCAACGTAGAAGTGCCGGTTGGAACATCAGGTGAGATTGAAGGAAACATCCACTTAATAGTGCGTCGCGGTCCGGTTTCGTCACCGGAACGTGAAGCTGCGCGGCCTGGCCTGCGCCATTCCCGGCAGCGCATGCGGCAAGCGTCGCCCTACCGGGCCCCACAACGCAACAGCCCCGCATGTGCGGGGCTATTGTGTGATCAGGTGAGCATGGCGACCGACAAATCAGTCGATGTCCAGGAACGAGCGCAGCTGTTCCGAACGGCTCGGGTGACGCAGCTTGCGCAACGCCTTGGCCTCTATCTGACGAATCCGCTCGCGGGTGACGTCGAACTGCTTGCCCACTTCTTCCAGCGTGTGATCGGTATTCATGTCGATACCGAAGCGCATCCGCAGCACCTTGGCCTCGCGCGGGGTCAGCCCGGCCAACACGTCACGCACCGTCTCGGAGAGATTGATGTTGGTGGTGTTGTCGATCGGGGACTCCACGTTGGTGTCCTCGATGAAGTCGCCCAGATGCGAATCCTCGTCGTCGCCGATCGGGGTTTCCATCGAGATCGGCTCCTTGGCGATCTTCATCACCTTGCGGATCTTGTCCTCGGGCATGTCCATTTCCTTGGCCAGCTCCTCCGGCGTGGCCTCGCGGCCGAACTGCTGGAGCATCTGGCGGGAAATGCGGTTCAACTTGTTGATCGTTTCGATCATGTGCACCGGAATACGGATGGTGCGCGCCTGATCGGCGATCGAACGGGTGATGGCCTGACGGATCCACCACGTTGCATACGTCGAGAACTTGTAACCACGACGGTATTCGAACTTGTCCACGGCCTTCATCAGGCCGATGTTGCCTTCCTGGATCAGGTCGAGGAACTGCAGGCCGCGGTTGGTGTACTTCTTGGCGATGGAGATGACCAGGCGCAGGTTGGCCTCGACCATTTCCTTCTTGGCCTTGCGTGCCTTGGCTTCGCCATAGGCCATCGCGCGGCTGATTTCCTTGATCTCGCCCAGGGTCAGGTAGTTGGCCTTCTCCATCTCGATCGAGCCCTGCTGCTCGGAGACGATCTGGTCCTTGACGTCGCGCAGCGCCGACGACCACTTCTGCTTGCGCTTGAGTGCGTCTTCCACCCATTCCAGGTTGGTCTGGTTGCCTTCCCAGGAGCGGATGAAATCCTTGCGCGGCATGCGTGCCACGGTGGTGGCCAGGTGCAGCACCTTGCGCTCGTGATCCTTGATGCCGTTGACCACGCCACGCAGCTGGGTGACCAGCGCATCGGTCAGCGGCAGCGGCAGCTTGAGCGTGGTGAAGATGGCGGCCATGTCTTCGCGCGCCTTGACCACCAGCTTGTGCTCGGCGCCGTTCTTGGCATAGATCTTCTTGAACTTGGCGTATTCGTTGGCCAGGTTCTCCATGCGCGTGGCCACTTCCACCGGGTCTGGACCGGTCGGGCCGGCCTCTTCCTCGGCAGCGTCGTCATCGCCGTCTTCGTCGTCGTCTTCATCGACGGCGTCTTCGTCTACGGCCACCGGGCCGGCGGCGGCCAGTGCAGCGGCGGCAGCGTCGGCTTCTTCGATCAGGTCGTTGAAGCCGACCACGATCTCGGCCAGACGCTTCTTGCCTTCCTTGTGCGCTTCGTAATCGGCCAGCAGCATTTCGGTCGACAGCGGGAACACACCCAGTGCTGCCTGGACCTGGCTCAGGCCTTCTTCGATACGCTTGGCGATGGCGATTTCGCCTTCGCGGGTCAGCAACTCGACCGTGCCCATTTCGCGCATGTACATGCGCACCGGGTCGGTGGTGCGGCCACCTTCGGTGTCGAGCGCGGTCAGCGCGGCGGCAGCTTCTTCGGCTGCGGTGTCGTCAACCTCGCGGTTGCCGGTGTTGCCATCGTTGAGCAACAGGGTTTCAGCATCGGGCGCAACTTCATGGACATCGATGCCCATGCCGTTGATCATGCTGATGATGTCTTCGATCTGCTCCGGGTCGACTAGGTCGTCGGGCAGATGGTCATTGACTTCGGCGTAGGTCAGATAGCCCTGTTCCAGGCCCTTGCTGATCAGTAGCTTGATGTCGGATTGCTGGGCAGGACGTTCGTTGGCCATGAGTGCTCGCGCCACCGGCTTTGAGATTGGAAAGAGAACCTAGCATTATACCAGCGTGAAGCCCGGTCTGCCGGAATCAAGACGGGACCGCTGGTAGAACTGCGCTGGCTAGGGTCTGAGAAGGAAGGTCACCGGGCCGTCGTTGACCAGGTCGACAACCATATGGGCACCGAAGCGCCCGGTTTCCACCCCTCCGCGATGTTTTTCGCGGCAGATCGCCACCAATTGATTGAACGCCCGTTCAGCCTCCTGCGGTGGCGCCGCAGTGCTGAAGCCCGGGCGGTTGCCGGAGCTGGTGTCGGCCGCGAGCGTGAACTGGCTGACCAGCAGCAGACCGCCGCCGGTATCGGTGAGTGAGCGATTCATCTTGCCGGCGTCGTCGCCGAATACCCGGTAGCTGAGCAGGCGCTCGGCCAGGCGCCGGATCTGCGCATCGCTGTCGCCGGGCTCCACGCCGACCAGCGCCAGCAGCCCGGGACCGATCTGCCCGACGATCCGGTCATCGACGGTGACCGAGGCCCGGGTGACGCGCTGGATCAGGGCGAGCATGCAAAGTCCTGGGCAGCAAAGTGTGCCGCGCAGCATGCCCAGCGCTGCCCGCCCTGTCACCTGCGGGCCTTCGCCGGCCACGCTGTTTAGAATTGCGCGGATGACACCTGATCTTCGCGCTCGCCTGCTCTATGCCACCGCGGCCACCGTGGGCCGCCTGCCGTGGCCGCTGCTCAAACGCATGGCCGATGCGCTGGCCTGGAGCTGGCGCAAGCTCAACGCGCGCGAAGCCCGCGTGGCACGCCGCAACCTGGAACTGGCCTACCCGGAATTGCCGGCAGAGCAGCGCGCGCAGTTGCACGCACAGATCCTGCGCTCGACCGCGCGGCAGACGCTGGAAGTGCTGCGAACCTGGACCCGTCCGCCGGCCGAAAATCTGGCCCGCCTGCAGCGCAATGGCCAGGACCTCTACGACGCGGCGCTGGCCTCCGGGCGTGGCGTGATCGTGGCGGCGCCGCACTTCGGCAACTGGGAATTGCTCAACCAGTGGCTGTCCGAACGTGGCCCGATCGCCATCGTGTACCGGCCGCCCGAGTCCGAAGCGGTAGACGGGTTTCTGCAACTGGCGCGCGGCGGCGACAACGTGCGCCAGGTGCGTGCCGAAGGCCCGGCGGTGCGGCAGTTGTTCAAGGTACTCAAGGACGGTGGCGCGGTCGGCATCCTGCCCGACCAGCAACCGAAGATGGGCGATGGCGTGTTTGCGCCGTTCTTCGGCATCCCGGCCTTGACCATGACTCTGGTCAACCGACTTGCCGAGCGCACCGGCGCGATCGTGCTGTACGGCTGGTGCGAGCGCGCCGGTGGCGACCTGCAATTTGCCTTGCACGTGCAGCCGGCCGACCCGGCAGTGGCCGACCCCGATCCGGTACGTGCAGCCAGCGCACTCAACGCGGGCATCGAACAGATCGCCCGGCGCGACCCGGCGCAATACCAGTGGACCTACAAGCGCTACACGCTGCGCCCGCCGGGCAGCGGTGAGGCCAACCCGTACGCCACCGAGCGGCATCCGCACTGATCGCCACACCGCGCAGGCCTGATCGCGCGCGGCAGCCAGGTCGGGGCATCAATCGTCGTGCGGGTCTGCAGGCGTCGCCAGAATGCGTTGATAGAACGCCAGATCCAGCCAGCGACCGAACTTGAAGCCGGCCTCGCGCACGGTGCCGGCATGGGTGAAGCCGAACTGTTCGTGCAGCGCGATGCTGGCCTGGTTGCTGGCGTCGATGCCACCGACCAGCACGTGCACGCCACGCTGCTCTGCCGCAGCGATCAGCGCCTGCAGCAATACCCGCCCCAGGCCTTTGCCGCGATGGTCCTGATGCACATAGATCGAATGCTCGACGCTGTACTTGAACGCCGGCCAGGCGCGAAAGGTGCCGTAACTGGCAAAACCCATCAGCGTGCCATCGGCATCTTCGACGCCGATCACCGGAAATCCGCCCGCGCGCTTGGTGGCAAACCAGCCGACCATGCTCTCCGGCTGACGCGGCCGGTAGTCGTACAACGCGGTCGAGTTGGCGATGGCCTCGTTGAAGATGTCCAGGATCGCGCTGGCGTGACGCGACTCATTGCAGTCGATAAGGCGCATGGGGTCTGCTGAACGGAAAGATCGCCTGATTAGAAAGCATTGCCGGGCGCTGAACAACGCGGGCGGCGCACAACCAATCGGCGCCTGTGCTGTCACTCAAACGCAGCCACTGGATGCAGCGTTCCACCCGCTGCAGGCAACCGGCCGTTGCCAAGCACGCGACAATGGCGGCATGCGGCCGGCACTGGCGCGGTGGCGGCCGCCTTGAAGCGGCCGTGGCAATCCCCATCTGGAGTCGTGCATGAGCAGCCCCATCCCCTCCCCCAGCGCACAGGCCTTCGGCGATCCGGCAGCCATCCGCTGTGAGCGCGCCGCCTCCGAGTTGCGTGCTGGCCGGCCGGTGCTGCTCACCGCCGCGGGCGGGCAGTCGCGCGCCGTGCTGGCGCTCGATAGCAGCACGGCGCAGTCGTATGCCGCGTTCGCGCGCGCGGCGCAGGGCCGCCACTATCTGTTCGTCACGCCCACGCGCGCGCAGGTGCTGGGGCTGACCGCGCCGCAGGGCGCACGCGTCGCGCTGGCCGACTACAGCTACGACCAGCTCGCCGCCCTGGCCTATCTGCGCGACACCCCGGTGCCGGCGCACTGGGCCGCTGGCGACGCGCTGGATGCCGGCGGCGTGGAGATTGCGCGGCTGGGGCTGCTGCTGCCGGCGCTGCTGGCGGTGGACCTGCGCGATGTGCACGACCATGCCGCCTTCGCGGGCTGCCAATCGCTGGCGCTGGACGACCTGGGCAGCGGTTGCGCCAAGTCGGCCGCAGCCGGCTACGAGCTGGTTACCCGCACGCCGGTGCCGCTGCGCGGCCTGGGCATGAGCGAATTCGTGGTGTTCCGTGGCGGCGTCGCGCAGCGCGACCAGGTGGCGATCGTGGTGGGACAGCCCGACCTGTCGGCCGCGGTGCCGGTGCGCGTGCACTCGTCCTGCCTGACCGGCGACCTGTTCGGCTCGCTCAAGTGCGACTGCGGCGACCAGCTGCGGCACGGCCTGGCCAAGTTGAAGGACCTGGGCGGCGGCGTGCTGCTGTATCTGGATCAGGAAGGCCGCGGCACCGGCATCGCCGCCAAGATGCGCGCCTACGGGTATCAACATGCGGGGCTGGATACCATCGATGCCGATGCGCAGCTGGGCTTCGGCCCGGACGAGCGCCGCTACGGCAGCGCGGTGGCGATGTTGCGCGGCTTGGGGATCGGTCGCATCCGGCTGCTGACCAACAACCCGGCCAAGGCCGAACGCTTGCGTGCCGCCGGGATCGCGGTGGAAGACCGCATCCCGGTCACCGGCGATATCACCCCCGAAAACGAGCAGTATCTGCGCACCAAGGCCGCGCGCGCCGGGCATGCGCTGGATGTGGATGCGCTGATTCTGGCTGCGCAGTAAGCGCGGGCAGCGGGGCTGCCTGATCGACGGCGGCGGCACGCAGGCGCGCTGTGTGGCGTCGGCGCATCCGCTAACGATGCCTGGAGCTGACCACTGCGGGGGGGCTTCCCGGCCAAGGTTTGGTGTCGACGGCCATCGCTGCGCGCCATCGGCGTGGCCGTCGGTCCGGGTATTCCAATGCGTGGCGCAACCGCGCGCGGTGATGAAGACCGCCTTCGACCACACAACGTGTCCGCCCAGGCACTGCGGCGACAGCTGTCAGCCGTCCAATCCGGCTCCTCGCGACCCACGGCCATGCCGGATGCGTCCTGACCGGGTGCCCGGCTATGCTTGCGCACCGCTTCTGCAGGCCCGCCTCGTGCACGACGCTCCACCGCCGCACCCCGACATCCTGGTCCGCGCCGCGCCTGCCCAGCCACTGCCCGTGGACCACGCGCACTGGCAGCAGTTGCCACGCCGGGGCGCCTATGTGGCGGCGGTCAACGGCGCACTTGGCGGTGGCTGTGCCGGCCTGATCGCGGCCGGCGTCACTGTCACCGTGCTGCACGCCTGGCACTACTGGCCGGCGGTGCTGGGGGTGACAGTGGCGATGGCGGTGCTGTGCGCATGGCTGGCAGTCAAACGGCACCGGCTCACGCTGTGGAAACTCGACCAGCACGGCCTGGCGCTGCAACGCGGGCACCTGTGGCAGAGCGACACCCGCGTGCCGATCTCGCGTGTGCAGCACGTGGATCTGCGCCGCGGCCCGATCGAACGCGCCACGCACCTGACCACGCTGGTGGTGCACACCGCCGGTAGCCGTCTCAACGCGGTAGCGCTGTCCGGGCTGGACCAGGCCGATGCCGAGCATCTGCGCGACCGCCTGGCCCGCCAGCTCGATCACCACGACGACGCGCTGTGAGCGTCATCGAACACCCCGGCCACGACGAGCAGCGCCTGCACCCGCTGTCGTGGGTGTTCGTGCTGCTGCAGCAGATCCGCCAGTTCCTGATCCCGTTGGTCGCCCTGGCCGTGTTCGGCAGCCGCGACGGCAGCCGCGATTTCACCGACCACATCGCCACCGCAGCGGTGATCGCAATGCTGGTCGCGATTTCGGTGCTGCGTTACTTCACCTACCGCTATCGGATCGGGCAAGACAGCGTGGCGATCCGCAGCGGCCTGCTGGAGCGCAGCCGACGCGATATTCCGTTCGCGCGTATCCACAACGTGGTGGTGCATCAATCGCTGCTGCACCGGCTGGCCGGCGTGGCGGAAGTGCGGCTGGAGTCGGCCGGCGGGCACAAGCCCGAGGCGGAAATGCGCGTGCTGCGGCTGGACCAGGCCCTGGCGCTGGAAGATCTGATACGGCGCCGCGCCCACCACGTCGATGCGGCGGTGGTGCAGGACGACGACCGCACCACCTTGCTGCGTCTTCCGCTGGGCGAAGTGATCCGGCTGGGCCTGATCTCCAACCGCGGCATGGTGGTGGTGGCTGCCAGTTTCGGCGTGATCTATCAGATGATTCCGCGCCGCGTGGCATCCAGCTTTATCGAGACCAATGGCGAGCTCGCCTACCGCTATGTCAGCCAGGTCCATCCGGGCGCGGCGGTGACCACGGTCCTGGTGGCGATCGCTGCCATGGCGGTGCTGCTGGCCATGCGTGCGCTGTCGGTGGCCCTGGCGGTGGCGCAATACCACGGCTTTCATCTCAGCGAATCGGAGCGACGCCTCACCGTGGAGCGCGGTCTGCTGACGCGGATCCGCAGCAGCGTGGCGCTGCGGCGGATCCAGTCGTGGACGGTGTACGAAAGCCGCCTGCATCGCCTGTTCGGCCGCCGCCAGCTGCGCGTGGACACCGCCGTGGCCAGCGCCGGCGACAACCGCGACAGCGCGTTGAAGGAGCTGGCACCGATCGCAGAGCCGCAGCGCTGCGATGCCTTGCTGCAGCATCTGCTGCCCGGCATTGCCTGGCCGCCGGCGCAGTGGCAGGCGATCGCAACGCATTGCTGGTGGCGGCTGAGCCTGCCGACGCTGCTGATGTTGCTGCCGCTGGTTGCCGGGCTGGCGTGGCAGTTCGGCAGCCAGGCGGCGTGGTTGCTGCTGTGGCTGCCGTGGAGCGCCTTCAAGGCGCATCGCCAGGTGCAGCGCATGGGCTATGCAGTGGATGCGCGCTACGTGGCGGTGCGCGGCGGCTGGTGGAAGCGCTGGTGGCGACTGGCCGAACTGGACAAGCTGCAGGCGCTGCAGCTGCAACGCTCGCCGCTGGATCGCCTGACCGGCACCGCCACGCTGTGGCTGGACACCGCCGGTGCCAGCACCACCGGCCCGGCGCTGCGCCTGCGCTTTGTGCCATTGGCGCAAGCGCAGGCGCTGCAGACGCAACTGGGCGCCGCACTGGCACGGCGCAAGCTGCGCTGGTGATCGGGAATCGGGATTGGGTGGACGTTGCTGTTGGCAGCGCTATCTCGTCAGCGATCGACCAGCAGCGATCAATGCTGCGCCGGGCCCCAGTATCCAAGCTCGCGGCGAATCTGAAGGCCTCGCCACAAGGCGCCCAGCGGCTTGCGTCGCAGCGTGCCGAGCTTGCCGGCAATGAACGCTTCGGTGGCGGCGATCACCCGTTCGGACGAATGCCCGTCGCGATACGGGTGGATCGCATCGGCATAGGCGGCCAGTGCGCTGTGCAACGCGGCATCCGGCGCCAGCGCGCGCGCCAGCTGCTGCGGCAACTGCGCCGGCTGCTGAAAGTCGAGCATATGCGGCTGCGGCACGCGGTTGCGGAAGGTCACCACCGGTTTGTGCTGCACCACGAACTCGGAGACGATCGATGAGGTATCGGAGACCAGCACATCGGCCGCACGCTGCGCCGCCACGACCTCTTCGGACTCGACAAACCGCGCATTGGCACCGGCCAGCGCGCGATAGCGGTCGAACAGCTCCGGCGCACATTTGGGATGCAGGGTGAGCAGCCAGTAGTGCGCACCGCGGGCGATATCGGCAGCGATTTCCTCGTACAACGCAGGTGCCGCGCTGAGCCGCTCGGTAAAGGTGGAACCGAACAGGATCACCGGCCGCCCGTTGGCGGGCGTACGCAGTGCGGCGCTGTGCCCGCCGTCATCGCGGAACACCGGGTCGAGCTTGGGCCAGCCGGTTTCCACCACCGCAAAATGGCCTTCGCGCGTCGCCAGCGCACGAAACGGCGCAGTGGTGGCCGGGCCTTGCGTGCAGTACAGATCGAACAAGCCGCGCACGCGAAAGTGGCCACGATTGTCCTCGCGCTTTTGCACGTTGAAGCCGTGGAAGAGCTGCACCTTGGCGCCGGAGACAAACGGCGGCACCCAGTTGGCCGCACTGAATACCGCGCGCGGACGCAGCGCCAGCGCCTCGCGCAACCCCACTTCGCGCACGTCCGGCAGCACCAGCCCGCGCGCGCCGCCCTCGTACCAGGCGGCAACGGTGTCGCCGCGGGCCTGTAATGCCTGCGCCAATGGCGCCAGAATAGGCAACGCGTAACGTTCCGTTGCGAACAGCAGGTAATCGGCCATCACATGTCCTCTTCGACCGCACCCGACGAACGGCCTTGCATCAGCGCCTGCATTATCGCGTTCAACGAGGCCGATCGCCTACGCGACTGCCTGACTTCGCTGGCGTTCTGCGATGAGATCGTGGTGGTGGACTCCGGTTCCACCGACGCCACTGCAGACATCGCCGGCGCGCACGGCGCGCGCGTGCTGCAACGCGTCTTCGACGGCTACCGCAGCCAGAAGGCGTATTGCGTGGCGCAGGCCAGCCACGACTGGGTGCTGTGCCTGGATGCGGACGAGCGCATCAGCGACGGCCTGCGTGCAGCGATCCTCGCCGCGCGCGATGCCGGCTTTGCCGACGCGGCCGGCTACCGTTTTGCGCGGCTCTCCGAGTATTTCGGCCGCTTCCTGCGCCACGGCAATGCGTACCCGGACCGCGTGCTGCGCCTGTTCGACCGACGCCGCGGCGGCTGGCGCGGCAAGCGCGAGATCCATGAGGCGGCCAGTGTCGATGGTGCTGTGGCCACCTTGCGCGGCGACCTGATCCACTACCCCTACCGATCGCTGATGCAGCAGCTGGCCAAGACCCAGCGCTACGCGCAGATGATGGCCGAGCACGACTACGCCCGCGGCAAGCGTGCGACCTGGAGCAAGCTGGTGTTGGCGCCGGCCTGGCGCTTCTGGCGCGGCTATCTGCTGCGCGGCGGGTTTCGCGATGGCTGGCATGGGCTGATCTACGCCTATGTGCGCGCCAATTACGTGCGCCAGAAGACCATCATGCTGTGGCTGCTGCAGCGCAACCAGCCGGTGCAGGACCCGCCACGCGCCGTGGATCGACGCAGCGACCGGGCTTAGCCGGCACTACAACTGCGCCACTGTCAGGCGGGGCGACCGGTGGTGCCAATTGGCATGCCCGTACTACGCATGGGGCACTTCGCATGGGCGGCCAGTTGCTCGACCGCTTGCCAGGGATATGGGCCGCTACCAGGCAACCAGGCTCGCAATTCGCTAAGCGCCCACCCGACCGCTCATGACGGGTTGCTGACCGCCTTCGGCATCGCTGGCTGCGCCTGGCGCGCTGCCAGACCTACCAGAACACCCACCAGCGCCGAATAGAAGCTCGCCGACACCTGGTGCGCGAACATCGACTGGGTCAACCCGCACAGGGCATAACTGATCACCAGCATCACCCCGGCCGCCGCCGGCCCGCGGAACTGCACGTGCCCGCTACGCCGATGCAAGCGCACGAATACCCACAGCGGCACCCCATACACCGCAATCAGCAGCAACAGGCCCGGCACGCCCTGGGTTGCGGCCCATTCGGCCACATCGTTGTGCGCGTGGCCCAGATGACAGCGGAGCAGCGCGTTATCCGCAGCACACACCGGCAGCTCATGCATCGCATCGTCGAAACGGCCTACGCCGACGCCGGTCAAAGGATGCGCAAGCACGGTGTCCCAGGCCACATGCAGACGCTCGATACGGGCACCGGCGGACGAATCGCTGTCGCCGACTTCGTAGCGCTGCAGATCGCTTTGCAATTCGCCCAGGCGCATTTGATCGGTCAACGCAGGCACGCTGGCGACCACGCCCACCGCCAGTACCGCACCGCCGACGAAGGTCAGCAGCCGCATGCGCGCGCTATGCCACGGCGCGCCCCAGGCCAGCACGCCCACGGTGGCCAGCAACGCCAGCCACACGCCGCGACTGCCGCTCAGCACGATGACCAGCAGCGTGGCGAGCGCCGCGCCCACCAGCCAGCGCACGCCGCCGGTTGGCCGGCAGAACGCCACCACCACCAGCAACATCATTGCGATATCGGCGAAGACAATCGCGTTGGTAAAGCCTTCCGCACGGTCGGCACCCTTCACCACCTGCAGCAATGCGATCAGCATGGCTGCAAACACACCGGTCAATGCACCTCGCCACAGCCAGACCTGGCGCGGCTGCAACGCATAGGCCCATAGCGCCGCCCAGGGCAGCACCAGAAACCGCGAGCGGTTGCCCACATCGCGCAGGCCGTGCTCGAACAAGACGATCGACAGCAGCGACATCGCAATCACCGCCACCGTCAGCCAGCCCACCGCGCGCAACGCGCCGCTGCGAGCCGAGATACCGGCACGCAGGCTACGCCAGCCGACCAGCGAGCCAAGCAACAGGCACACGCCGAACGGCAGCAACCCGCTGGGCATGCTCACCACCAGCGCGGTCAGCGTAAACACGCCCAGCTCGGCAATGCCCACGCCCGCGCGCGATGCGACGGGTACGGATTGCGGAAGCGATGCGGGCTGGGTGCGCAATGAATTCATCGAAAGATCGGTGGCGAAAGGAGACAGGACAGGCACGGCGCGTCGGCGACGCGGGCCAAGCTAACGATGTCCCGCATGAATGCCTGCTAGACAACAGCCGGCCACTGCTTTGGGGTGATGCGGGCAGGACCTGAACTGCGCGCGTGAAGGACTCATTCGACGTCCAGGTTGCCCTGCTCCTTTTCCTCGACCGCCTTCTCCGTGGAACTGGCCACGCAGTCGCCCTGAACGGCATCGGCCGGCACCAGCCACCAGCGCCGCCGGTTGGCCACACCGACCAGCTGGCTGCGGCTGCGGTCCAAGCAGCCCAGCAGCGCCGTCTCCTGAGCAAGCAGCCAACGCTGGCCCGGTTGCGCTGACTGCCAGGCCACGCCACGTCGCAACTGTTCTTCCCATGGCACCTTGAAGCCAAAGGTCTGCGCCGGGCGGTCGGCCATCAGCAGGTTCTGCTCCTTCCAGGCCACCAGGCCGAGCTGGGCCTCCGGGCCGATACGGCGCCCGGCCTCGCGCATCACCGCGCCGGCCGAACTGGACTCGTTGAAGATCGGGTAGCAGACCAGCCCGAACGCCACCCACCACGCGCCCAGCAGCGACACCACCGCCAGCGCGGAGCGGCGCACGCGCAACAGCAGCAGGCTGGCCACGCCCCAGGTGCCCACCGCCAGCAGCAGCCAGCCCAGCGGGTCGGTGGCTTCGCTGCCGACGCCGCGGCTGTCCATGATCTTCTGCTCGAATCCCGGGTGGCCGATCAGCATCGCCGCCCCGCCTGCGGCAAATGCAACGGTCAACAGCAGCGCAAAACCGAACAGCACCCGCTGCACCCCGGCCCGGCGCAGCAGGCCCGCAGCCAGCGGCGCCAGCGCCAGGCAGAACATCGGCAGCGCCGGCAGGATGTAGACATCGCGCTTGCCGTTGGGGATGGTGAAGAACACCAGTACCAGCAGCCACCACGCCAACGGCAGCAGATAGCGCGCATCGCGCCGGCGCAACCGCCGCCGCCACGCCGGAATCGCCCACGGCAACAGCAGGATGGTGGGCATCCACATCGTGGCCATGCTTTGCAGGTGGTACCAGACCGGCTGCGCGTGGTCCCAGGAACTGGCGTAGCGCTTGGCGGTCTGGCGCAGCAGGATGTCGTTGAGATACACGCGGTATTCGGGCTGGCCGGCGGTGAGCGCGGTGATCATCATCGGCACGAACCACAGCGCGATCGCGACGAAGAAGAACAGCGGCCCGAGCCAGAAGCGGCGGTCGCGCACATGCATGCGCACACCCGGCCAGCCGCGTGCGGCGGCAATGCCGGCCGGGATCAGCATCAACAGCGCGATGATGCCCACGCCCTTGGTGATCACGCCCAGCCCGGCGGCAAACCATCCCAACGTCCACCAGCGCCAGGCCGGGCCCGTCAACAGATGCCGCAGCAGCCCGTAATTGGCCAGGGTGATCCAGAACACCACCAGCGGATCGATCTGCGCCTTCTTGGCCTGGAAGGTGAAGTGCAGGGTGAACAGCAGCATCCACGCGGCATACGCCCCCACCCGCGGGGTCCACAGCCGCCGGCCCAGGTCATAGACGCAGGCCAGCGTGCCCAGCGCCGCCAGCAGCGACGGCAGCAGGAACGCGACACGCCAGTTGCCCAGCAGCGTATAGAACAGCGCCTGCAGCCACATCAGCATCGGCGGCTTGTCCGAATACAGCTCGTTGCCGCGATGCGGGAACAACCAGTCCCCGCTCAGCACCATCTGCTTGGCGACCAGCGCAAAGCGCGGCTCGTCCGAGGGCCAGGGGTCGCGCAGGCCCAGCCCGGCGCCGATCACCAGCACTGCAGTGATGGCCAGCAACCAAACATCCTTCGAGGCACGGGTCTTGAGCATGGCGGGTGGCAATGGGACGCGAGAGGGGCGCGGCGGACGCGGCGCGCGGTCAGGAGGCTTTTAGCAAAAGCGCGTAGAAGAAACCGTCGCAGTGCTGCTCGCCGGGAAAACGCTGCCGTCCCGGGCCTGCCGCATGGCCGAAGTGCGCACCCAGGGGCTGCGCCTGCGCATCGGGCGTGCGCTGCAGGAAGGCCTGGACCTGCGCCTGGTTCTCGCGCGCCAGCAGCGAGCAGGTGGTGTAGAGCAGCTGGCCGCCCGGACGCAACGTGCGCCAGCTCGCATCCAGCAGCCGCGCCTGCAGCGCGCACAAGGCATCGATATCGTCGGCGCGGCGATGCAACAGCACATCCGGCTGACGCCGCACCACGCCGGTCGCTGAACATGGCGCATCCAGCAGCACTGCATCGAACGGCTGGTCGTCCCACCATGCCGCGGTGTCGGCGGCATCGGCCGCATGCAACGCGACCTGCGCCTCCGGCACGGTGCGCTGCAAGGTCTGCTGCACGCGCTCCAGGCGGCGTGCATCCACATCCAGCGCGGTGAGCTGCAATCGGTGATGGCGCTCGAGCAGATGCGCCGCCTTGCCGCCGGGTGCAGCGCAGGCATCGAGCACGCGTGCCGAGGGCGCCAGCGTCAGCGCATCGGCGACCTGCTGCGCGGAGCCATCCTGCACCGAGACATCGCCGCCGGCAAAGCCGGGCAACTGGCTGACCGGCACCGCCTCCTGCAACCGAACGGCATCGGGCAGCACCGTGTCGGTCTGTGCACCAATGCCCGCCTCTGCCAGCCGCGCCACGTAGGCGGCGGGATCGGTACGCCCGCGATGCACGCGCAGCCACATCGGGGCCATCTGCGCGCTTGCGACGAAGATCGCCTCGGCCTGCGCGCCCCAATCGGCACGCAGCTGCTTGCGCAACCACGACGGCCAACCCGCATCGTCGGACACCGCCGGAAAGCCCTCGCGCTGCGCACGCCGCAGGATCGCGTTGACCATGCCGGCCTGCCGCGGCCGGCCCAGCGCACGGCATGCCTCCACGGTGGCCGACAACGCCGCATGCGCGGGCAGTTGCAGCACGTCGAGCTGGGCGAAGCCGGCCATCAGCAGCGCTTTCAGTTCGGCATCGCGCGGCGGCAACGGGCGTTCCAGCCATTGCCGCAATGCCACCTCATAGGCCGGACGGCGGCGCAGCACCGCAAAGCAGATCGCCTCCACCAGCGCGCGGTCGCGTGGATCGGCAACGCCGGGCAGCGCCGCGGCCAGCTCGGCCTTCAACGAACGCCCCTGGTCGAACACCGCCGTGAGTACGTTTGCTGCCACTAGCCGCGAGGCGACGCCGGCCGCCGTCGTGTCGGCGGCCATCAGCGCAACGCCGGCAGGTCGCGGCGCGCGTTGAGGTAATCGGCGGCGGTGATCGCCTTGCCGCCCTCACGCTGCAACACGCGCACCCGCAGCGCGCCCTGCCCGCAGGCGATGTCGATGCCCTGCTTGCTGGCGGCCAGCAAGGTACCCGGCGGCTGTTGATGGGCGAGGTCGAGCGCAACGGCGCCATGCAGACGCACCCGCTCGCCGGCCAGCGTGGCTTCGGCCACCGGCCACGGATTGAACGCACGCACGCGACGCGCCAGCTCCTGCGCCGGCTGCGCCCAGTCCAGCCGCGCCTGTGCCTTGTCCAGCTTGTGCGCGTAGGTCACGCCCTCCGCCGGCTGCGGCTGCGCCACCGGGCGGATGCCGGCGCGCAGCAGCCCCAGGCCATCGGACAGCACCTGCGCGCCGAGCGCGGCCAGGCGGTCATGCAGTTGGCCGCCGGTTTCCTGCTCGCCGATCTCGATGCGCTGGGACAGCAGCACCGGGCCGGTGTCCAGCCCGGCTTCCATCTGCATCAGGCACACGCCGGTCTCGGCATCGCCGGCCTCGATCGCGCGCTGGATCGGGGCGGCGCCACGCCAGCGCGGCAGCAACGAGGCATGCACGTTCCAGCAGCCGTGGGTCGGCGCGGCCAGCACCGCCTTGGGCAGGATCAACCCGTAAGCCACCACCACCATCAGATCGGCATTGAGCCCGCGCAGCGTGGCCAGGGCCTCGGGCGAGCGCAGCGTCTGCGGCTGGTACACGGGAATGCCGCGCGCGATCGCCTCCAGCTTCACCGGCGAGGGCGTCAGCCCGCGACCGCGGCCGGCTGGCCGGTCCGGCTGGGTGTAGACCGCCACCACTTCATGCCGCTGCGCAGCAGCGCGCAACGAGGCGACAGCGAAGTCGGGCGTACCGGCGAAGACAATTCTCATAGGGCTGGGATTTGGGAGTAGGGATTGGGGATTCGCAACGGCGGATGTGCTGGCCGGGACGGTAGCGGCGTGGAACCGATAGATGGGGTGGACAATTGCGTGGGCAGGTTTGGCCACTGGCGCCGAAAGCGGCATTGCCCGGCATCGATAGGCGCGGTGAGACGCGGGGGTTGCAAACAGCACTTCGATAACCGCGACGGGCAGCGGCTTATCCAGTCCAAAATCCCGGGTCTCAAGACTCTGCGCACGCGGACTGGGGCGATGGCGATTGGACGACTCGCGCCAAGAAACAGATCACACCAGGATCCGCGCCCGGAGATTTGAAACGGCAGACTCAAAGACCAGCAAGAACCCGCTTTCGCCAATCCCGAATCACAAATCCCCAATCCCCGCCCTCAAGCCACATGCTTGCGCATCTTGGCCAGCTTCTTGCGCACCATTTCGCGCTTGAGCGGGGACAGGTAATCCACGAACAGCTTGCCGTCCAGGTGGTCCATCTCGTGCTGGATGCACACCGCCAGCAGGCCCTCGGTACTCAGTTCCTGCGGCTTGCCCTGGCGGTCCAGGTAGCGCACGGTGATCGCATCGGCGCGGCTGACATCGGCAAAGATGCCAGGCACCGACAGGCAGCCTTCCTGATACACCTGCTCGCCCTGCCTGGTGACGATTTCCGGGTTGATGAACACCTGCGGGGCGTTTTTTTCCTCGCTGACGTCGATCACCATGAAGCGCTTGTGCACGTCCACCTGACTGGCGGCCAGGCCAATGCCGGGCGCCTCGTACATGGTCTGGAACATGTCGTCCAGCAGCGTCTGGAACGCCGGGCTGGCGACGTCGGCCGCATCGACCGGCACGGCCTTGGTGCGCAGCCGCGGATCGGGAAATTCGAGAATAGGGAGCAAAGCCATGGGGTTACCCGACTGGGAACACCGGCGCGGCGCCGGCAAGACGGTGTCATTCTAGCGCAATGCTTGCGTGGCGCCCCGGTTTCTGGACTATAGTGCGCAGACCTGTTGGGGAATCAGGCAAGAAGGCACTCATGTTGAACCGACTTCGTACGGTCGTCGCTGCGGCGATGCTGACCGTCGCGACCTACGCTGCCGCGCAAGCGGTGGGCGAGCATCCAGACACCTATGTGGTCCGCAAGGGGGACACCCTTTGGGACATTGCTGGGCGTTTCCTGCAAAAACCATGGCTGTGGCCGGAAATCTGGCAGGCCAATCCACAGATCCAGAATCCGCACCTGATCTATCCGGGTGACGTGATCAGCCTGGCCTACCTGGACCGCGTCGGCAAGGGCACGATCCAGCCCGGCCCGCGTCAGGAAGCGCCGATCAATGCGATTCCGCTGGCCGATGTCGAGCCGTTCCTGAAGAACCTGCGCGTGGTGGAAGACTTCGATCAACTGCCCTATGTGGTCGGCCTGGAAGGCAATCGCCTGCGCGCATCTGCCGAGCAGATCGCGTATGTGGTCGGCCTGGACGATGCACAGCCAGGCCAGCGCTTTGCGGTGGTGCGCCCGACCGTGAAGTTCAGCCTGCCCAAGCACAACGAAGACCTGGATGCCGCCGGCGACACGCTGCCAGGGTCGGGTTCGCTGTGGAAGTTCTACGCGGCACCGAGCACGCGCCGTGAATTCCTCGGCTACGAGCTGACCCAGGTCAACATCGGCACCATCACCCGCAGCGCGGCAGGCGGCAACTCCAAGGCGGCGACCCTGCTGCTGCAGGACAGCGGCCGCGAAGTGCGCGCCGGCGACCGGATCGTGGCCGTGGAAGCGCAGCCTTACGATCTGCAGTTCATCCCGCATCCGCCGTCCGAACAGGCGTTGCAGACCGAGCTGCGGGTGCTGGCCATTTCCGACGCCTTCACCGTTGGCGGCACCCGCGATGTGATCGCCATTTCCGGTGGCGCGCGCGAGGGCATCAACAACGGCACGGTGTTCTCGATCTGGCGCAAGGGCCGCACCGTCAGCGACCGCGTCAAGCATTCGCGCTTCTCGCGCGCCGATGACGATTTCAGCGGCCCGTCCGGCTCCACTGTCGGCCTGCCCGACGAATATGCCTCACACGCGATGGTGTTCCGCACCTTCGACAAGGTCAGCTATGCGCTGGTGATGGAAAGCGTCAAGCCGACCGGCCTGGGTTACTTCGTCAAGCATCCTGACGCGCAGTAATCGGAAACTCCGATGGTCCAACGCGACGGCGCCTGAGGGCGCCGTCGTCGTTTGCGGCCCAGGCTGTGCGCATGGCCCCCACTTCTCCCGATCTGCGCGCATTGCTCATATTGCTGCTGGCGGGCGGCCGCAGTCCGCCGCGTCGCGCACTGATGAGCGCCTGTGCCACCGCGTCCGACATCCTGACTGCCGGGCCCGCCGCCTGGCGCGCAGCCGGCTGCGACGAGCTGCAATCGGAACGGCTGCAGTCGCCTGACCCGCAAACGATGGATGCCGCGCTGCGCTGGTGCGAACAGCCCAACCACCATCTGATCGGCTGGCAAGACCCGGACTATCCGGCGCTGCTGCGCCACATCGTCAACCCGCCGCTGGCGCTGTTCGTGGACGGCGACCCCAATGCGCCGTGGCATCCCGGCGTGGCGGTGGTCGGCAGCCGCTCCGCCACCGCCGGCGGACGCGATCACACCCGCGCCTTCGCATCGAGCCTGGCAGCTGCAGGGCTGGGCATCGTCAGCGGCATGGCCGCCGGCGTGGACGCGATCGCGCATGAAGCCGCACTTGCCCAGCCTGGCGGCATCACTGTGGCGGTGGTGGGCACCGGGGCCGACGTGGCCTATCCCGCGCATCACCGGGCATTACGCGATCGCATCGCCGCACGTGGTGCGGTGGTCAGCGAATATCTGCCTGGCACCGGGCCGGTCGCTGCGCATTTCCCGGCCCGCAACCGGATCATTGCCGGGCTGGCGCTGGGTACCCTGGTGGTCGAGGCAGCGATGCGCTCGGGCGCGCTGATCACCGCGCGCCTGGCGGCCGAGGCCGGGCGCGAGGTATTCGCCCTGCCCGGCTCGCTGCACAACCCGCTCGCGCGCGGCTGCCACCACCTGATCCGCCAGGGCGCGACGCTGGCGCAGGAGCCGGCCCAGGTCACCGAAGGACTGCAACTGCTGTCGGGCGAATTGGCCACTGCCTTGCGCGAGCGCCTGGCCGCCCCCACTCAGATGCCCAGGACGACGCGCACCACCACCTCCACGCGCCCGGACCCCGACTACCAGCGCTTGTGGCAGGCGCTGGGCCACGACCCAACCCCTATGGATTCCCTGGTCGAACGCACCGGATTGACGGCCGCCGCGCTGTCCTCCATGCTGCTCATCATGGAACTGGAGGGAGACGTGGTCACCGAGCACGGTCGCTATACCCGCAATCCCTAGTTTCTTCACCTCCACAGCGTCGCGCGACGCAGGCCGAGGGGCAATGAAAGAGAGCATTCTCGATGTACTGCTGTACCTGTTTGAACATTATTTCAGCGAAGACGCGGACCTGGTCCGTGACCGTGACTCGCTTCAGAATGGCCTGATCCAGGCCGGCTTCAGTCCCGCAGAAATCAGCAAGGCGTTCGACTGGCTGGATGCGCTCTCCGAGCAGCGTCCCAGTGTCGCGCGCCCGCATGTCGATGGCCCCGTGCGCATCTATCATGGCCCGGAGCTGGACAAGCTCGATGTCGATTGCCGTGGATTTCTGCTGTTCCTCGAGCAACACCGCATTCTCGATGCCGACCAGCGCGAGTTGGTACTGGACCGCGCCATGGCGTTGGACCAGGACGAGCTGGATCTGGACGACCTCAAATGGGTGGTGCTGATGGTGTTGTTCAATCAGCCGGGCGCAGAAGCGGCCTATGCCTGGATGGAAACCCAGATGTTCCTGGACGAGCCTGAACCCGTACACTGAGGGCTGAAGCCGCCACGGACGTGCGTGCGAGGGGACGGGGATGAGCAGTTGGTATTACGCCGAGGGCAACCGCCAGCGGCGTGGCCCGGTGACCGATGCGGTCCTGCTGGGCCTGTATCGCGATCGGCAGATCGCCCTGGACACGCTGGTCTGGCGCGAAGGCCTGGACCAGTGGCTGCCGTTGTCGGCCTGCGCCGACACGCTGGGCCCGCCAATTTCCACCGATCTGCACGCGGCGGCGGCCCCGCCGCCATTGCCGGTGGCAGCAGGGACCCCAGTGGCAGCAGGGACCCCACTCGCCACACCACCTGCACCGCACCTGCACCAGCCGGCCAAGGCGCCGGCGTGGCCGCTGCTGTTGGTGCTGGGCGCGGTGGCCGGCCTGTTCGTCGTCGTAGCGATGATCGGCATCCTCGCGGCGATCGCACTACCGGCCTACAAGGATTATCAGAACCGCGCCAAGGTGGCCGAGGCGGTTGCCGCATTGGCGCCGCTGAAGCCACAGATCGCCGAGTTTCTCGCGAGCCAAGGCCGCTGCCCGGAGAACGGCGATACCGGCTTCCAGACACCTGAGCACTACGCAACCGGCATCCTGGCCAGCGTGCAGATCGGTCGTTTCGATACAAGCGCCTGCGGCATCGAGGCGCTGCTGCATGCGCCGGGCTCGCCCAGGATCGATGGCAAGGCACTGTGGCTGGATCTGGATGCGGATGCCGGCACCTGGCAGTGCAGTTCCGAGATCGACGACAACCAACTTCCGCAAAATTGCCGCGGCTGACCGGTCGCCGCACGCACAACGCATCACCCAAGGGGACATCATGACGCAGTGGTATTACGCCGACGCACAGCGGCAACGCCAGGGCCCGGTCGACACGGAAACCCTGGCCGCACGCCTGTCGCAGGGCATCATCGACCGTACCAGCCTGGTCTGGCGCGAAGGCCTGCCGCAGTGGGTCACCCTGAGCGAGGTCGCGTCCGAACTGGGTGTCGACGCGGCAGGCCTTGCCACCACGGAGCCGCCAGTGTATTCGCCGGTGGCCGCACCCGCCGACTCCGCGCAATGGGCCGCTGCTGCTGCCGAACCGTCGCCCCAGGCAGCGACGCCGGCAACCGACACGCCGTTTGGGACAACCGTGATGCCGGCCTCAGCTGAACTGGCTGACCCCGCGCTGCGGGACCACCACACAACGGCCGACTATGACCCGGATTCCTCCGGCGCGCCGGCTGCACCCACGGAAACCACGTCCTGGTCCGGTTCGCCAACCAACGCCGCGGACGTTTCCGCGCAGCCCGCCCCGACAACGCCGGCTCCGGCGCCGACCGAGACGGTGCCGCCAGCTGCTGCAGCGCCGTTGCCGAGCGCCTGGGAGACCCCGGTAGCCGCATCGCCGGCTGCTGCTGCCATCGCCCATGACGCGCCGGTGGTGTACGCAGGGCTATGGCGGCGTGTGGCGGCCAGCATCCTGGACAGCCTGGTGACCACCTTCGCGGTCTACCTGATCGTCATCCCGCTGGTGTTTGTGGTGGCGTTCGGCAGCAGCCTCGGCGATTCGGCCTCGACGCTGGACGACGGCAGCGCGCTGGGCATCGCCATCGTGGTGATGTCCTACGGCATCGGTCTGGCCATCCCCACGCTGTATTTCGCCTGGATGCAGTCCAGCCGGCTTCAGGCCAGCCTGGGCAAGCTCGCCTGCGGCATCAAGGTGGTGCGAGCGGACAGCAACGGGGCGCGGGTCGGGTTCTGGCGCAATGTGCTGCGCTATCTGGCCTATATGCTGATCAGCGTACTCACGCTGGGCATCGGCGCAGTGGTGGCGGCGTTCATGGCCGGCATGTCGCAACGCAAGCAGACGCCGCACGACAAGATCTGCGACACCCTGGTCGTGGACCGCTGGGCCTTCACCGACCGTCCGGAGCTGCAGTCGCGCGGCCTGGACACGGTGTCGATCGTGGTGCTGGCCATCTACGGGGTGATGCTGGTGCTGTCGATCGTGGTCGTGGTGATCATGCTGGCGACGATCGGAATGAGCCAGAGCTAGCAGTTCGCGGCGCCGGCCGCTTGACACGGCGGCGTCCGCCGTGATCTTTCTAATAATACAACTGAACGCCCGGGAGCATTCCCGGGCGTTAACGTGTGGGAAACGGCCGATCTGCTTCCCTCGACCGGCCAATTAGGCCACGCTACCCGCCCCCCGGGCTCTGCCCCAAGAATTTGCCACCATGCCCAAGCACCTGCTCATCGTCGAATCGCCCGCCAAGGCCAAGACGATCAATAAATACCTCGGCAAGGACTTCACCGTCCTGGCCTCGTATGGGCACGTGCGCGATCTCGTCCCCAAGGAGGGCGCGGTCGACCCGGACAACGGCTTTGCGATGCGCTACGACCTGATCGAGAAAAACGAGAAGCATGTCGAAGCCATCGCGCGCGCGGCCAAGAGCGCTGACGACATCTATCTGGCGACCGACCCGGACCGCGAGGGGGAAGCGATCAGCTGGCACATCGCCGAGATCCTGAAAGAGCGCGGCTTGTTGAAGGACAAGACCATGCAGCGCGTGGTGTTCACCGAGATCACGCCGCGTGCGATCAAGGAAGCCATGCTCAAGCCGCGCGCGATTGCCGCCGACCTGGTGGATGCGCAGCAGGCCCGTCGCGCACTGGACTACCTGGTGGGCTTCAACCTGTCGCCGGTGCTGTGGCGCAAGGTGCAGCGCGGCCTGTCGGCCGGACGCGTGCAGTCGCCGGCGCTGCGCATGATCGTCGAGCGCGAAGAAGAGATCGAAGCCTTCATCGCGCGCGAGTACTGGTCCATCGATGCGCATTGCCGGCATCCGTCGCAGCCGTTCAATGCGCGCCTGATCAAGCTGGACGGGCAGAAGTTCGAGCAGTTCACCGTGACCGATGGCGACACCGCCGAAGCGGCGCGGCTGCGCATCCAGCAGGCCGCGCAAGGCGTGCTGCACGTTACCGACGTGGCCAGCAAGGAGCGCAAGCGCCGCCCTGCCCCGCCGTTCACCACCTCCACGCTGCAGCAGGAAGCCTCGCGCAAGCTTGGCTTCACCACCCGCAAGACCATGCAGGTGGCACAGAAGTTGTACGAAGGCGTGGCACTCGGCGACGAAGGCTCGGTCGGTCTGATCAGCTATATGCGTACCGACTCGGTGAACCTGTCGCAGGATGCGCTGTCGGAAATCCGCGATGTGATCGCGCGCGATTTCGGCACCGCCTCGTTGCCGGACCAGCCCAACGCCTACACCACCAAATCCAAGAACGCGCAGGAAGCGCATGAAGCGGTGCGCCCGACCTCCGCGTTGCGCACGCCTGCGCAGGTGGCGCGCTTTTTGTCCGACGACGAGCGCCGCCTGTACGAATTGATCTGGCGCCGCGCAGTGGCCTGCCAGATGATCCCGGCCACGCTCAACACCGTCAGCGTCGATCTGTCGGCCGGCAGCGAGCACGTGTTCCGCGCCAGCGGCACCACCGTGGTGGTGGCGGGCTTCCTGGCGGTCTACGAGGAAGGCAAGGACACCAAGAGCAGCGAGGACGAGGACGAAGGCCGCAAGCTGCCGCTGATGAAGGCCGGCGACAACATCCCGCTGGACCGCATCGTCACCGACCAGCATTTCACCCAGCCGCCGCCGCGCTTCACCGAAGCGGCGCTGGTCAAGGCGCTGGAGGAATACGGCATCGGTCGGCCGTCCACCTACGCCTCGATCATCCAGACCCTGCAGTTCCGCAAGTACGTGGAAATGGAAGGCCGCAGCTTCCGTCCCACCGACGTGGGCCGCGCCGTGTCCAAGTTCCTGTCCGGGCATTTCACCCGCTACGTGGATTACGACTTCACCGCCAATCTTGAAGACGATCTGGATGCGGTCTCGCGCGGCGAAGCCGAGTGGATTCCGTTGATGGAGAAGTTCTGGGGCCCGTTCAAGGAATTGGTCGAGGACAAGAAGGATTCGCTGGACAAGACCGACGCCGGTAGCGTGCGCGTGCTCGGCGCCGACCCGGTCAGTGGCAAGGAAGTCAGCGCGCGCATCGGCCGTTTCGGCCCGATGGTGCAGATCGGCACCGTGGAAGACGAAGAAAAGCCCACCTTCGCCTCGCTGCGTCCGGGCCAGAGCATCTATTCGATCTCGATCGAGGATGCACTGGAACTGTTCAAGATGCCGCGCGCGCTGGGCCAGGACAAGGAGCAGGACGTCAGCGTGGGCATCGGCCGCTTCGGGCCGTTTGCACGCCGTGGCAGCGTGTATGCGTCGCTGAAGAAGGAAGACGACCCGTACACCATCGACCTGGCACGCGCGGTGTTCCTGATCGAAGAGAAAGAAGAAATCGCGCGCAACCGGGTGATCAAGGAATTCGACGGCAGCGACATCCAGGTGCTCAACGGCCGCTTTGGTCCGTACATCAGCGACGGCAAACTCAACGGCAAGATCCCCAAGGATCGCGAGCCGGCGTCGTTGACCTTCGAAGAAGTGCAGCAGCTGCTGGCCGACACCGGCAAGCCGGTGCGCAAGGGCTTCGGCGCCAAGAAGGCCACGCTCAAGAAGAATGCGGTGAAGGATTCGGCCAAGGAGGCCAAGGACGCCGCGGCGAAGGATGCGGCAGCCAAGAAGACCGCGGTGAAGAAAGCGGCAACCAAGACCGCCGCGAAGAAGGCGCCGGCCAAGAAGACTGCGGCCAAGAAAGCCGCCAAGCGCGTGGTCAAGAAAACCGTGAGCAAGGCGGCGGGCTGAGGCAGCGCATGGACCACACGCTGAGCCTGGACAGCGCCATCGCCACCCTGCAAACGGGCGGCGTGATCGCTTACCCGACCGAAGCGGTCTGGGGGCTGGGCTGCGACCCGGCGCAGCAGGCAGCCGTGCTGCGCCTGCTGCAGATCAAGCGGCGCCCTGTCGACAAGGGAGTGATCGTGGTGGCGTCCGGCATCGAGGTGCTGCGCGACTGGGTCGACATCGACGCGCTGGAACCGGCACGCCGGGATGAAGTACTGGCCAGCTGGCCAGGCCCGCATACCTGGATCCTGCCGGTCACCTCCCGCGCGCCGCACTGGGTCACCGGCACGCACGATGGGCTGGCCGTGCGCATCAGCGCGCACCCGGTCGTGGTAGCGCTGTGCGCGGCCTGGGGGGCGCCGCTGGTGTCCACCAGCGCCAACCTGGCCGGCGAGCCGCCGGCGCGCAGCCGCGAGGCCCTGGACCCGGCACTGCTGGCGACCATCGACGGCGTGGTGGCGGGCGATGTCGGTGGGCTGGCGCAGCCCACCCCGATCCGCGACGCACGCACCGGCCAGGTCCTGCGCGACTGACGCCGAGCTGGATCCAGCCAGCGCCACAGACAAGGCGCGGCGTCCGGAAGACGATCAACCGCTAGCCCCGCTGCCCGCCTATCCCAGAGCGGCCTGGCGCATCGGCGCGACACACGACCTCGACCCGCCGGCATCCTCCGCTCCAGCCACGGCCACGGCGCCACGGCTGGCGGCCCAGGCAACCGACAGCGGCCGCGAGCGGGGACTGCGCGTCACGCGTCACGCGTCACGCGTCGCGGCGGCTTGGCAGCGTCAGGCTGCGCGGTGGCCAGCCCTAACGCGGCCTGACCACGCCCCATCCCCCAACAGCGGCGTTCGGCGCAGGCCGGCGCTCCCGGCCGATCCGGCCATGCCGCCGCCACCGCGTCTGCGCGCGCAGCGACCATCCCCTTGGCGGCGCGGCCGCCAAACGCGCACACTCGCCACATGCGCACTCTTCCAACCTTGTTGTTGCTGGCCTGCGCGCTGCCCGCCCTGGCGGCAAGCACGGCCGCCAAGCCGGACCCGAACGTGCGGGTCTACCGCTGCGTCAGCAGCACCGGGACCGTGGCCCTGCAGGATGCACCATGCAGCAGCGGCCGCCAGCAGGTGCTGGACATGCAGCGCCCGCAGGACCCGCCGCCGCGACCGCAACGTCTGCAGGCACCCGCCCCGCCCCCGGCCGCGCCATCGCGCGAGGTTCGCATCGTCACCGTGCAACCGCCGCAGCCGATGTACGAGTGCACCACCGAGGACGGCGAGCGCTATACCAGCGACAGCCCGGAAGGCAATCCGCGCTGGGTGCCGACCTGGGGGCCGGCCTATGTGGGCAATGCGGTTGGCCCGCCGATCAGCGGCGGCGGCATCCAGCGTCCGCCGATCTCGGTCAGCCCGCGTCCGGCGATTGCCGTGCAGGGTGGCGCCGGGCGGGGCAGCATCCGCGGCAGTGCCAGCTTCGGCGCAGGCGGCTATCAGGACGGTTACCACGGCGGCTACGGCGGCACGGTGATCGTGCCCTACGGCAACGTGCAAATCCGCGACCAATGCCATGCCCTGCCCGAGCAGGAAGTCTGCGCGCGGCTGGCAGACCGCCGCTGGGAGCTGATCCGCCGCTACAACAGCGCGCTGCAGAGCGAACGCCAGGAGCTCAGCCGCGAACAACGCGGCATCGAAGCGCGCCAGCAACGCGACTGCGGCGGCGCATGAGCCGCACCCTGCTGCTGGCGCTGCTGCTGAGCTGGGTGCCGGGCGCCAATGCCCAGGACGTGGCCATCTACCGCTGCACCGATCCCACCGGCGCGCTTACCGTGCAGAACATGCCGTGCCCGAAGGGCATGCAGCAACAGAAGAAAATGATGACCGCACCGGCGGCGGTGCCATTCGCACCAAGCGGCACGCCTGCCCCTGCGCCAATGCGTCCTGCACATCCTGCGCAGCCAGCGCCCGCCGCACCTGCGGCCGCGCCGCCAGCGCCGACAGCCGCATCGACGCCAGCGCCGATGACCTCCACCTCCACCCTGCCTCCGCCGCCGTTGTTCGAATGCACCGCGCACGACAATGGCCGCTACTTCACCGAAGACCGCGAGCCGGCCACGCGCTGCCTGCCGATGCAGACCACCAACCTGGCCGGTGGGCCGGCGACCGGCGGCGGCAGCGCCTGCGAAGTGGTCACCGACCGCTGCGCACCGGTGCCGGACCAGAGCCTGTGCGAGGCCTGGCGCAAGCGCGCCGAGCAGGCCGAGGCGACCTGGCGCTTCTCCGACGAGGCGCAATCGGCCGAACGCAAGCAGCGCTACGACCAGATGCGCCGGGTGCTGGACGAAAGCCGCTGCGCCAATCCGTCCATCACGCCGTAATGCTGCAACCGGCGTTGCAGCGCCGTGCCGCCGGTGTGCCAGCGCGGCGCCTGCGCGTTGCACGAGCCGCACGCGCGCCTGCCCGCTGTGCAGTCACCTGCCTCGCGCACAGGCGCCGCCGACAAAACAGGCGCAACGGCGGTTTTGCGCATGCATGCGCATCTTCCGATGCCATGCACAAGCCGCTATCCGCGTGCGTTGCGCGCAGTCGCGTCAGAAGCCGTAGCGCAAGAATCCGCCATCCACCGCGATGCACTCGCCGGTGATGTAACTGGCGGCCGGCAGACACAGAAAACCCACCGCAGCGGCGACTTCTTCCGGTTCGCCGATGCGGCGCATCGGGGTGCGGTCGATCACCTGTTCGTAGTAATCCGGGTCCGACAACGGGCCGGAGGTACGACGCGTACGGATGTACCACGGCGCCACCGCATTGACGCGGATGCCGTCTTCGGCCCATTCCACCGCCAGGTTGCGCGTCATCTGCTGCAGTGCGGCCTTGGTCATACCGTACGGCGCGCCGCTGCGCACATGGGTGATGCCCGAGACGCTGCCGACATTGACAATGGCCGAGGCGGCATGCCGGGTCAGCAGTGGATGCGCATACCGCGACAATTCGAACGCGGAAAACACATTGGTTTCGAAGATGCCGCGCCACTCGTCTTCGGTGTAGTCGATGGCTGCCCGGCTGATGTTGCCGCCGGCGTTGTTGATCAGCAGATGCAGGCCGTCGGCGTGGTCCTCCACCCAGTCCAGGATCGCGCGGCGCTCTTCATCGTCGGACACATCGGCCGCCAGCCCATGCAGTTCGCGCTCGGGAAATTCTTCGGCCAGTTCGTCGCGTGCCTGCGCCAACGCATCGGCATCGCGCGCCACCATCAGCAGATCCGCTCCGAAGCCGAGCAGTTCGCGTGCGATGGCCAGGCCGATGCCGGCACTGGCGCCGGTGATGAGGGCGGTCTGTCCATCCAGCCGCCAACGGTGCGTTGTCACGTGGGTGATCCTCTTTCAAAACGCGAGAAAACGGCCGCCGCAGCGCAGTTGACGCGCGGCAGCAGTGCCGGCGTTAGGATACCGCCACCGCTCGCGAGGTCACGACGATGAAACTTCACTGGATGCTTGCCGCCGTTGCGATGTTGCCGCTGGCTGCGTGTCAACGCCCGCAACCGGCGCCCACCGACCAGAAGCCCGACCCGCAGGCCACCGCCCTGCGCGATCACATCCAGCAGCCGTTGAACAAGGCGCACGCGGTACAGACCGCCACCGACCAGGCTGCTGAGGATCAGCGCAAGGCGATCGATGCCGCCACGCAATAGAGCGGCCAGCACACTGCGCGAGCCGTCATGTGGACGGCACGGAGGAACCAGGGCGTAAGAGTGGTACCTGCCACACCTAGCACAGCACGGCGGTGAGCACAGTCGTCTTGTCAGCGGCTCTAAGTGCGAGCCGGGAGAAGCGCGTTCAACAGTTCAACAACGCAGCGTCATCGCCGAGCCGTCCGCATGCGGCAAGCCCGCAGCGTCATGCGGTACAGACGACAACGCCGGCACAAGGCCGGCGTCGTCGCTGTAGTCGAGGGCCTGGTTTGCCGCCTCAGAACCCGCAGAAGCAGTAAGCCAAGGCCTTGACCGGCGTGCCGCCGGCCTTGCTGTCGTGCACCGCGCTTTCGACAAAGCGCAGCTGCGTGTCCACTTCCGGCAGCGAGCGCGCCAGCATGGCGCGCGCCATGCCCGAGTCGCTCAACATCCACGCCCCCATGCGGCTGCCGGCAAATCCGCTCATGAACTGCGAGAACGGGGTGGCCGGCTTTTCCACGTAGCGCACGCGGAACTTGCCCTTGTTCAACTTGGCGCGATTGGCCGCGTCGGCCACCGCTTCGGACATGCCGCCGAATGCATCCACCAGGCCATGCTGCCTGGCCTGCGCACCGCTCCACACGCGGCCGCGGGCGACCTTGTCGATGGCCTCCACCGACTGGTGACGCGCCTGCGCTACCTTGCCGGTGAAGTCGGCATAGCCCTTGTTGATCACCGCCTGGATGACCTGGCCGGCGGACGGGTCCAGCGGACGGGTGATGTCGAACGCACCGGCGAAGCGCGTGGTGCCCACGCCGTCGGTGTGCACGCCGATCTTGTCCAGCGCGCGGGTCAGGTTGGGCACCATGCCGAAGATGCCGATCGAGCCGCTGATGGTCGACGGGTCGGCATAGATGCGATCGGCGTTCATGCTGATCCAGTAGCCGCCGGAGGCGGCCAGGTCGCCCATCGACACCACCACCGGCTTGCCGGCCTGCTTGAGCGCGACCACTTCGCGGCGGATCTGCTCGGAGGCGAACACCTCGCCGCCGGGCGAATCCACGCGCAGCACCACCGCCTTGACCTTGTCGTCGTCGCGCGCCTGACGCAGCAACGCGGCAGTCGACTCGCCACCGACACGGCCTGCCGGCTGTTCGCCACCACTGATCTCGCCGGCCGCCACCACCACCGCCACCTGCGGACGGCTGTCCATCGGCGAGCGCTGCGCCTGCAACTGGCTCAGGTAATCGTTGAAGCCAATATTGCGGAAACCGCTGTCGGCATCGCTGTCGGCCACGCCGCGCTTGGTCAGCAGCGCATCGACGTCTTCGCGGGTCTTGAGCCCGTCGACCAGTTTCTGCTGCAGCGCGAACTTGGCCAGATCGCCGCCTGCCGCCACCACGCCTTCGGGCAAGGTGTCGATGCCGGCGGTCAGCTGCGCCGGGGTGAGCTTGCGCGCGGTGCCGACGTCGGCCAGGTAGCGCTGCCACACGTCGTTCATCCAGAACAGATCCGCTTCCTTGGCATCGGCCGAGGCCGCGTCCAGGATGTAGGGCTCGGCCGCGGACTTGTATTCGCCCACGCGGAACAGGTGCACGTCCACGCCGAGTTTGTCCTGCAGGCCTTCGCGGAAGTACTGGCGATAACGGCCAAGGCCTTCCAGCAGCACGCTGCCCATCGGGTCCAGATACACCTCGTTGGCCTGCGCGGCGAGCAGGTACTGGCCCTGGCTCATGCTCTCGCTGAAGGCCACGATCTGCTTGCCGGAAGCGCGCAGCTTTTGCAGCGCGGCAGCCACCTCGCGTTGCGAGGCGAAGCCGGCCGGCTGCAGCTTGTCCAGATTCAACAGCACCCGTTCGATCTTGCGGTCCTTGCCGGCCGCCTCGATCACCCGCACCAGGTCGCGCAACTGCACCTCTTCGGCGCTCTTGTCGCCCACCGCCTTGGCCAGCGACCGGCTCACCGGGTCGGCGCTGAACTGCTCGACCAGCGTGCCTTCGGGGTTGATGACCAGCGTGGTGCGCTCGGCCAGCGGCTTGGTCCCGTCGCCGCGCGCCATCGCCACTACGATCAGCAGCAGCAACAGCAACAGGAAACCGAAGAACACCAGGTTGAAGATCAGGCGCCGGGTGAAATTCATCACGTCCCACAGGCCGACGAAGAAACTGGCGATGGGACTGCGACGCACGGGGTGGTTCATGGAAAACTCCGTCGAAAAGACGCTGCGTACGAAACGTACGAATCAATGGTGTCCAGCATACCGGCTGCGCCGGGCGCGCGGCATGCGCTGAAAGTCAGGGGGTCGCGTTGGCAGTCAGCCGCCGGCTGGTGTGCCGGAAGCGCAGGCCCATCAGGATCGCGGCGGTGGTCAGACCCAGAATCA
Source organism: Xanthomonas sp. 10-10 (assembly GCF_040182365.1). Classification (NCBI taxonomy): domain Bacteria; kingdom Pseudomonadati; phylum Pseudomonadota; class Gammaproteobacteria; order Lysobacterales; family Lysobacteraceae; genus Xanthomonas; species Xanthomonas sp. 10-10. The sequence goes on from NZ_CP144460.1 coordinate 4,469,176, forward strand.
GGCCGATCCACATGCCGCGCGGCCCCCAGCCCAGCCCCAGGCCGAGCCCGGCGCCGATCGGCATGCCTACGCCCCAGTACGAAAACATCGCCAGGAACATCGGCACGCGGGTGTCCTTGAGCCCGCGCAGCGCACCGGCAGAGAGCACCTGGATGCCATCGGGAAACTGGAAGGTGGCGGCAAACAACAGCAATCCCGACGCCAGCGCGGCCACTGCCGCATCGTTGGTATACACACCGACAATGGCGTCGTGGCCAAGCAGCAACGTGCTGGCCGACAGCGCCTGCGTGCCCAGCACGATGGCGTAGCCCGCCCAGGCCGCACGCCGCACGGCCAGCGGATCGCCCCGCCCCGCCGCATGGCCGACGCGCACGGTGGTGGCCTCGGCCACGCCCATCGGCACCATGAAACACAGCTGCCCCACGTTGATGGCGATCTGGTGCGCGGCGGCTTCGGTCGAGCCCAGCCGGCCGATCAGCAGCGCAGTGACGATGAACAGGCCGCCTTCCATCAGCACGGTGATGCCGATCGGCAGCCCCGTGCGCAGCAGATCGCCGATGGCGTGCCAGCGCGGTCCTTCCAGATGGGTGAACAACTCCAGATGCGCAAAACGCCGTGCGCGCCAGAGGTACAGCGCGAACACGCTGGCCTGCACCCACATGGTGATGGCCGAGGCCATGCCCAGGCCTTCGGCGCCATGCTCGGCAAACCCGAACTTGCCGTAGGTCAGCGCATAGCCCAGCGGTGCCAGCACCAGCAAGCCGCCAAACCCCAGCAGCATGGTCGGCAGCGTCCAGTGCATGCCTTCGCTGAGGTAGCGCATGCAGAAGTAGAACGTCAGCGCCGGCACGCCCCAGCGCACCGCATGCAGGAAGTCGGTGGCACCGGGCACGATGTCCGGCGCAATCCCGAAGGTGGGCAGCAGCGGCGGCACCAGGCTCAGGAACGCGAACATCAACGCGCTCAGCCCCAGCGACAGCCACAACGCCTGGCGAAACAATGGGCCGATCTCGCGCTCGCGCCCGGCGCCGCGCAGTTGCGACACCGAGGCGGTCAAGGAAATCAACGTACCGATCGGCACCAGCATCGGCAGCCACAGCAGCGAGGTGCCGATGGTCACCGCCGCCAGCGTCGCAGTGCCGTGATGGCCGGCGATGACGTTGTCGACAAACCCGATCAAGCCGGTGGAGACGTGACCGAGCACCAGCGGCAAGGCCAACAGGCCGGTGGTACGCACTTCCGATGCGAAGCCTGGCGTCGCAGACGCCGAGGCAGGAGAAACAGACATGACACACCGATTGCTGCGCGGACTACGGCCGTGCCGGGAGGCGCTGGCACCGGGTCGCGTGGGGCCGCTATCTTACGCGTACTTTCCGACTGCGGCCTGACGCGCGCTTGGGCAGCTCCCGCCGCGCTCGCTGCTGCGTGTGCGGCAACGAAAAACGGCTGCCGATCTTTGCAGGTAGCCGCATGATGACGCTGTACCGTGTGCCAGGCACGCGCCCTCGGGTGATCGCATCGGGCACGCGGCCCTCCATCGCCGCCAACCGGACCTGGCTCATGTCCCTGCACCCGACCGCATTGCATCCATCGGACTGTGAGAACTGCTCCACTGCGTTGCAAGGCGCGTTTTGCCACGCCTGCGGGCAAAGCGCGCATAGCCCGGTGCGCAGCGTCACGCATGCGGTGGAAGAAGTCTTCGAATCGTTCTGGCACCTGGACGGGCGGATCTTCCGCACCTTGCGCGACCTGCTGGTGCCGGGCCGCGTGGCGCTGCGATTTCTGGGCGGGCAGCGCGTGCGCTACGTCGCGCCGATGCGGCTGCTCCTGGTGGTGAGCCTGTTGACCTTCTTCATCGCACGCATCGCGGTGCATGCCTCCGACGAAGACTCCGATGTCGCCGCGCCTGGCGCGCCGCAGAGTGCGGTGCCGAAGGATTTTGCGCAGGCGCGCACGCCGGCGCAGGTGGAAGCGGTACGTGCGCAAATCGTCGGCACGCTCACCCAGAGCCGCAAGGTGGTGCCTGCGGGCATCGCGCGCGATGGTGTGGATGCCGGCATCGCCCGCACCGAGAGCGAGGCGCGCAAGCGGCTGGCGCAACTGCACCAGGGCGCGCGGCTGGAAAGCGCCGCACCGGTGGTCGATGCCCCCGACAACGGCACGTTCTTCTCGCTGGGAGGCAAACCCTGGGACCCGGTGAGCAACCCACTGACGGTCGCACCGTTACCGCAATGGGCCAACCGCTGGCTCAACCTGCAGCTCGCGCATATCCGCAGCAACCTGCCGCGCCTGCGCAGCAATCCGCAGCTGCTCTACAACGCGTTCTTCGCGGCGGTGCCGTCCACCTTGCTGGTGCTGGTGCCGTTGTTTGCGCTGCTGTTGCGCGTGTTCTACCTGCGCAGCGGGTGGGTGTATCTGGAGCATCTGGTGGTGGCGCTCTACAGCCATGCATTTCTCTGCCTGAACCTGCTGGCGATGCTGCTGCTGTCGTTGCTCAGGGAATGGGTGCTGCAGCTGGCTCCCCCGATCGCCTGGAGCCTGGGCCTGCTGCAGTTCGGGCTGGCACTCTGGATGCCGCTGTATTTGCTGGGGATGCAGCGCCATGTCTACCGCCAGTCATGGTCGGTCACGGTGCTGAAATACCTCGGCCTGGGCAGCGTGTATTTCGTGGTGGTCACGTTTGCTGCCGCCTTCCTGATGGTGGCAAGTCTGGCGCGCCTTTGACGCTGCACCCTGCGCCTGCAGCGCTGCAGGCGCGCGCGTAGCAGCGCGCGGTGAGCGACGGATTGCGGCGTCGATCGCACCATGCAAGTCGCCGGCCACCTGCCAGGCCGACATGCGGCGGAAATCAGCGTGCCAGTTGCCGCTTCAGCCAGGCGCTGCGGGTGGCCGGGGTTTCGGCCAGCAGGGCATCGCGCAATCCATCGCGGTCCTGCGGCGGGGTGCGTTGAGCGAGCACCGCCAGCTGCTCCAGCTGGCCCGCATCCAGGCTGCGCAACACGGCCAGCAGGCGCTCGCGCTGGTCGACCGGCACGTAGCCGATCAGCGGCTGCAGCTGCGGGTAGAACGCGCCCACTTGCGACCCCAGGCGCCAGCCATCGCGGTGCAGGCGATCCATTGCGGTGAACTGGGTGCGCAAGGCGCGTTGCTGGTCGTCGGGCAGGCTGTGCAGCCGTTCGCGCGCCTGCCGCAACACCACGCGGTCGGTGGCGGTCAGGTCTTTCCACGCGGCATAGCGCGCGCGCAGGTCGGCCTGCTGTACCGGCGTCAGTGCAGCCCAGCGCGCGCGTTGCTGTGCGGCGCTCGGCGCTGCCGACGCGGCAGGAGCGCTGACGGGTCCGTTATGACCGCTTTCGTCCAGCGCCGTCGGCAAGGCCTGCGCGCCGGCGATACCGGTAACGGCGAGCACCAGCAGGCCAGACCACTTAATTGTCGTCATCGACCGTCTCCAGGGGGGCGGAGGGCTGCTCGGCCGCGGTGGCATGCGCGCCGGACTCGTCCGCCGGCACCGGGTGGCCGGCGGCGTACCAGGCGTAAAAGTCCGCTGCGCGCGCCAGCTCCAGATCCGGGTCGGCCAGCATCGTCTGGTCGCGCGGATCCATGGCCGGGGCTGCCGGAGCCTCCTGCAGGTCCGATGCCGGCAGTTCTTCCACCAGCACGGGCGCCGCATCGGTGACGTGCAACACGCCGGCCGGCGCCTGCGAGACCGGCTCGGGCGGCAGGGTGGGCCGTCGGTGCGTCCACCACCAGGCCAGGACCGTCAACAGCAAGGCCAGCGCGAACACCCCCAGGGCAATGCCGGCGTGGCGGCGACCCAGCTGTGGCCATTGCCACTGCCGCCTGGGGCGGACGCGTGCCGGGGCGGCACGGCGTGGCGCGGGCGGCGCGTGTGCCGGGATGGCAGGCTGCAATGCAACGCCGGCCAGCGACGCGTCACGCAACTGGCCAAGCCGGGTCAGCTGGGACGGGGTCAGATCGCGCAGCTCCATTTGCGCCGCTTCGGCCAGTGCCCGCCAGGCCTGTGCATCGGGATTGCCGGCGGCATCGCGCGGACAGGCACGCGCAAGCGACTGCCGATAGTCCGCCACCGCGATGCCCTGCACTTCGCCGGCAGCCTCTTCTTCCAGCCCGGCCACGATCCGCAGCAGCAGCGCCAGCCGGTCGGGGGTCTGCATCCGCCCCAGCACGGTGAACGGCGGCAGCCAGGTGCCGGGCATCGGCTCGCGGCGCAGTGGCGGCGCGGTAGCCAGCAGGCTCCAGAAGCGCATCGGCCAGCCAGCCATCGGCCGTCCCGCAGCCTGGCTGCTGAAGGCACGCAGCGCAGCGGCCAAGGCCCGCTCGGCGGCCGTCACATCGCCGCATTGCAACTGCGCCAACACCAGGCCCCGGCGTTCCACACCCCGCAGGAAGGCTGACAAGGCGGCGGGGGTGACAGGGGCGTCGGGGACTACGGTCATGTGAACTCCAGCATCGGCCGGCATGATACCGACGCAAGTCCGCCCCGCCGACCGCTTGACAGATCGCGCGACCCTCGCTCCGGTCGCGAGCGCTGCCCACAGACGTTGTGCACAGCGGCAGACATACCGATACGCCGGCGTCTGTCAACTGTTGTTTTTTCTTTGTTGCAATCGTGTTTCACGCCTAAGTGATTGATCTATATCTATTTTCGATGGATGGCGAAAAAATGTCCAAGAGGTTGCCAAGGCAGGTGAATCCGCCTTCACCGCGTGGAGCACGCGACTAATTCACAGGCTTATCCACAGGCGATGTGGATAAACCCGTTTCCTCAGGCCTCACATAGGTTTACGTCGTATTTATCACCTGGGTCACAGAAAGGCCCCGCAACTGATCACACCGCCCTCACGACCGAAACTGCGCAAGTCGGGGCCACTGGACAGTGTCGGTAAACTGGGTGCATGCCTCCCACCGTCCCCACCTTGCGCGTCGCCTTGCCGGTGCCGCTCCCCCAACTGTTCGACTATCTGCCCCCTGCCGAGGCCCCGCTGACCGAGCCGGCGCAGGTCGGCTGCCGTGTGCGGGTGCCGTTCGGGTCGCGCGAGCTGGTCGGGGTGGTGGTGGAGATCGGCCAGCAGCCGTCGGCCGATGGACTGCGCCCGGCACTGGCCTGGTGCGACCAGGCGCCGCTGCTGGTGGATGAACTGGCGCGCTCGCTGCACTGGCTGGCCCGTTATACCCATGCCCCTCTGGGCGAGGCTCAGGCCAGCGCGCTGCCCGGACCGCTGCGCCGCGGCGAGCCGCTGGCCGACACCCACGCCTGGGCCTGGCAACTGACCGAGTCCGGGCGCACAGGCGCTGCCGGCCTGCGCGCAGGCAGCCGGCCCGCCTTGCTGGCCGCCCTGCTGCTGACCGGTGCGGTGGGCGAGGAGCAGCTGGACCCGCTGCTGCCGCAGTGGCGCGACGCCGCACGCAGCCTGGCCAAGCGCGGCCATGCCGAGCGCGTGGCGGTACCGGCCGATGCCATCGCGCCACGCCCCGGCACCGGCCCGGCACTCAACGAAGAACAACTTGCTGCTGCCACCGCGATCCGCGCGCACACCGGCTTTGCCACCTATCTGCTGGACGGCGTCACCGGCAGCGGCAAGACCGAGGTCTACCTGCAGGCAATCGCCGACTGCCTGGCGGCCGGTCGCCAGGCGCTGGTGCTGGTGCCGGAGATCGGCCTGACCCCGCAGACGCTGGGCCGCTTCCGCGCCCGCCTGGGCGTGCCGGTGCATGCGCTGCATTCGGGCCTGTCCGATGGCGAGCGCGCCCGGGTCTGGGCGGCGGCCTGGCGCGGCGAGGCCAAGCTGATCGTGGGCACGCGCTCGGCGGTGTTCACCCCGCTACCCAACGCCGGGCTGATCGTGATCGACGAGGAACACGACGGCAGCTACAAGCAACAGGATGGCATCCGCTACCACGCCCGCGACTTCGCCCTGGTGCGCGGCAAGGCGCTGGATGTGCCGGTGATCCTGGGCAGCGCGACCCCGTCGCTGGAAAGCCTGCACAACGCCTACTCCGGCCGCTATCAGCACCTGCGGCTGTCGCAGCGCGCCGGCGACGCCCGCCCGCCGCGGGTGCGCGTGCTGGACGTGCGCAAGCGCCCGCTCAAGGACGGCTTGTCGCCGGAGGTGCTGGCCGGCATCGGCGCCACCCTGGCGCGCGGCGAGCAGGTGCTGGTGTTCAAGAACCGCCGCGGCTATGCGCCAGTGCTGCTGTGCCACGACTGCGGCTGGACCGCCGCCTGCCAGCGTTGCAGCACCCCGCTGCACCAGACCCCGATGACCGTGCACGCAGGCGGCCGCCGCCTGCAGTGCCACCACTGCGGCGCGCGCCAGCAGGCGCCGCTGGCCTGCCCGGCCTGCGCCAGCCTGGCCCTGCAGCCGCAGGGCATCGGCACCGAGCGGCTGGAAGAACGGCTGACCGAGGCGTTTTCCGACTTCCCGGTGGTGCGCATCGACCGCAGCACAACCCAACGCCGCGACGCCCTGGAAACCCAGCTGGCCCGGCTGGGAACCGAGGCGGGCATCCTGGTCGGCACCCAGATCCTGGCCAAGGGCCACGACCTGCCGCGGCTGACCATGGTGGTGGTGGTCGGCATCGATGAAGGCCTGTTCTCGGCCGACTTCCGCGCTGCCGAAAAACTCTCCCAGCAGCTGATCCAGGTGGCAGGACGCGCCGGGCGCGCCGACCGCCCCGGCGAGGTCTGGTTGCAGACCCACCATCCCGAACACCCCCTGTTGCAGACCCTGGTCAACGGCGGCTACCACGCCTTCGCCGATGCCGAACTGCAGCAGCGCGAAGCGGCAGGATTTCCCCCATTTGCGCATCTGGCGCTGTTCCGCGCCGAAGCCAAGGATGTCGCGGCGGCCAACCAGTTCCTGATGGCGGTACGCGGCCTGGCCACCGCAGATACCAGCATGCAATCGCCCGCATTTGCGGACGTGGAGTGCTACGGCCCGATGCCCGCGCCGATGCCGCGCCGCGCCGGTTTCCAGCGCACCCAGTTGTTGCTGTCTGCGCAGCAGCGCTCGGCCTTGCATCGGCTGCTCGATGCGCAGCTGCCGGCCATCTATGCGCTACCGCAGGCGCGGCGCGTGCGCTGGTCGCTGGATGTGGACCCGATCGATCTGTATTAATGCCGGCGTATCGCACACCGCGCTGCCGCCAGACTCACATTGTGGCCAGTGCGCCCACGTTCCGTAGGAGCGCACCCGGGCGCGACAAGGCGTTACCGGCAATGCCATCGCGCCCAGGTGCGCTCCTACACACACCGCGAGGCCAGCAAGCCACGCGATGGGATCGTGCGTCGTAGGAGCGCGCTTGCGCGCGATGTGGCGTTATCGGGAACGCCCTCGCGCACAAGTGCGCTCCTACACACACCGCGAGTCGATCCAGCCGCACGGTGGGATCGTGCGTTGTAGGAGCGCGCTTGCGCGCGATGTGGCGTTATCGGGAACGCCCTCGCGCACAAGTGCGCTCCTACACACACCGCGAGGCCAGCGAGACGCGTGGCGGGTCGGGCGTTGTAGGAGCGCGCTTGCGCGCGATGTGGCGTTGTCGGGAAGGCCCTCGCACAAGTGCGCTCCTACAGACAACGCGAGCTGCCGGGACGCGCGGTGCACGAGGCCGACAGCGTGTGAGGTCGGCGGCACGTGCTGTCTGCCATGGACCGCTTCAGCGCAGACCCGAAACTCAGGTCAGCGCGGTCATCACGCCACGCTGGTATGCAGGACGCGCGCGCAGACGTTGATACCACGCCTGCAGATGCGGCAGCTCGGGCCGCGCGATCGGCATTTCGAACCAGGCGTAGATGAAGCTGCCCAGCGGAATATCCCCCATCGCCAAGCGCTCGCCGGACAGAAACGGCTGCTGCGCCAACGCCATATCGGCGCGTGCCAGCAGCTCGCCCGATTGCGCCAGTGCCGCGGCGATGCGTGCAGGATCGCGTTCGGCCTCAGGTGTGCGCAGCACGCCCCAGAACAGATCGCGAAACACGCTGGCAAAGGTCGAGGTGGTCCAGTCCATCCAGCGGTCGCCCACTGCGCGCTCGGCTGGCGATGACGGATACAGCGCCGGCGCGTATTGCGCGGCGAGATAGCGCACGATCGCATTGGACTCCCACACCACCAATGCACCATCCTGCAACGTCGGCACCACCGCGTTGGGGTTCAGCGCTCGATAAGCGGGCGTGTCGTTGCCGCCGAAGGCGCCGCCCACTTCGATCGACGTATACGCCACACCGGCTTCTTCGGCGCACCACAGTACCTTGCGCACATTGCTGGAATTGCGGCGCCCCCAGAGGGTGATCGTCGGCTGAGCGGGTGCCATTGCATCCTCGGTCATGGTCATTTTGCTGCGACAGGTTTGGCTGTTGCGCGCGCCGCGCGCTTGGGGCTGGCTTGCGGGCCCGGTGCAACCGCAGGCGCCGCGGTTTTCGCACGGTTGCCGCTGCCCTTGGGCGTGTCGCGCACCCATAAGGCCTGCTCGTCGAGCTTGAGCTCGAACAGGCCGATCGCACGCACCAGATCGCTGAGTTTGCGATAGCCGTAATTGCGCGGATCGAACGAGGCCTGGTTGGCCACCTGCTTGCCTACCGCGCTCAGCAACGCCCAGCCGTCGTCCTCGCACGCGCTGACGATGGCGTTGCGCAGCATCTGCACCAGCCGCGTATCGCTGCGCAGCGCGGTCGCATCCTTGCGCCCGGCAGCGGTGTCGCTGGCCGCGGCGGCCTGCTCGCCCAGCGCTTCCACGTAGGTGAATTTGGAGCATGCATTGACGAACGGTGCCGGCGTCTTTTTCTCGCCAAAACCATAGACCTTCATGCCATCGGTCAGCAGACGCATCACCAGCGGGGTGAAATCCGCATCGCTGGAGACGATCGCAAACCCATCCAGATTGCGCGCATACAACAGGTCCATCGCATCGATCACCATCGCCATGTCCGAGGCGTTCTTGCCGGAGCTGTAGGCAAACTGCTGGATCGGCCGAATCGCATAATCGTGCAGCGCCGCTTCCCAGCCTTTCAGGTGCGGGCTCTTCCAGTTGCCGTAGGCGCGGCGCACGTTGGCTACGCCGTAGCGTGCCACTTCCGCCAGCACCACATCGATCTTGCCGGCCGGCGCGTTGTCTGCGTCGATCAGCAAGGCGATCCGCTTGTCGGGATTGTCGGTCATGCTCAATGCTCCAGTGCAGCGTCGGTGACGGTTTCGGTTGCGGCCCCGGTGTCCATTTCCGGATCTGATTCTGTCTCGGCATCGGCATCGAGCGTGGCCTCTTCTGCCGTCTCTGCAGCCGGCAAGGTGTACTCGGTGCCATCGCGCAGGGTGAGCACGCCATCGCTCAGGATCTCCTGATCGGCGCCGGCGCTGATCCAGGTCGCCTTGACGCGCCCGGCGCCGCGGTCGCCTTCCACAGCGAACACGAACTCTTCGCCGCCCGGCGCCATTCCGGTGCGCACCAGATCCACCCGCATGCTGCGGATCTGGCCGATATGTTCCTGCACCACCGCATCGTCCTGCAGCGCGCTGCGCGCCTGGTCGGTAAACACCGTCCAGCCCGTATTGACCAGCCACATGGCCGCGGCCAGCACCACCACCCCGAACAGACTCGCGCAGGCCAGGATGCCGATCAGGCCGATGGCCACGCCGCTGAGCGGCTTCCTGGCCGCAGGCACCGCAGAGGCGACCGGTGCTTCAGTGGGCGCTGGCGCGGTCGGCAGCGGGGGCAGGGGCGGTGGGAACGAAGACATGCGAAGGCCGTCAAAGATGGATGCGACATGATGCCGCAGGCGCGCTGCGCCCACGCATCATGTTCATTGGCAATTTGGCATGCTGTCGAGCCCGCGTCGCGTTCCATCGGACTTCTACGATGACCTCTTCCCCCTCCCCTGCTCCACTGCATCTGGTCGTGGTGGGCGGCGGCTTCGCCGGTTTGTGGGCGACCCGCGCGCTCGACGATCCCGGCATCCGCATCACCCTGATCGACCGCCAGAACCATCACCTGTTCCAGCCGTTGCTGTACCAGGTGGCCACCGCCGGGCTGTCGGCACCGGATATCGCCGCACCGCTGCGCCACATCCTGCGCGAGCAGCGCAATGTCGAAGTCCTGCTTGGCGATGTGGCCGAAATCGTCCCAACACGTCGTCAAGTGCTGCTCGCCGATGGCAAGACGCTCGACTACGACATGCTGCTGCTGGCCACCGGCGCCACCCATGCCTACTTCGGCAACGACCAGTGGGCCGAACATGCGCCCGGCCTGAAAACCCTCTACGACGCGCTGGTCCTGCGCCGCAAGCTGCTGCTGGCCTTCGAGCGCGCCGAGGCCGAATCCGATCCGGCCGCCCGCGCGGCCTGGCTGAGCTTTGCTGTGGTCGGCGGTGGCCCCACCGGTGTCGAGCTCGCCGGCACCCTGGCCGAAATCGCCCGCCACACGCTCAAGAACGAATTCCGTCATATCGACCCTCAACAGGCGCGCGTGCGCCTGGTCGAAGCCGGCCCGCGCGTGCTGCCGTCGTTCCCGAACGATCTCACCGACAAGGCGCGCAAGCAGCTGGAGCGGCTGGGCGTGGAAGTGCACACCGGCACCCCGGTGACGCATATCGACGCACTGGGCTACCAGCTTGGCGACACCTTCGTGCCGGCGCGCACCGTGGTCTGGGCCGCCGGCGTGGCGGCCTCACCGCTGGCGCGCACGCTGGGCGTGCCGCTGGATCGTGCCGGCCGCGTACTGGTGGAGCCGGACCTGAGCGTGCCCGGCCACCCGGAGATCTTCGTCGGCGGCGATCTGGCGTCGGTGCAGCAGGACGGTCGCCCGGTGCCGGGCGTGGCGCCGGCGGCCAAGCAGATGGGCAAGCACATCGCCAAGGCGATCCGCGCACGTCAGCGCGGTCAGGCTGCGGCCGCGTTCCGCTATCAGGACTTCGGCAACCTGGCGACCATCGGCCGCATGGCCGCCATCGTGCACGTGGGCAAGCTCAAGCTGTCCGGCATCGTGGCGTGGTGGTTCTGGCTGGCCGCGCACGTCTACTTCCTGATCGGCTTCCGCAACCGCTTCGTGGTGCTGGTGAACTGGGCGATGGCGTACTGGAGCTACCAGCGCGCCGCGCGCATCATCTTCGGCGGCGCCACCGACGACCCGCCGCCCAGCAGCCAGGACGGATGACAGCGCCGCAGGCCGTGCGCAATGCTGTGCGGCCTGATTCGATGCGCTGATCGTGACGACTGTCCTGTTCCTGCTGGATCTGCTCGGCACCTTCGTGTTCGCCCTGAGCGGCGCGACTGTGGCGGTGCGCAATCGCCTGGACCTGTTCGGTGTGCTGGTGCTGTCGTGCGCGGCCGCGGTCTCCGGCGGCATCGTGCGCGATGTGCTGATCGGCGCCACCCCGCCGGCCGCGCTGGTCCACCCGCAGTACCTGCTGGTCGCCTGCCTGGCCGGCGTTGCCGGTTTTTATTGGCACACTGCAGTGGAACGGCTGCGCAACCCGGTGCAGATCTTCGACGCGGCGGGGTTGGCGCTGTTTGCGGTCTACGGCACCAGCAAGGCGCTGGACTACAACTCAGCCCGCTGAGCGCCACCTTGCTGGGCATGCTCAGCGGCATCGGCGGCGGCATCGCGCGCGACCTGCTGGTCGCACGCACGCCGGTGGTGTTGCAGGCCGAACTGTATGCGGTGGCCGCGCTTGCCGGTGGCGGCCTGGTGGCGATCGGGCACATGCTCGCAGTGCCGCAGGCCTGGTCGCTGACGACCGGCGCACTCGTCTGTTTCGGGCTGCGCTTCATGGCCATCCGCTACGGCTGGCATCTACCGGTCGCGCGCTTGCCGGAATAGCGATGCTGCCGACACGCCTGTAGCGCACGCAGCGCACAGCGCTACAAATGCAAACGGCCCGGATCACCGGGCCGTTTGTGCAACACCTGCCGCGTGATCGAAAGCGTCAGGCGACGAACAGTGCCTTCATCTTCTTCAGCGCGTTCGCCTCGATCTGGCGGATGCGCTCGGCCGACACGCCGTATTCGTCGGCCAGCTCCTGCAGCGTCACCTTGGACTCCGAATCCAGCCAACGTCGCTTGACGATGTCGCGCGAGCGCGTATCCAGACCGGCCATGCCTTCGCGCAGCAACTGCAGCTGATTGTCTTCGCTGTCGTGCCGCTCGTAGGCCTGCGACGGATCTTCCTCGTTGGCCACCAGGTAGCTGACCGGCGACGGCGGGCCGTGATCGTCGTCTTCGTCGGACGACGCGTCGAAGCCGATATCGCGACCGGACAGACGCGACTCCATCTCCATCACTTCACGCTCGGAGACGTTCAGATCCTTGGCGACCGCAGTCACCTCGGACGCATTGAGCCAGCCCAGACGGGTCTTGGACTTGCGCAGGTTGAAGAACAGCTTGCGCTGCGCCTTGGTCGTGGCGACCTTGACGATGCGCCAGTTCTTCAGGATGAACTCGTGCATTTCGGCACGGATCCAGTGCACTGCGAAGCTGACCAGGCGCACGCCCATTTCCGGGTCGAAGCGCTTGACCGCCTTCATCAGGCCGATATTGCCTTCCTGGATCAGGTCGCCCAGCGGCAGGCCGTAGCCGTTGTAGCCGCGGGCCACATGCACCACGAAGCGCAGGTGGGAATGGACCAATTCGCGCGCTGCGTCCAGGTCCAGCTCGTCGCGGAAGCGGCGGGCCAGATCCTGTTCCTCATCGACCGACAGCACCGGAATCTGGTGCACGGCACCGATGTAGGCGTCCAGCGAACCGAGCGCACTGGGAATCGGGAGATTGTTTGCCACAAGGGCAGTCGAGGTAGTCTGGTTCATAGGCACCATCTTAGCAGTCGAACTATTGGACTGCCGGGTACAGAAAGAGTTCCCAGCGTTCCATTTATAGGACATTCGGGCTTCCAGCCTTGCCGGCGTTCTACCGTACAGTTCCCCGAATTCAGCCGCTACGTTAGCACCGCGCCCTCGCTCAGACCGTGACAAACCTGCGGCGAACCGCGCCTGTCCCCGCGCTTGTTCAGCCGGCGGCCGACGTTGTGTCCAATGCGTTGCGCGACGGCAACGACCAATCGATCGGCTGGAGACCGCGGCGTTGCAGATGCTCGTTGGTCCTGGAGAAGTGCTTGCAACCCAGAAAGCCGCGATGCGCCGACAACGGTGAAGGATGCGGGGCCTTGAACACGCGATGGCGGGCCTGGTCGATCACCTTGCCCTTGGACTGCGCGTAGCTGCCCCAGAGCAGGAACACCAGGCCTTCACGCTCGCGGTTGAGCATCTCGACCACGTGATCGGTAAAACCTTCCCAGCCCTTGTTCTGGTGCGCGCCGGCACGCCCCTGCTCCACCGTCAGCACCGCATTGAGCAGCAGCACGCCCTGGCGCGCCCACGGCATCAGATAGCCATGGTCCGGCCGCGCGATGCCCAGGTCGTCCTGGATCTCCTTGTAGATGTTGAGCAGCGACGGCGGCACCGGGACGCCGGGCAACACCGAAAAGCACAGCCCGTGCGCCTGACCTTCGCCGTGATACGGGTCCTGGCCCAGGATCACCACCTTGACCTGCTCGAACGGCGTGGCGTCGAACGCGGCGAAGATCTGCGGACCGGGCGGGAATACCCGAGCGCCGGCCGCCTTGCGCTGGCGCAGGAAGGCAGACAGTTCCTGCATCTCCGGGCGCAGCAACCAGTCGCCCACCTTTGCCTTCCACGACGGTTCCAGCTGGATACGCCCTTCCACTTCGGTCATAGGGTGATGGCCTGGTCTTCCAGGCGTGCCAGCCGCAACTGGAACAGCACCTTGGTCACCAGCAGGCGCTCTTCGATCGGTTTTTGCACCAGGTCGTTTGCACCGGCGCGCAGCAGTTCGGACTGGTTGCGCGGATTGGTGTCGCCGGTCATCACCAGCACCGGCAGGCGGCGCTTGCCGTAGGCAAAGTCGATACGGATGCGCTCGACCACGTCGCGGCCGTTGAGCTCGCCCTTGAGGGTCACGTCGGTCAGCACCACGTCGATGCGACGCTCGGTGCGGCCCAGCGATTCGGCGGTGAGCAGCGCAAAGGCGTCTTCGGCGGTGAGCACATGCACCACCTTCAGGCTCTGGCGCTCGAGCATGCGCTTGGTCGCCTCGGCCACCACGCGGCTGTCTTCGATGTAGAGCACGGTCGCACCCACCACCGGCTCGGGCTGCACATAGCCGCGGATGAAGGTCGCCAGCGCTTCATGGCCCAGCGCCTTGTCGAAGTAATCGGTGACGTACTCGGTGAAACGGCGCTCGACCAGATGCTGCTGCGCATCGCCGGACACCACGATCACCGGCACATACGCCTGCCCGGCCGCTTCGCGCACGCTGCGCGCCAGGGTCAGGCCATCGCCATCGGGCAGGGACAGCGAGGTGGTCACAAGATCCACCGCGCCAGCCTCCAGCGCATCGCGCGCTTCGGCGATGCTGGCGCAGCCGATCACCTGCACATTGGGCAGGTCGCGCTTGAGCACGTCGGCAATGAGCTTGCGTACCAGCTTCGAACCATCGACGACCATCACGCGCGGTGCGTCGCTGATCAGGTGTTTGAGATCTGGTGGATGCATGGCAGGCCTCAGGTCTCGGTGGGACGGGTCTGACGGAGGAAATGGCCGGTCACCAGCCAGGCGCCCAGCCAACCCAGCACCAGGGTGCCGACCAGCACCATTGCAGAATGCAGCAGATCCAGCCCGTGCAGGGTAAAGGAACTGCCGTAGCTATCGGCCAATGTGGCCAATGGCGCGCGCAAAGCCAAGCCCGAGGCGGCGATCAAGGCGAGCGCCACGGCGCCGGCGCCCAGCCCGTACCACGCGCCCAGATACAGGAACGGGCGACGGATGAAGCCGTCGCTGGCGCCGAGCAATTGCAGCACGCCGATCTCTTCCCGCCGCGACTGGATATCCAGCCGCACGGTGTTGCCGACCACCAGCACCGCACCGATGCCGAGCAGCGCCGAGAGCACCTGCACCAGGCGTTCGCCGAACTGCAGCCAGCCATCCAGGCGCTTGCGCCATAACGCGTCGTGCTGCACCTGGTCGCTCTGCGGCAGGGCCTGCAATGCGCCGGCCAGTTGCGCATCGTCGGCCGCATCGGTGGGGGTGACGATCAACAGGGTCGGCAGCGGGTTCTCGCCCAGGGCATCGGCGGCTTCATCGAGTTTTGCGCTTTCGCGCAGTGCAGCCAGCCCCTGCTCGGGCGTGCGCAGGGTCACCTGTGCCACGTCGGGGCGCGCACGCAACTGGCCGGCAAGCGCCTGTGCGGCGTCGGTGGCGACGTCGACCTTGAGGAACAGATTGATTTCGCGCGACTGCTGCACGCTGCCGGCCAGCAGCTTGACGTTGTCCAGCGCAATCGACAGCCCCAGTGGCAGCGCCAGCGCCAGTGCCATCACCACGATGGTCAGCAGCGTTGCCCATGGCTTGCGCATGGCGCGGCCCAGGCTGAAGGCGATGCTGTGCAGGTGGTGGTCGACCCACACGCCAACGCGCGACGGCGCCACGGCTTCGGTATTGGCGAGCTTGCTCATTCGGCCAGATCCTGCGGCGAGATGTCGTCGACCAGCCGGCCGTGATCCAGGATCAGCACGCGCTTGCGCATCTGCTTAAGCAGCGCCAGGTCGTGGCTGACCACCAGCACGCTGGTGCCGCGCGCGGGCAGTTCGGCAAACAGCTGCATGATTTCGGCGGCCAGTGCCGGGTCGAGATTGCCGGTGGGTTCGTCGGCCACCAGCAGACGCGGCTCACCGACGATGGCGCGCGCAATGCCGACGCGTTGCTGCTCGCCTGCCGACAGCTGCGACGGCAAGGCTCTTTCGCGATGGGCCAGGCCGATGCGTTCCAGTGCAGAGCGCACGCGCTTGCCGATCTCGGCGCGACGGGTGCCGCGCAGGATCAACGGCAACGCCACGTTCTCGGCGATGCTGCGGTCGTTGAGCAAGCGATGGTCCTGATAGACCGCACCCACCTGGCGACGATGCAGCGGAATCTGCCGGCCACGCACCTTGAGCAGATTGCGCTCGCCCAGCAACACGGCGCCCTGGCTGGGGCGCTCGCTGAGATGGATCAACTTGAGCAACGTACTTTTGCCGGCGCCGGAGTGGCCGGTCACGAACAGCATCTCGCCATCGGCCACTTCGAAGCTGACATCGGTCAGCGCCTGGTGGCCCCCGGCGTAGTGCTTGCTGACGTTGTCGAAACGCAGAACGGTCATCCAGCGATTATGCCGGAGCGCCAGCGCTTGCGTCGCATCGCCGAAGACCGGCGATGCGATTGATGCCGCCAGCGGTCAGTTGCCCGAGACCAGCGAACGCAGGCGGCGACCGATCCTGCTCAGCAGCGACGGGCTGCCGCCCGGCTTGGCGGCGGCACGCACCGGCTTGGCGACCACCTGGGTCGGCTTGCGCGGCGCGGCGGGTGCAGGCACCGGCGTGGACGCGACCGGCTCGGCACCGTCGACCGGACGGCCGTTGCGACGGCGGCGGCGCTTGCGCGGTGCGCGCTCGCCATCGGCCACCACCGTCGATGGCGCCTGTTCCGCCGCTGCCGTCACTGCGGGCACGGCAGCGGCGGCCGGCGTCGCGGCCGTCTCGCCTTCCACACGCGGCTTGCGACGCGGACGCGGCTTGCCATCGGCACTGCCACCGTCGCGACGACCGCCGCCACTGCCGCTGCGCGATGCACCGCCCGGACCGCTGCGACCACCACCACGGCGCTGCTCTTCGGCCGCACGCTGCTCGCGCGCTTCGCGGAAGATCGTGCCCACGCTGTCGCCAGCGTCATCGTCGGCCTCTTCACCTTCCACCGGCGTGCGCGGCGTGCGCGGCAACGGGGTCAGCAGTTCGGTGGTCACCGGCTCGACCGGGATCTTCTGCTCAATGTATGCCTCGATGTCCGGCAGGCTCATCGCGTAGCGCTCGCAGGCGAAGCTGATCGCATCGCCCTCTTCGCCCAGCCGCGCAGTGCGGCCGATGCGGTGCACGTAATCTTCGGCGTCGAACGGCAGGTCGTAGTTGTAGACGTACTTGACCCCGTCGATATGCAGACCGCGCGCGGCCACGTCGGTGGCGACCAGAATTTCGAGCTGGCCCTTCTGGAAGCGGTTGAGCAGCGACTCGCGCTTTTTCTGCGGCACGTCGCCGGACAGCACACCGACCCGGTAACCGTGGCGCTCCAGGGTGCGCGCCACCCGCTCCACGAACGCCTTGGTATTGACGAACACCATGGTGCGCGCGCCTTCGCTGCGCGACAGCAGGCCCAGCAGCAGCGTCTGCTTCTCTTCGTCGGACGGGAAGTAGATGCGTTGGCGCACGCGTGCGGCGGTGATGGTCTCGGTCTCGACCACTAGCTTTTCCGGCTCGTTCATGTGCTCGTAGGCCAGCTCCAGCACGCGGTGACTGAGCGTGGCCGAGAACAGCAGCGTCTGCCGGGTACCGCGCTCGGGCATGCGCCGCAGCAGGAAGCGGATGTCCTTGATGAAGCCCAGGTCGAACATGCGGTCGGCTTCGTCCAGCACGCAGATCTCGCAGGCATGCAGCGAGACCACCTTGTGCTGCTTGACGTAGTCGATCAGCCGCCCGGGGGTGGCAATGATCACGTCCACGCCCTGCTGCAGCAGCTCGCGCTGCTTGTCGTAGTCCACCCCGCCATAGACCAGCGCAAAGCGCAGGCCCAGGTCGGCGCCGAACTTGACCGAGTCCTTGTGGATCTGGATCGCCAGCTCGCGGGTGGGCGCCAGGATCAGCGCGCGCGGATCCTCCGGCTTGCGGTCGGCCAGCGCCGGGCGGATCAGCAGGCGGTTCATCACCGCCACCAGGAACGCCAGCGTCTTGCCGGTGCCGGTCTGGGCCTGGCCGGCGACATCGCCGCCCGGCAACGCGACCGGCAGGGTCAGCGCCTGGATCGGGGTACAGCGGGTAAACCCGGCGCTCTCCAGCCCGGCAACCAACGCCGGATGCAGGTCGAACGAGGAAAAAGTCAAATCGGTCAGCGGTTTGTCGCTCATTATTCCGTCTTCGTGAGGCGCCCTGGGCAGCCCGGGCGCGGCTTGCATCGATGCCGACAGCGTCGCAAACTGCGGCTCTTGTGGCGGACAGCGCGGCTTCAGGACTGACACTTGATTCAGTCGCGCAATGCCCCAGTTTAACGCAATGTGGCGGCCTGCCCGATCGGGTGGGCCGTTTGGTTTCCAGGAGACCCAACGTGAGCGACAAGGTTCAACATGTCGGCGATGCCGACTTCGATACCGCAGTACTGCAATCCGGCGAACCGGTTCTGGTGGATTTCTGGGCCGAGTGGTGTGGCCCGTGTAAGATGATCGCACCGGTGCTGGACGATCTGGCCGATACATACCAGGGCAGGCTCAAGGTTGCCAAGGTCAATGTGGACCAGAACCGCGCCCTGGCCATCAAGTACCACGTGCGCTCGATCCCGATGCTGCTGCTGTTCAAGGACGGGCAGGTGCAGGCGAGCCAGATCGGGGCGGTCGGCAAGGGCCAGCTGACCCAGATGATCGACAAGACCCTGGGCGGCGCGGCTGCCTGAGTGAATGGGCGTCCAGCGATGGGCGCCCCGCGGTTCGCCGGCAGTTAAACCCTGCCATGGCCGACGCTTGCGCGGTTGCGCGCTGCGGTGATAGTGTCAGTTGGTCCGGCACACGTTCGTGCGCCGCCGTACCCCTCTAGAAACCTCTTCTAGACTCCCATCTACCAATAGTTCGCCCCCCAGCCGGGCGCTCGCACCTTAGCGAGGAATCACGCACTTGTCCGATCATCCTTCCTCCGATACCGGGAGCAGCGTCGACGCTCCCGTCGAGAAGCGCGCGCGCAAGCCGCGCGTGAGCAAGACCGCCATCGCCCATGACGATGCCGGCGCACAGCAGCCCAACCTGCCCTTGCCCGCCAGCCCCGCACCCGACGCTCCACGCGCCCCGCAGGCACCGTCGCACGCTGCCGACTCGGCACCGGCGCAGACGTCCGGCGATGGCGCAGGCGCAGGCAACGCCTCTGGCTCCAGCCAGGGCGGCGACAATCACGGCGAGCCCCGCGAAGGCGGCCAGTCGCAGCAGCAGCGCTTCAATCAGGCGCAGCAACAGCAGAACCAGAATCAGGCGCAAAGCCAAGGTCAGGGCCAGGGACAAAACCAGGGCCAGGGCCAGGGCCAGAACCAGCAAGGCCAGGGGCAGAACCAGCAGGGCAATCGCCGCGACCGGTTCCGCAACCGCCGCGACCGCGGTCCGCGCGATCGGTTCGGTAACGAAGGCGGCGGCATGCCGTCCTCCGACGGCAGCAACGAGCCGTTCATCGCGCGTCCGCATCCGGCCGTTCCGGAGGGCTTCCCGGTCTATTCGCTGAGCGATCTCAAGCGGATGCCGGCGCAAAAGCTGCTGGACATCGCCGATCAGCTCAACATCCAGGAAGGCGTGGCACGCGCGCGCAAGCAGGACGTGATCTTCGCCCTGCTCAAGGTGCTGACCCGTCACGGCGAAGGCGTTGCCGCCGACGGCGTGCTGGAAATCCTGCCCGACGGCTTCGGCTTCCTGCGTGCCGCCGAAGCCAGCTACCTGGCCGGCCCGGACGATACCTACATCTCGCCCAGCCAGATCCGCCGCTTCAACCTGCGCACCGGCGACCACCTGTCCGGCCGCATCCGCTTCCCCAAGGACGGCGAACGCTATTTCGCGCTGTCGATCGTGGACACCATCAACGGTGAGCCGCTGGAAGCCAGCAAGAACAAGGTGCTGTTCGAGAACCTGACCCCGCTGTTCCCGCGTCGCCGGTTCCGTCTGGAACGTGGCGATGGGTCCACCGAGGACATCACCGGCCGCATCCTGGATCTGATGGCGCCGCAGGGCAAGGGTCAGCGCGCGCTGATCGTCTCCCCGCCCAAGGCCGGTAAAACGATGATGATGCAGCAGGTGGCCACGGCCATCACCACCAATCATCCCGAAGTGCACATGATCGTGCTGCTGATCGACGAGCGCCCGGAAGAAGTGACCGAAATGCAGCGCACCGTGCGCGGCGAGGTCATCTCCTCCACGTTCGACGAGCCGGCCGCGCGCCACGTGCAGGTCGCCGAGATGGTGATCGAACGGGCCAAGCGCCTGGTCGAGCACAAGAAGGACGTGGTGATCCTGCTCGACTCGATCACCCGCCTGGCACGCGCCTACAACAACGTGGTGCCCAGCTCCGGCAAGGTGCTCACCGGTGGTGTGGACGCCAATGCGCTGCACCGTCCGAAGCGCTTCTTCGGCGCGGCGCGTAACGTGGAGGAAGGCGGCTCGCTGACCATCATCGCCACCGCGCTGGTCGAGACCGGCAGCAAGATGGACGAGGTGATCTACGAAGAGTTCAAGGGCACCGGCAACAGCGAAGTGCATTTGAACCGTCGCATCACCGAAAAGCGCGTTTACCCGGCGATCGACATCAACCGCTCGGGCACGCGTCGCGAAGATCTGTTGATCGAGCCGGAGCTGCTGCAGAAGATCTGGATCCTGCGCAAGCTGCTGCACCCGATGGACGAAATCGCAGCGATGGAATTCCTGCTGGACAAGATGAAGACCACCAAGTCCAACGACGAGTTCTTCAGTTCGATGAAGCGCTGAGGTCGGTTTGCGTCAGCGCCAAAAAAAAGCCCCGCATTGCGGGGCTTTTTTGTGGGCGGTATTTGCGTCAGCCCATGCGCTTGGTTTTCCGCATTCGATCGCGATTGTGCGGTCGATGCCGAGCGACTGCGCCCTGGTTGCGCGCCATGCCGGTGGCCGTCGGATGGTTGACTCCCGGAAAAACGGATCCGCGACACCGGCCACAGCGATCCGACTCGCCAGAAGGACTCCGGGCGGACCCTCAGCCTTCCTGCAGCGGCGTGATCAGGCGCACGCCTTCGCCGCGTACGGAAAACAATCCCGAGCCTGGCAGTGCGTCCGGGCTGTCGGTCGCTGCGGTCGTCTCGCTCTGCGCTCGCCAGGACGCGCTCTGGCGCGGACCCGGCAGATACGACTGCCATTTTTTCTGCTTGGCATCCAGGTCCTTCTCCGACGCGGCGATGTCGAATGTCACCGGCACGCGCATCTCCCAGAACGGCGCATTGCGCTCGGGCCCGGCCGTGGGCGGGGTAAACGTCCAGCTGCGCGCCTTGGCCATCGAGGCATCGGCAAATTCCTTGCGCCAGCGCGCACGCTTGGACTCGGGAACCAGTGCGGTGAGGTTGACCTGTTCGGCAGCCACATCCTCCACCTTGCCATCGCGTCCGATCTTGAGCAGCAGATAGACCACGCCGGTCGCCCCGCCCCTGAAGGCATTGACCGGATAGGGCGGCGGCGCCATGTCCTTGGCCTGTGCGCCATCCCCTTGCTCGGCCTGACCGCCGAAATGCGCGCTACGGATCGACACCTGGTACTGATTGTCTTCGGCAGGCTTGGCGACCAGCAGCAAGCTCATCGGCAGCCGCGCCGGCAAGGCATTGCCGTCGTCCTTGACCGGATCGAACCGCCACGCCGCCACCGAATGCTTGATCCGCTCGCGAACCGCGACAGGCAAACGCTCCTCGTCGGCGAGCGTTACTGCCGTCACGGTGCCGTCCGGCGTCAGCGTCAACTCGCCGGTGACATTCATGCTCACCTCGATCTGCAGACGCGTAGTGTCCGGCTTGGCGTGCGCAACGCCCATCGCTGCCAGCGAAAGGAGGATGCCCAGACCTACACGTTGCTTCCACTGCATTGCCGTACTCCATTGGTTGAAGGCACGTTTTACCAGCCTGCCGCTGCAAACGGAACGGCCTAGGCAAGCCGGCGCGATTCTGCGTAGGGCGGTGTGTCCGGATAATCGTCCTCGCGCAGCCTTGCCTGCAGGTCGCGCCACCACTGCGGGTCGAACAGTTCCGGGTGGATGTGCTTGACCGCTTCCAGTTGCGAGGATGGCAAGCCCATGAACAGCGCGAAGCGCTCGGGGAAGACGTCGCGTGGGCCGACATGGAACCAGGGTTCGGCGGCCATCTGTTCTTCGTAGGTGGTGGGCGTGGGCCAGTCGCGAAAGGTGCACTCGGTGATCAGGCACAGCTCGTCGTAGTCGTAGAACACCGCACGCTGATGTCGGGTGATACCGAAGTTCTTCAGCAGCATGTCGCCGGGAAAAATGTTGTTGCGCGCCATGTCCTTGATCGCCTGGCCATAGTCCAGCGCGGCGGCATGCGCAGCCTCGGGCAGTTGTTCGCGCAGGTACAGATTGAGCGGGCGCAAGCGCCGTTGCACGTAGCACAGCGCAATCAGTACATCGTCGCCGTCTTCGCTCAGGCTCATCGCGCAGCTGGTCTGCAGCTCTTCCAGCAGCGTGGGCGAGAAGCGCGATCTGGGAAAGCGCAGGAAACGATACGGCTGCGCGTCGAGCAGGCGGCCGATGCGATCGAGCTGGAACACCAGTTCGTATTTGCCTTCCACCTGCGCGCGACTCATGGTCTTGGGGTAGGCAAAACGGTCGCGAATGAGCTTGAACACCAGCGGATAGCTGGGCAGCGTAAACACCACCATGACCATGCCGGGCGTGCCATCGGCATGCACCAGCTGCTCGGACGGCTGGGCCTGGAAATGGCTGAAGAACGTGCGATAGCGCTCGGTCTTGCCCTGCTTGGCGCGGCCGAGCATGGTGTACAGCTCGTCGACCGGCTTGTGAGTAAGCAGGCTGCGCAGGAAGACCACCGCATCGCCAACCGTGGACAGGTCGGCTTGAAAATAACTGCGCGAATTGCTGAACAGTTGGGCGACATCGCTGCGCCTGGTCAACACCGCTTCGGCGCGCAAGCCGGCATCGTCGTTGACCAATGCGATGACGCATGGTGAAAACCGGTGCTCGCCGAATACACGCCCGACCAGATACGCGCGACGCTCGCGATAGAACACCGTCTCGAGCAGCTCGACGCTGCGCACCGGGTGCTCGCCCCAATGCGCCAGGTCGTCGAGCAGACGCACCGCAATGGCCGCCGCACAGCGGGTGCGGTGCGCATACGGCACCGCGAATGCGTAATCGCCCAGCACGCGCACCAGCATGTCGGTCAGCCGACCTGGCGACACGGCGTAGGTATGCCGCGCCACCGGCACGGTGATGGCGTCGGTGGGTTCGATATCCAGCGCGATGAATTCGATATCGGCATCCACGCCGTGGGTGCCGAAGTAACGCCGCGTCAGCGTGTTGTAGAAGGTCTTGTACAACTCCTGGTCGATCAACCCGGCCAGCAACGCGGCGTAATGACTGCGTGCGCGCATCCACAACGCGCGGTCGTGCGCCTGCCCCAGCAGCACGGCACGCAGGCGCAGCATGCATTCGCTGATGTACTGATCGTAGAGCGCGATACGAGCGACGGCATCGTCGCGCGCGCCGCTCCAGTCGCGCATTTCGAAGCGCTGCTTGGCGCGTGCGGTGATCTCGGAAAACCGCGCGTGGTAATCCTCGAACGCTTCGTACACCGCGTGGGCGATCGCCAGCGCGCGGCGTTCGGATTGGGGCGGTAACGGCAGCTGGTTCATGGCGGCAGTGTCCTTGCGCGCTTGCGGCGATGCGTGGTGGGCGGCAGCACGGCAGACGGTGCGGCCATTGCCTGCTGCGCGTGCTCGGCATGTTCGCGCGCCTGTGCCTTGAGCCACTGGCGAAATGCCAGAAAACCGGTGTGCGTGGCCGAACGCTGCGGGTATACCAGGTAATGCGACCAGGTGGTCTTGAGCCGTTGCGCTGACAGCGCCACCAGCTGGCCGGATGCCAGCAACAGGCGTGCGCGGGTCACCCGCCCCATCGCAACCCCGACGCCATCCAGCGCGGCACGGTGATGGGACTCGGATTCGTCGAGCACCGCGGCATACCGTCGCGGCGGCTCGCCCCCGAAGGTCGCAAACCAGCGCGGCCAGTCGCCATCCGGGTCGCCCAGCAGCGGCCATCGCTGCAGCGGCTGCGCATCGATGCCGCCCATGCGTGCGATCAGCGACGGGCTCGCCATCGGCACCAGCCATTCGTCGAACAACGGTTCGGCGATCACGCCCGGCCACTGTCCGGCACCGATGCGCATGGCCGCATCCACCTGCGGCTGGCGTTCGAAGTCCACCAATCGCTCGCTGGAAAACAGATTGATCTCGATGGTGGGATGGGCGGCCAGAAAATTGCTCAGGCGCGGCACCAGCCACGCCGAGGCCATCGACGGCGTAATGCTCAGGGTAAGCGTGTCCTCGCGGCGTGCAGCGAACGGCTGGAATGCGTCGGCGATCGCATCCAGATGCGGAGCGATGCGATCGAGCAATTGCTGCCCCTGCGGCGTGGCGCTGACGCCGCGCGCGTGCCGCTGCAGCAACCGATAGCCCAGGCGTTGTTCGAGTGCACGCACCTGGTGACTGAGCGCACTGACGGTCAGATGCATCGACGCGGCAGCGCGCGAGAGATTGCCCAGACGCACCGCACTGACGAAGCCCTGCAATGCGTGAAGCGGCGGACGCGACATGGCTCACCCTTGAATGGAATTCAACGCTGACTTGCAAAAGCCTCGCTTTTGCATAGCCAAGCCTGCGCCTACTGTGGCTTCCACTCAAGTGGGAGCAGGATCATGCGCATCTTTACCGAGTTGCTGTTCCAGCACGGGCACATTGCCGACGTGGCGCTTGCAAGGCAGTTGGCGGAGGCGGAGATCGCGATGGACGTGGCAACGGACGCCAGCGCCGAACCGGCAGCACAGACCGCGCAGAGCGCACCGGTCGCGGCCGAGCCTGCGCCTCGCAGGAACGCCGAAAAAAGGATGGCGCGACGTGCGCGCCAGCTGGTGCGGGCGATGACCGCACTGTCGCCCTTTCGCTGAAACGACGGGGCCCGCCTGGTGGCGAGGCGGGCCCTGACGATGGTACTGGACTGGACGCACCGGCACGCGGTGCGCGGGCTCAGGCCTTCAACGTGGCCAGCACGTCATTGAAGGTCTTGCTCGGGCGCATCGCCTCGCTGACCTTGGCCAGGTCCGGGTGGTAGTAGCCACCGATCTCGACCGGCTTGCCCTGCGCCCCGTTGAGCTCGGCCACGATGGCGGCTTCGTTCTCGGTCAGCGCCTTGGCCAGCGGTGCGAACTTGGCCTGCAGGGCAGTGTCCTCGGTCTGCGCAGCCAGCGCCTGTGCCCAGTACATGGCCAGATAGAAGTGGCTGCCGCGGTTGTCGAGTTCACCGACCTTGCGCGCCGGCGACTTGTTGTTGTCCAGGAACTGGCCGTTGGCCACGTCCAGCGCCTTGGCCAGCACCGTGGCCGACGGATTGTTGTAGCGGTTGCCCAGATGCTCCAGTGATGCGGCCAGCGCCAGGAATTCGCCAAGCGAATCCCAGCGCAGGCAGTTCTCTTCGACGAACTGCTGCACGTGCTTGGGCGCCGAGCCGCCGGCACCGGTTTCGAACAGGCCGCCGCCGGCCATCAGCGGCACGATGGAGAGCATCTTGGCGCTGGTGCCCAGCTCCATGATCGGGAACAGGTCGGTGAGGTAGTCGCGCAGCACGTTGCCGGTGACCGAGATGGTGTCCTGGCCCTTGCGGATGCGCTCCAGCGAGAAGGTGGTGGCCTCCACCGGCGGCAGGATGCGGATATCCAGACCGCTGGTGTCGTGATCCTTCAGGTATTTCTCGACCTTGGCGATCACCTGCGCGTCATGCGCGCGTGCCTTGTCCAGCCAGAACACGGCCGGGGTATCGCTCAGACGTGCGCGCTCGACCGCCAGCTTCACCCAGTCCTGGATCGGCGCGTCCTTGACCTGGCACATGCGCCACAGATCGCCAGCTTCCACCGCGTGTTCGAACACCGTCTTGCCATTGGCATCGGTGACCTTGACGGTACCGGCCGCCGACAGCTGGAAGGTCTTGTCGTGCGAGCCGTATTCTTCGGCCTTCTGCGCCATCAGGCCGACATTGGGCACCGAGCCCATGGTGGCCGGGTCGAACGCACCATGCGTGCGGCAGTCGTCGATCACCGCCTGATACACGCCGGCATAGCAACGGTCCGGAATCACCGCCTTGGTGTCCTGCAGCTTGCCGTCGGCATTCCACATCTGACCGGAGTCGCGGATCATCGCCGGCATCGAGGCGTCGACGATCACGTCGCTGGGCACATGCAGGCTGGTGATGCCCTTGTCCGAATTGACCATGGCCAGGCCCGGACGCTGCGCGTATTCGGCCTGGATATCGGCCTTGATCTGCGCCTGCTGCGCTTCCGGCAAGGTGCCGATGCGGGCGTACAGGTCGCCGATGCCGTTGTTCGGGTCAAAGCCCACCGACTTCAATGCCTCGGCATGCTTGCTCAGCGTGTCCTTGTAGAATTCCCCGACCACCACACCGAACAACACCGGGTCGGAGACCTTCATCATGGTGGCTTTCAGGTGCACCGAAAACAGCACGCCGGAGGCCTTGGCATCGGCGATCTGCGCGTCGATGAAGCTGGCCAACGCACGCTTGCTCAGCACGGCGGCGTCGACGATCTCGCCGGCCTTCACCGCGACCTTGTCCTTGAGCACGCTGCTGCTGCCATCGGTACCGACGAATTCGATCGTCAGCGTACCGGCGTCGGCCAGCGTGGTGGACTGCTCGCTACCGAAGAAATCGCCGGCGTCCATGTGCGCCACGTGCGACTTGGAATCGCTGCTCCACTTGCCCATGCGGTGCGGATGCTTGCGTGCGTAGTTCTTGACCGACAGCGGTGCGCGGCGATCGGAATTGCCTTCGCGCAGCACCGGATTCACTGCACTGCCCTTGACCTTGTCGTAGCGCGCCTTGATGTCTTTTTCGGCGGCATCCTTGGGCTCGTCCGGATAGGCCGGCAGCGCGTAGCCCTGGCCCTGCAGTTCCTTGATGGCAGCCTTGAGCTGCGGCACCGAGGCGCTGATGTTGGGCAGCTTGATGATGTTGGCTTCCGGCGTGGTGGCCAGCTCGCCCAGTTCGGCGAGGTCGTCGGCGATTTTCTGCTCCGCGCTCAGGCTGTCGGGAAACAGCGCCAGGATGCGTCCGGCGAGCGAGATATCGCGCGTTTCGACCACGATCCCTGCGGTATCGGTGTAGGCATCGATGATCGGCAGCAGCGACTGCGTGGCCAGGAAGGGAGCTTCGTCGGTGAGCGTGTAGAGGATCTTCGGTGTCTTCGACATGAGGTGCGATGGCTCTTGTGGTCGGGAGGAGCGCCGATGCCCAGCGACGTTGACGTTGGCGTGCGCGACGGGGGTCGCTGGCGGCACGCCGATCGGCCAGCGCGATGGACGCGGCATTGGATCAGCACGGCATTGTCGCGTCTGAGCCGCGCCCGGGTAAAGCGACCACAGGCGGACGCTTCATCCCGCCACACGGCCAATCGACATGGATGCAGCTGTAACGAATCCATTGCCGAATCGACGCACAGCAAAAAGGCGCAATCACGCGATCGCGCCTTTTGCTGCAACGTGATGCAAGCAGACGTCACCGGCTGCAGATGGGACGATGCCGGGACGCGACGCCGTCGCCACCGACCGCCTATGTCAGCTACTTCACCGTAATGGTCTGCGGATTGCCCGCAGGCTTGCCGTCGACCATGGCCTGCGCGGTGTATGTCCCGGCCGGCCAGCCATCGGGCTTGCTGAAGCTGAGGTTGGTGGTTTCTGCGCCAGTGGTGGTCAGCGTGGCGTTCTGCTCGCCGGCAACCTGGCCATCCTGATAGGTGAGCTTGGCCGATACGGGCACATTGCTCGCGCTGCCATCGGTCTTGACCGACACGATGATGGTGTCCTTGGTGCCGATGGTGGCAGACGGGGTCACTGTCTTGTCGGCGGCGGCAGTGGTCCCGACTGCAACGCTGGACACGCTGACGGCGGAACCCGTCGCCGCTGCGGTGTCGGTGCTGGCCGCGCCGGTCGCCGTGCTCTGGCCAGCCTGATCGCTGGCCGGCGGCGTGGCGGCCGGGCCTGGCATCGCCTCCGTGGCAGCCCCGGAAGTGGGATCCTTCGAAACGCTGGCGTCGTCATTCTTCTTGCAGCCGGACAGTGCAAGCACGCCGGCAAGGGCAATCACGAGCGTGCCTGAAACGGATTTAGTACGCATGGATCAATCTCCGAATATCGAAAAGAACAGGGTTTCTGGAGTGTCTTGGTTTCTGGTGTGTCTTGCGCGATTCCCGGCAGCGCGCCACGAACCATGCAATGCGGTGACTCGCCGGCCGCTACGCTTTGTGCGGCAACCGCAGCATCTGCCCCGGAAAGATCTTGTCCGGGTCCTTGAGCGTTTCGCGGTTGGCTTCGAAAATACGCGGCCACAATGCGCCGTCGCCGAGGTGACGTTTGGCGATGCTGGACAGACTGTCGCCTGCCTGCACAGTGACCGATTCCTCGACCAGCTCTGCGGTGCTCTGCACGCTGGTGCGCACGTTGGAAAAATCCGGAGCGGGCGTCACTTCGGCGGTGCTATCGACCGTCGACGTCACATTGGAGAAATCTGGTTTCTTATCGGCACTCATTGCTGCATTCCTTCGTGCATCACGAAGCTTGCAGGGTGCGTGCAGCGCTGTTAAGCATGGATCGCGCCACCGTGAAGCTGGCGCGATCCCGGAACGGGCATGGTTACTGGCGCAGGTCGCGAAAGATCGACAGCGGTGTCGGCACGCTGGGCGAGCTGCGCAAGGGGTTGATGTCCAGCCCGCCACGGCGGGTGTAGCGCGCCTCGACCACCAGCCACTGCGGCGCGCAGCGGAGCAGCACGTCGTTGAAGATCCGCTCCACGCATTGCTCATGAAACTCGGCGTGGTCGCGGAAACTCACCAGATAGCGCAGCAGGCCTTCGCGGTCGATCGGCGCGCCGCGGTAGCGCAGCGTGACGCTGGCCCAATCCGGTTGGCCGGTGACCGGGCAATTGGATTTGAGCAGGGCCGAGGTCAGCACTTCTTCGGTGAGCGGTTGCGCGTGCGCCGACAGGTACGCGGCATTGGGCGGGCCGTAGTCGTCGATGCTGACGTCCAGCGCGTCGATCGATTCGCCCTCGCCGACCGCATCGATCGGCGGCAGACCGAAGTCCACCGTCACATCGGCACCGGCGCGTGTGGACAGGTCGGTGGCGATGCGGGTGCGCACCGCTTCGGCACTGTTGAAGCGGGTGGCATTGAGCGAATTGAGATACAGCTTGAGCGACTTGGATTCGATCAACGACGGCGACTCGCAGGGGACGTTCAAGGTGGCCGTGGCCACGCAGGGCTTGCCCTGTGCATCGAGCCAGCTGAGTTCATAGGCATGCCAGCGATCGCGCCCGATGAAGGGCAAGGCGCCGGTCAGGCCGATCGCCTCGCGCCCGGCCGCGCGCGGAATTGGAAACAGCAGCGACGGATCGTAGCCACTGGGATAGGCGACCTCACGACCGAGGGTGGAATCTTCTGGGGTATTCATCCCGCCATTTTAGGCCGGGCGGGCTGGCCGTGAGCTATATGGCGGATGCTGGAGCGAGCTGGCGACAGAAGCAGCGGGCCGTCAAGCGGCCCGCCACCCCACACGATCACCAACGCTCAGCGGAAACCGCGCAACTGCGCACGATTCCCCATTCCCCATTCCCGACTCCCGATTCAGCCAGCCTCACCCTGGTGCAGGTAATCCAGCGACACCTGCAACAACGCGCGCAAGCCCACATCCAGCGACGATTCGTCGAGCAGGAACTGCGGCGAGTGATTGCTGGGCGCGGTCGCCGGGTCGATGCCCTTGGCGGTGGAGCCGACGAAGAAGAACATCGACGGCACCTGCTGGGCGTAGAACGAAAAGTCTTCGGCGCCCATCTGCAACGGCGGCTCGTAGACATTGTCGGCGCCCACCACGGCCTGCAGGCTGGGCAGCATCTTTGCGGTCAATGCAGGGTCGTTGACGGTGGCCGGGTTGCCGGGCTGGTCCGGTACCTGCGCCTCGACCTTGGCCCCGTGGGCGGCAGCGGTGTGCTCGGCCACCGTCTTGAGGTCGGCGAAGATCTGCTGGCGCATGGCTTCGTCGAAGGTGCGGATGGTGCCGACCATTTCCACGTCGTCGGGGATGATGTTGTAGCGGATGCCGCCCTTGATCGCGCCGAAGCTCAACACTGCCGGCTGCTTGGACAGGTTGGCACGGCGGCTGATCACGGTCTGCGCGGCGCCGATCATGTCGGCGCTGGCCACGATCGGGTCGATGCCGTTCCACGGCGCCGAGCCATGCGTCTGGCGGCCGATCATCTTGATCGCGAAACGGTCCGAGGCCGCCATCAGCGGGCCGCTGCGCACCGCGATCTTGCCGGCCTGCACGCTGGAGAACACATGCAGGCCGAACACCGCCTGCGGCTTGAAGTCGGCGAACAGGCCTTCCTTCAGCATCAGCGACGCGCCGCCCTCTTCGTTGCCCGGTGCGCCTTCCTCGGAGGGCTGGAAGATCAGCATCACCTCGCCGGGCAGCTGCTCGCGCATGCCGACCAGCGCTTCGGCCACGCCGAGCAGGATCGCGGTGTGGGCGTCGTGGCCGCAGGCGTGCATCACCCCGACCTGCTCGCCGCGGTACTCGGCGGTGACCTTGGAGGCGAACGGCAGGCCGGTCTGCTCCTTGACCGGCAAGGCATCCATGTCGGCGCGCAAGGCGATCTTCGGCCCCGGCTTGCCACCCTTGATGATGGCCACCACGCCGTGATGGGCGATGCCGGTGCGCGGCTTGAGGCCGAGCTTGCGCAGCTGCGCGGCCACGGTGGCGGCGGTGCGCTCCTCGCGGTTGGACAGTTCCGGGTGCTGGTGGAAGTCGCGGCGCCACTGCACCAGCTTGGTCTGCAACGGCGCGGCAGCGGCCTGCACTTCGGGCCGGGGCGTGGCCTGGGCGGCGGCGAGCGTGGGCAGGGCGAGCAGTAGCGCGCTGGTCAGCAGGCGGGAGTGGCGCATTGGCAATCCTCTAAAGATGATTGCTTAATGTAGTGCACCCGCGCAGCTGGCGGGTTGCGGTGGGGCCCGATTCAGTCCAGCGGTCAACCGCAGTCGCAGTGGTACGTTGCCGCTGCACTGCGCCCATGAATGGCGCAGATGTCGCGCCCGATGGCCCGTTACTTCAGTAACGTTCAATCCGTCAGGCGCGGCGATATGCTTCGCATAGCCGCCCCACGGTCGCCCCAGGCGCCCGGCCCGCCCTCAGGAGTTGTCGCATGTCGCGTTTTTGGAAGATCACACTGCTGGTCGTAGCGGTGCTCGTCGTGGTGTTTGTCGCAATGCGCATGATGGGCGGGGGCGATCACGGCAAGCGGGCGGACGCGCCGGACGGCAATGGCACCGAAAACAGCGGCCCGGTGCCGGTCACGGTGGTGGCTGCCACCACCCAGGACGTGCCGGTCTATGCCAGCGCGCTGGGCACGGTCACCGCGCTCAACACGGTCACGGTCAGCCCGCAGGTCGGCGGCCAGCTGATGAGCCTGAATTTCAAGGAAGGCCAGGAAGTGAAGAAGGGCGAGCTGCTGGCGCAGATCGACCCGCGCACGCTGCAGGCCAGCTACGACCAGGCGCTGGCGGCCAAGCGCCAGAACCAGGCGCTGCTGGCGACCTCGCGGGTGAACTACCAGCGCTCCAACGACCCGGCCTACAAGCAGTACGTCTCGCGCACAGACCTGGATACCCAGCGTAACCAGGTGGCGCAGTACGAGGCGGCGGTGTCGGCCAACGATGCGCAGATGCGCTCGGCGCAGGTGCAATTGCAGTTCACCCGCGTCACCGCGCCGATTGACGGCATCGCCGGCATCCGCTGGGTGGACGTGGGCAATATCGTCAGCGCCAGCTCCACCATCGTCACCCTGACCCAGATCCGCCCGATCTATGTGTCCTTCAACCTGCCCGAGCGCGAGCTGCAGGCCGTGCGCAGCGGCCAGGCGGCGTCGCCACTGGGCGTGGCGGCGCTGGATCGCGGCGATGCGCACGTGATCAGCGGCGACGGCAAGCTGGAGGTGATCGACAACCGCATCGCCGCCGACAGCGGCACCTTCGGCGCGCGTGCGATCTTCGACAACACCGACAACGCCTTGTGGCCGGGGCAGTTCGTCAACGTGCGGCTGCAGCTGCGCACCATCTCCGGCGGCACCGTGGTGCCCACCCAGGCGGTGCAGCGCGGCCCGGACGGCGATTACGTCTACGTGGTGGGCAACGACAACACCGCGCAGATGCGCACCGTGGTGCAGGGCGTGGAAGTGGACGACAGCCATGTGCAGGTCACCAAGGGCCTCAAGCCCGGCGAGCGCGTGGTCACCGAAGGCCAGTTCCGGCTCAAGCCGGGCAGCAAGGTCAGCGCGCTCAAGCCGGGCGAAACCCCGCCCGAGCCGACCGAGGCCGAACTCAAGGCAGCGCAGGACAAGCAGAAGGGCGGCGGCGGCGGCCGTCGCGGCGGCGGCCCGCGCTAATGCCTGACCACTGGCGACGGGACACCCCGCCGCCAGTGCGCGTCGGCGCCCTGTGCGCCGGCACCGATTGACGTCTTCAGCAAGGATTCCCCCCGTGGGCTTTTCGACCATCTTCATCCGCCGCCCCATCGCCACCTCGTTGTTGATGGCGGGCGTCCTGCTGCTGGGCATCCTGGGCTATCGGCAATTGCCGGTGTCGGCGCTGCCGGAAATCGACGCGCCCAGCCTGGTCGTGACCACCCAATACCCCGGCGCCAACGCGACCACCATGGCCTCGCTGGTGACCACGCCGCTGGAGCGCCAGTTCGGGCAGATCTCCGGGTTGCAGATGATGACCTCCGACTCGTCGGCGGGCCTGTCCACCATCATTCTGCAGTTCTCGATGGACCGCGACATCGACATCGCTTCGCAGGACGTGCAGGCGGCGATCCGCCAGGCCACCCTGCCCTCGTCGCTGCCGTACCAGCCGGTCTACAACCGGGTCAATCCGGCCGATGCGGCGATCCTCACGCTCAAGCTCACCTCCGACTCGCTACCGCTGCGCGAGGTCAACCGCTACGCCGATGCGATCCTGGCCCAGCGCCTGTCGCAGGTGCCGGGCGTGGGTCTGGTGTCGATCGCCGGCAACGTGCGCCCGGCCGTGCGCATCCAGGTCAACCCGGCGCAGCTGTCGAACATGGGCCTGACCATGGAGTCGCTGCGCAGCGCGCTGACCCAGACCAATGTCAGCGCGCCCAAGGGTTCGCTCAACGGCAAGACCCAGTCCTACAGCATCGGCACCAACGACCAGCTCACCGACGCGGCGCAATACCGCGAGACCATCATCAGCTTCGCCAACGGCCGCCCGGTGCGCCTGGCCGATGTGGCCAACGTGGTCGACGGGGTGGAAAACGACCAGCTCGCCGCCTGGGCCGATGGCAAGCCGGCGGTGCTGCTGGAGATCCGCCGCCAGCCCGGCGCCAACATCGTGCAGACGGTGGAGCAGATCCGCAGCATCCTGCCGCAACTGCAGTCGGTGCTGCCGGCCGACGTGCACCTGGAGGTGTTCTCCGACCGCACCGAAACCATCCGCGCCTCGGTGCACGAGGTGAAGTTCACCCTGGTGCTGACCATCGCGCTGGTGGTGGCGGTGATCTTCGTGTTCCTGCGCCGGCTGTGGGCCACCATCATTCCCTCGGTGGCGGTGCCGTTGTCACTGGCCGGCACCTTCGGGGTGATGGCGTTCGCCGGCATGTCGCTGGACAACCTGTCGCTGATGGCGCTGGTGGTGGCGACCGGGTTCGTGGTCGACGATGCGATCGTGATGATCGAAAACATCGTGCGCTACATCGAACAGGGCAAGAGCGGGCCGGAGGCGGCCGAAATCGGCGCCAAGCAGATCGGCTTCACCGTGTTGTCGCTGACCGTGTCGCTGGTGGCGGTGTTCCTGCCACTGCTGCTGATGCCGGGCGTGACCGGGCGGCTGTTCCATGAGTTTGCGTGGGTGCTGTCGATCGCGGTGGTGATCTCGATGCTGGTGTCGCTGACGCTGACGCCGATGATGTGCGCCTACCTGCTCAAGCCCGACGCCCTGCCCGAAGGCGAGGACGCGCACGAACGCGCCGCCGCCGCCGGCAAGACCAACCTGTGGACGCGCACCGTGGGCGCCTACGAGCGCAGCCTGGACTGGGTGCTGGCGCACCAGCCGCTGACCCTGGCGGTGGCGATCGGCGCAGTGGCGCTGACCGTGGTGCTGTACGTGGCGATCCCCAAGGGCCTGCTGCCCGAGCAGGACACCGGCCTGATCACCGGCGTGGTGCAGGCCGACCAGAACGTGGCCTTCCCGCAGATGGAGCAGCGCACCCAGGCGGTGGCAGCAGCGCTGAAGAAGGACCCGGCGGTGACCGGCGTGGCCGCCTTCATCGGCGCCGGCACCATGAACCCGACGCTCAACCAGGGTCAGCTCGCAATCGTGCTGAAGACCCGTGGCGACCGCGATGGCCTGGACGAGGTGCTGCCGCGCCTGCAGAAAGCCGTGGCCGGCATTCCGGGCGTGGCGCTGTTCCTCAAGCCGGTGCAGGACGTCACCCTGGACACCCGCGTGGCGGCCACTGAATACCAGTATTCGATCTCGGATGTGGACAGCACCGAGCTGGCCACCTGGGCCGGGCGCATGACCGAGGCGATGCGCAAGCTGCCCGAGCTGGCCGATGTGGACAACAACCTGGCCAACCAGGGACGTGCGCTGGAGCTGAGCATCGACCGCGACAAGGCAAGCATGCTGGGCGTGCCGATGCAGACCATCGACGACACGCTGTACGACGCCTTCGGCCAACGCCAGATCTCCACCATCTTCACCGAGCTCAATCAGTACCGCGTGGTGCTGGAAGTGGCGCCGGAATTCCGCAGCAGCACCGCGCTGATGAATCAGCTGGCGGTGGCCAGCAACGGCAGCGGCGCGCTGACCGGCACCAATGCCACCAGCTTCGGCCAGGTGACTTCGTCCAACTCGTCCACCGCCACCGGCGTGGGCAACCAGAACACCGGCATCGTGGTCGGCGCCGGCAGCATCATTCCGCTGGCCTCGCTGGCCGAAGCCAAGGTCACCAATACGCCGTTGGTGGTGAGCCACCAGCAGCAGCTGCCGGCGGTGACCATCTCGTTCAATCTGGCGCCGGGGCACTCGTTGTCGCAGGCGGTGGCGGCGATCGAGAAGGCGCGCGAAGACCTGAAGATTCCGACCCAGGTGCATGCGCAGTTCGTCGGCAAGGCCGCCGAATTCACCGGCAGCCAGACCGATATCGTGTGGCTGCTGCTGGCCTCGATCGTGGTGATCTACATCGTGCTGGGCGTGCTGTACGAAAGCTACATCCACCCGCTGACGATCATCTCCACGCTGCCGCCGGCCGGCGTCGGTGCGTTGCTGGCGTTGATGATGTGCGGGCTCAGCCTGTCGGTGGACGGCATCGTCGGCATCGTGCTGCTGATCGGCATCGTCAAGAAGAACGCGATCATGATGATCGACTTCGCCATCGACGCCCGCCGCGAAGGCGCCAACGCGCACGAAGCGATCCGGCGCGCCTGCCTGCTGCGCTTCCGCCCGATCATGATGACCACCGCCGCCGCGATGCTGGGCGCGTTGCCGCTGGCGCTGGGCACCGGCATCGGCTCGGAACTGCGTCGCCCGCTCGGCATCGCGATTGTGGGTGGCCTGTTGCTGTCGCAGCTGGTCACGCTGTACACCACCCCGGTGATCTACCTGTACATGGAACGCGCCGGCGAGCGGCTACGCGACTGGCGCGCGCGGCGTGCCGCCCGCCGCGACGGCGTACCCCCGGCCTCCACCTCGGAGCGCCCGGCATGATGACCGGCGCAGCGATGGCTGATCGGCCTGCCTGCTCACTGCATCGCCTTCCCGCACGCGCGTATGGCAACTGCGCTGGCGGTTGCCTTTCCCGATTCCCCAATCCCGATTCCCAAATCCCGGCACCACAGCCATGAACATCTCCGCGCCCTTCATCAAGCGCCCGATCGGCACTTCGCTGCTGGCGATCGGTCTGTTCGTGATCGGATTGATGTGCTATCTGCGGCTGGGCGTGGCGGCGTTGCCGAACATCCAGATCCCGGTGATCTTCGTGCACGCCACGCAGTCCGGCGCCGATGCCAGCACCATGGCCTCCACCGTCACCGCGCCGCTGGAACGGCATCTGGGCCAGCTGCCCGGCATCGACCGCATGCGCTCGTCCAGCTCGGAGAGCAGCAGTCTGGTGGTGCTGGTGTTCCAGAGCAATCGCAACATCGATTCGGCCGCACAGGACATCCAGACCGCGATCAATGCCTCGCAATCGGACCTGCCCTCCGGGCTCGGCACGCCGATCTACTCCAAGGCTAATCCGAACGACGACCCGGTCATCGCCATCGCGCTGACCTCGGACACGCAATCGGCCGATGAGCTCTACAACGTGGCCGACTCGCTGCTGGCGCAGCGCCTGCGCCAGATCACCGGTATCAGCTCGGTGGACATCGCCGGCGCTTCCACGCCGGCGGTACGCGTGGACGTGGACCTGCGCGCGCTCAATGCATTGGGCCTGACCCCGGACGATCTGCGCAACGCGGTGCGCGCGGCCAACGTGACCTCGCCGACCGGCTTCCTGTCCGACGGCAACACCACCATGGCCATCATCGCCAACGATTCGGTGGCCAAGGCGGCGGATTTTGCGCAGCTGGCGATCTCCACCCAATCCAACGGACGCATCGTGCGGCTGGGCGATGTGGCCACCGTCTACGACGGCCAGCAGGATGCGTATCAAGCGGCCTGGTTCGATGGCAAACCCGCAGTGGTGATGTATGCCTTCACCCGCGCCGGCGCCAACATCGTCGAAACCGTGGACCAGGTGAAGGCGCAGATTCCCGAGCTGCGCGCCTACCTGCAACCCGGCACCACGCTCACGCCCTACTTCGACCGCACCCCCACCATTCGCGCCTCGCTGCACGAGGTGCAGGCCACGCTGATGATCAGCCTGGCGATGGTGGTGCTGACCATGGCGCTGTTCCTGCGTCGCCTGGCACCCACGCTGATCGCCGCGGTCACCGTGCCGCTGTCGCTGGCCGGCTCGGCGCTGGTGATGTACGTGCTGGGCTTCACCTTGAACAACCTGAGCCTGCTGGCGCTGGTGATCGCGATTGGTTTTGTGGTCGACGATGCGATCGTGGTGATCGAGAACGTCATGCGGCATCTGGACGAAGGCATGCCGCGGCTGGAAGCCGCCCTGACCGGTGCGCGCGAGATCGGCTTCACCATCGTGTCGATCACCGCTTCGCTGGTGGCGGTGTTCATTCCGATGCTGTTCGCCAGCGGCATGGTCGGCGCGTTTTTCCGCGAGTTCACCGTGACCCTGGTGGCGGCGATCGTGGTCTCGATGCTGGTGTCGCTGACCTTGACGCCGGCGCTGTGCAGCCGCTTCCTGTCGGCGCATAGCGAGCCGGAAAAGCCCGGCCGTTTCGGTGCCTGGCTGGACCGCATGCACGAGCGCATGCTCGCCGTTTACACCGTGGCGCTGGACTTTTCGTTGCGCCACGCATTGCTGCTGTCGCTGACGCCCTTGCTATTGATCGCCGCCACCGTTTTCCTCGGCGGTGCAGTCAAGAAGGGCTCGTTCCCCGCGCAGGACACCGGCCTGATCTGGGGCCGCGCCAATTCCAGCGCCACGGTGTCGTTCGCCGACATGGTCAGCCGCCAGCGCCGCATCACCGACATGCTGATGGCCGACCCGGCGGTGAAGACCGTCGGCGCACGGCTGGGCTCCGGCCGCCAGGGCTCCAGCGCCTCGTTCAATATCGAATTGAAAAAGCGCGACGAAGGCCGCCGCGATACCACCGCGCAAGTGGTCGCACGCCTGAGTGCCAAGGCCGACCGCTACCCGGACCTTGACCTGCGCCTGCGCGCGATCCAGGACCTGCCCAGCGACGGCGGCGGCGGCACCAGCCAGGGCGCGCAGTATCGCGTGTCGCTGCAGGGAAACGACCTGGCGCAGCTGCAGGAATGGCTGCCCAAGCTGCAGGCCGCGCTGAAGAAGAACCCACGCCTGCGCGATGTCGGCACCGACGTGGATACCGCCGGCCTGCGCCAGAACATCGTGATCGACCGCGCCAAGGCCGCGCGCCTGGGAATCACGGTCGGTGCCATCGATGGCGCGCTGTATGGCGCCTTCGGCCAGCGCTCCATCTCCACCATCTATTCGGATCTCAACCAATACAGCGTGGTGGTCAATGCGCTGCCCTCGCAGACCGCCACGCCCAAGGCGCTGGACCAGATCTTCGTGCCCAACCGCGCCGGGCAGATGGTGCCGATCACCGCGGTCGCCACCCAGACCCCCGGCCTGGCGCCGCCGCAGATCATCCATGAAAACCAGTACACCACGATGGATCTGAGCTACAACCTCGCACCGGGCGTCAGCACCGGCGAGGCGGACCTGATCATCAAGTCCACCGTGGAGGGCTTGCGCATGCCCGACGGCATCCGTCTCAGCGGCGACGACAGCTTCAACGTGCAGCTCAGCCCCAACTCGATGGGCGTGTTGCTGCTGGCCGCGGTGCTCACCGTCTACATCGTGCTGGGCATGCTCTACGAGAGCCTGATCCACCCGGTGACCATCCTGTCCACGCTGCCGGCCGCCGGCGTCGGCGCGCTGCTGGCGTTGTTCCTGACCAACACCGAGTTGTCGGTGATCTCGATGATCGCGCTGGTGCTGCTGATCGGCATCGTCAAGAAGAACGCGATCATGATGATCGACTTCGCGCTGGTGGCGCAGCGCGTGCACGGCATGGATGCACGTGCGGCTGCGCGCGAGGCCTCGATCGTGCGCTTCCGCCCGATCATGATGACCACGATGGTGGCGATCCTGGCGGCGGTTCCGCTGGCGGTAGGCCTGGGCGAAGGCTCTGAGCTGCGCCGCCCGCTGGGTATCGCGATGATCGGCGGGCTGGTGTTCTCGCAGAGCCTGACCCTGCTCAGCACCCCCGCGCTGTATGTGATCTTCTCCTGCCTGAGCGAACGCTGGAAGGCGCGGCGCGCACGTGCGCGTGCACGCCGGGCAGAGCGCGCGGCGGCACGGCGCCCGGCGGCGTCGGCGCACTGAGGCGACGCCGCACACGCGCCGGCCTGCTTAGACCGACGCGTGCCGGCCGGCATGTTGGTTGGTCAGCGCCGCTCGGCAGTCACCTGTCGATTGCCGACGTGACGCCGGGGCATCTCTGCTGGCAACGCATAAGC
Organism: Xanthomonas sp. 10-10; assembly: GCF_040182365.1. Lineage (NCBI taxonomy): Bacteria > Pseudomonadati > Pseudomonadota > Gammaproteobacteria > Lysobacterales > Lysobacteraceae > Xanthomonas > Xanthomonas sp. 10-10. The sequence continues at coordinate 4,508,306 of NZ_CP144460.1, forward strand.
CCGGCACGCTGGCCAGGCTGCAGATACATGGGTCTGCAAAGCGGGAATCTCGGTTGCCTTGGCGCGCTTGGACGGTGCCGGGCAGATCATGTGCGGAGCGACGGCCCTGCGGCCTGGCTGCAGGGCCCGGTCGAGATGGTCGGTGCGCATGCTTTTTCGACAAAGCAACCAGCACACTGTCTGGTGCGGTGCCCTCACCGGTTGCGGGACCGTGTGGCGGCATGGATGCCGCCACACGGTCCCCATGGACGGGTTAACGGCGTGTCCCGCAAGCGGTGAGGGCACCGCGCACTCGACTAGCCAGGCTTTTGACTACACCTAACAACGACACTGCGACTCGGAATCTCGGTTGTCTTTCTATCTTGGGACTTGCGGGATTGGGTCGCGTGGATAGATCCGGTGTAGAGCGTTGGACGCCGTAAGTTTGCTGCAGTGCCCTTGCCCGCCTACCATCGCGGGACACGCTGCAAGTACGTCCTTGTAAGCTCTTACGCGGCATCCATGCCGCGTAAGGTCCCGCGACGGTAGGCGGGCAATGACCTGTCGAGATGGTCGGTGTGCAAGATGCAAGCAGTGCGTTACATGCGTTGTTCGGGCGACGGCGCGCCCAGTAAGCTTTCCAAGACGAGCAGAGCATAAGCAGGCTTTCCCTGAGTAATCGACAACCTTCCTGGCGTCCCCAAGGCGCACGTAGCGATAGTTGTTCGATCCAACAACCAACCAATTTTCTGGTGCGGTGTCCTCGCCGCTTGCGGGACGCTTTGGCGGCATGGATGCCGCCAAGGAGCCTCCACGGACGGATTCACAGCGTGTCCCGCAAGCGGTGAGGGCACCGCACGCTCGACCCACTGGGCTTTTGACCTAAGCCAAAGCGCCCGACCGCGTCCAGATGCCGAGACTAGCCAAAACCTCGATTGCTTCTTTGTTCCGATGCTTCAAGGTACGCGCCATCCGACTCCGCAGCGGCGCACATTCTGGCAATGTGCACTGCGCGATCACGACACGCCATGCGCGACAAAGCCGGCAGACAGCAGGCGTGCAAACGCGCACGCCGCGCCGTGACTGCTACACCAGCAACGCCTGCAGCGACTCCCGCTCCAGCTGCGCATACAACGCGAACTCGTCGTGCACCTGTGCGCCCAACGCCTGCTCGAAACTGCGCTTGCTCGAATGTGCGGCGTAGGCGCGTTGCTCGGCGCCGCCGAGGTTGGACTGGAAGATGCCGGCTGCGCTGACCGGCAGGAAGTCTTCGTAGATGATCGGATCGGCACTGAGCAGGCCGAGCGCGATCGCCGTTTCTGCAGGCAGTGCGGCCACCTGCGCCGGATCGGCGCGGCCGGCATCGGTCAACGCATAGCGGAAGTAGCCCAGCCCTTCCTGACGCAGCAGCGCCTCGTCGTCTGGAAAGGCCACGAACGCGGTCTGCAGCCGCGTGGCGTAATCGGTGCCGGTGCTGCCGGCGCCATCGGCGTCGCGCGCCTGCGCCAGCAGTGCGTCGTACAGCGCGCGGCCCTTGGGCGTCAGTGCGAGCCCGCGCTGTTCGATCTCGCCGAAGCGCGCGGTATGCGTGCCGTGTTCGGGCTGCCCGCCGTCGCCGACAAAGCGCACCGGCTCTTCCAGCGCCTTGAAACTGGTCTGGCGCAGCAGGATCGGCACGCGCCGACGCGGCGGCCCTTCGATCACCGCCTTCGCATCGATGCCGGCGCGCTGCATCTGCGCCTGCGCCGCGTCGATATCCAGCGTGCGCGGGGTCAGATGGTTGATATGCGGGCCGTGGAAGCTCACCACATCGGCGATCAACTTGTGCGCATCGCTCAGCGCGCGGTAAGTGGGCAGCGACACCGTTGCATCGCCATGCCAGCGGAAGGTTTCCAGCGCTTCGGCCACGAAGCGCTGCGCCTGCCCGGCATCGAGCCCGCCGACACGCTCGTAGTGTTCGATCAACTCCACGACAGCATCGGTGAAGATCTGCCGCTGCTCCAGGATCTGCGCAGCCTGCGCACGTAGCGCGGCATCCTCGATCAGTTCCAGCCGCAGCAACGAGGTGAACACGCGGAACGGATTGGCCGACAGCGCTGCCTCGTCGATCGGGCGGAACGCGGTGGAATGCACCGGCACCCCCGCCACCGAGAGATCGTAATAACCCACCGGGTGCATGCCCATCACCGCAAACAGGCGCCCCAAGGTGGCCAGTTCCGCCGCCGTGCCGACCCGGATTGCGCCGTGCCGCTCCAGATCCAGTCGTGCGCGCTCGTCGTTGCGCTGCAGCCGCGCTGCCAATGCCGGATCGGCTTCCAGCGTCTGCGCATTGACCTGCGCCACCAGCGTCATCAGGTCGCCGTACAACGGCACCTCGGCGCGATACATGTCCGACATCGCCTGCGCAAACAGGCTGCGGATGTGGTCGGAAGAAACAAACACGGTATCGCGCATGGCGTGGTCTTGGCAGAGGCCGGCCGATGCCAGCGTTACCGCATTCTCGCCGACCACGCCCCTTAGCGACCAGCTGCACGGCAGCATCGCGCCCGCGCGTTGGCGCGCAGACAGCCGGCTGCGCCTGCGGACCTGCGACATGCCTTGCGCGTTACAACCCCGCCTGGGCTGCAGCGTCGGCCGCTTCGCTGGCCTCGCGCGCGGCCTCCAGCCGCTGCGCGTGATCGCCAAGCTGGCGGCGCAGCAGCGCATCGAGGGTGATCGGCCGTTCCCAGCGGTCGTAGCTGGCGACGATGGCGTGCCGCAGCGCGCGCAGATGCGCGTTGTCCGGCGCCACCGGCAGCCGCGTGATCACGCCCTCCCATCCATCGCGATGATCGCGCGTGTAGGCGCGCACGCTGTCGCGGCACGACAGCTGCACCGTGTGCGCCCACGCGCAGGCGAAGTAGATGTCGCCGGCATGCCAGCCATGCACCTGCAGCAGCGCCTGCACGTAGCCACGCGGGGTTTCGGTATAGCGGGCAACCTCATCGATGAAACTGTCGGGGTAGCGCTGCGCATAGCTGCCCATGTCGGCCAGATGCTGGTCCACCCACGCATCGCCGGTGCCGGGCGTCACCGCCGGTGCGGCCTCCTGCGTCCGGGTGCCGGCAGCCGGCGCAGGCACGCCCTGCGCCACCGCCAGTACCGGAACCAGCACGGCAACCAGCAATGGCAGCGATCGCAACCGAGGTGAGCGTAAGACGGGCATGTCCCGATGATGCCGCATACCCGCGCCGGTGTCAGGCCACACGCGTGTCAACGCAGATCGTAAAAGCCGATCAAATGCACTTCGCGAGCACGACCAGCTCAGGCCTGTCTGTGCCTGGCCAGTGCATCCAGCGCATGCACGGCGGCCGGCCAGCCTGCGGCATCGGACACTTCGCGCATGCGCGGTTCGTCGGCGGCGACACCGTGGTCCTGTTCGTGCGCCCAGGTCACCGCGTAGGGGGTATGGATGCCCCAGCCGCCGATCGCCAGCACCGGCTCCACGTCCGAGCGCAACGAGTTGCCGATCATGACGAAGCGCTGCGCCGGCAGGTCGAATTCGCCGAGTACGCGCGCGTAGGTATCGGGATCTTTCTCGGACACCACCTCGACCCGCGGGAACAGGTCGGTCAGGCCGGACTGGGCGATCTTCTGCTCCTGATGGAACAGATCGCCCTTGGTGATCAACACCACCGCATAGTCGGCGGCGATGGCGCTGACGGCCTCACGCACTCCGGCAATCACTTCCACCGGATGTTGCAGCGTGGCCCGCCCAATCTCGACGATGCGCTGGATGTCGCGGGCGTCGATGCGGGCGTCGGTCAGTTCGATGGCTGTCTCGATCATCGATAACGTCATGCCCTTGGCGCCGTAGCCGAACACCTTGAGGTTGCGTCGTTCCACCGCCAGCAGATGCCGCTGCATGCGGCTGTCGCCCAGGTCCAGATAACCGGCCAGGATCGCTTCGAAATCCGCTTCGGCGCTGCGGTAATAGTCCTCGCTTTTCCAGAGGGTATCGTCGCCATCGAAGCCAACCAGTTGGATCGCCTGGCCGTCGCGCTGTGTCAGAGCTGTCATCGCGCAAGTCTAGCAGCGCGTGGATGCGCTGCTGCGTCAGTCGCCCGCAGCGTCGCCCGGGCCGGGCTGGTAGCTGGCGAATTCGTCGCGCGACAGGCGCCCATCGCCGTTGCCGTCGAAGTCGGCGAAGTTCTCGCGCAGGATCGGGTCGGCTCCGGCTTCTTCCCGCGTCAGCGAGCCGTCTGCATCGCTATCCAGACTGCGGAAGCTGCGCGGTACCAGCGTCCCGGCCGGCGCGGCCACCGAGGAGTCGGCGCCGCTCCTGGGGCGGACCGGGCCGGCGGGATCGGTGGGAAGCAGTGGCGTCGTTGCAGGTGGTGGCGGCTCGATCGGCAGAGGCGACATCGCCGGGGCACTGGAGCCAGGCGGCGCAAGCGGTTGCTGCGTAGACGCCGGCGGCAACTCCGGGGGCGCGGCAAACGCCAGCAGTGGGCCAGATAGACCCGCCAGTAAGATAATGCACAGTTGCACCATGGAAGAAGGCCGGAGTTGTAGCACTTCACCGTAGCGTGCCCCACGTAAAGAAAACGGGAGCGGCCTTGGCAGGCCGCCCCCGTGGACCCATCCCGACCCAACGCGCAAGGCGTGGTCGGCTTGCCTACCTACAAAGCTCCTCTTCGATCATTGAAAGCGGTCTGTAGCGGCACCGCCTGGTCATCTCGGCACGATACCGGTCAGTTCCCCTGCGAGCCGCTGGCACCGCCGCCGCTCTGCTGGGTGGCGACAAAGGCTTTGTACTCATCCGGGGTCAGCTTGCCGTCGTGATCGCCGTCGGCCTGGTCGAAGATCTGCGCCAGCCCGGCGTTGACCTGGGCTTCGGGCTTGCTGATTGCGCCGTCACTATCGGTATCGACACTGGCCCAGGTCTGCCCGCCGCCACTGGAACTGGAGCTACCGCTCTGGGCACCGGTGGCCGAACTTCCCGACTGCGCTGCAGCATCCTGGGAGGTGCTTTGCGCCATGGCCGGCAGCGCAAGAGCGGCGGCAAGAGCGGCGGTGGCGGCAAGCAGCGAGGTGCGGTTGCGATTCTTCATTGGGTGGTCTCCTTGGCTTGGGAATGCGCGGTGTCGCCGCACATGGCACCACCCTACCCATCGCAAATGAACGCCCAACCCGGCGTAATTTCGCGCAAAACGTCCTCTTAACCATCGCGCGGAACGTTGTGTTTAGCCGCCTGTTAGCGGCTGGTGAGCCAAACAGAAGCAGCGCATTCAACAGCGCGGTTTTTGAGAACCAGGACGCGTTTTTCCACCGTCGTTTACGGGCCCGGGGCCTCGTCATCCCAGCTTCCGGAGCTGAACAGTTTCCAACCCAGGACGACGCCCGCAAGTGCACCGGCCACTTGCAGGATGACGCGCGAACCTAATTCGTTGGGGTCGTGAATCTTTGCCAGCGCCAGCCGCGCATACAGCGGCGACTCCAGCCGCACGATGCTGGTGTAGACGAGGTTCCAGATGTCGTAGCCGGCACCGATGGCCACCGCGAGCAGGCAGGCGATTCCCAGGGTGTGGCCGTGGGTGAACTGCAGACGTCGGCCGATGTACTCGACAGCGGCAAACAACAGCACCCCAAGCACCAGCGCAATCAGGCCGGCCTCCAGCGAACCGAGCAGGCCGAAGTGCAGGGGCAGATTCATCGTGACAATCCAGGCAGCAGGCGTGCCAGTCTAGCGGCTAAGGGCAAGGGATCCGCAGGCGTCGCCGAATCGGTGGACGAGCACGCGAACATGGCAGCGGCGATGGCGAGTCAGGCACGCGCCTGACTGGGGCCGGCATGTTGCGCGGCCTGCTGCAGCGCTGCACAAGCACCGTGTCCGCAAGTCCGCCTCAATCGTCCTGACCGCGCGCGGTCACCTGCGCCTCGCCATCCTCGTCCCATTGCACGCTGACCGAGATCGGCTTGCAGCACACCTGGCAATCTTCGATGTACTGCTGATCGCCACCGGTGAGATCCAGCGTCAGCGTGATCCACTCCCCGCAGTACGGGCAGGCGATATCCAAAAAGCGTTCCGGGTCGGACATGACGATTCCTCAGGCAGCGGCCGCAGCGTGGCCAGTAGCCGGCGAAGCGGCAAGCGCGACGCCAAGGGGTGCAGTGTACGAGCGTTCCAGCCACTGCACGCCTAAAACCGGCGCAGCTTGCACATGGCCGCGCTCACTCCACCGGCACATCGTAGGCGGTCTGTGGTGTGGGCTCGGGGCGGAAGGTGAAATGCCACCACTCCATCGGGTAGTTGGCAAAGCCTTCGGCCGCCATGGCGCGCAACAGGTGCTGACGATTCGCACGCTGCGCACCGCTGAGATCGGCTGCATCGGTATGCGCACGCGGATCGAAGAAATCGAAGTCGGTACCCATATCAACCGCGCGGCATGCACCGTGACGGCAATCCAGCAATCCCAGGTCCAGGGTGGCGCCGCGGCTATGTCCCGAGGTCTCGGCGATGTAGTCGCCCAACAATGCCTGCTTGTCCACACGCGGGTAGTACTGCGGCTTGGTCACCTGATCCTGCAGGTCCGCCGCCCACGCCACAAATGCATGCACCGCCCGCACCGGCCGGTAACAATCGAACACCTGCAGGCGATAGCCTGCTGCGTTGAGCGTACGCGCCACCCGTGTCAATGCCTCGGCTGCCGGCCGCAACAGATAACACCGTGATGCGAGATACCCGGGCACCACGCGCCCGGTGAAGTTATTGCTGCCTGCATAGCGCATGTCGACGGCGATCTCCGGCGCGAGCGTGCCCACGTCGATCAGACCCACGTCGGCAGCAGTGGTCGCCGGCGAAATGACCGGCGCTGCGGTGGCAACAAAGCATGTGCTTGCCAACGCCGCTGCAAGTAACAGCCAGGGCAGCGTAGGCTTCTGGCGGCCCGAAGGCACTGCGGGAATGTGGGCTGGGCGTGGATCCGTCATCTGCAAAGCATAGGCGATCGGCGCAGCAAGAAACGCCAGATCAATCCTTTGCCGAGGCGCTCTATGCAGACCAATTGCCAGCTGGACCACGGAACTCATGTGTGGGATGCGGCATCTCGCCTGGATGGTCCGAGCTGGGCCTTGCCGCGCCGCGCCGGGATTGGGGATTGGGGATTGGGGATTGGGGATTGGGGATTGGGGATTGGGGATTGGGGATTGGGGATTGGGAATTGGGGATTGGGAATTGGGAATTGGGAATTCGCGATGCTGAGCTCGAGTCGGATATCTCGCATTGCTCGAATGCGTCACTAGCATTTCTGACAATGGCCATGCCGCAGAGACGCATGCATCAAACAACGCTTCGCACACTGCAACTGCAAGGGGCACCGCCGCGTTTGCACGGCAGCCATATTGTGACGCGATCGCGCGTGCAGCAGTGCAACCTGCCAGGACTCACCGCTACCGGCCGCGCCCGGTGAAGCACGGCCGGTATCCCGGCGTTTACCGCGACGGGGCAGCTTGCGTTGCCGCCTGGGTCCGCTGCTCATCCTGACTTTGCCGCTGCGTCTCGGACGCCAGTTGCTGCTGGCTTTGCTCCAGCGGCACGGTTGCGGCCTGATGCCTGTCCACGTATGCACGATTGACGTCCAGGGGATTGTTCGGATTGCGCTGTACCGCAATCAGACCCTTGCCGTCGGTGCTTGCCACCAGGTCATCGATTCGCGACATGCCGCTGACCTTGGCTTCGAACGCCACCTGGCCGGCCGCACGCTGCATCTCATCGCGATTCTTGAAGCCACCGTTGGGGCCGTGCTTCTCCAGCTGGGTCACCGCCTGGTCAAACAACGGATCGGCACGGCGAAGCTGATCGACGCCTTGTTGACGTTGCATTGCTCCATTGATCGATGCAAGCGTCTCTGAACCGGCTTTGCCATCGACACTTTTCAATCCGCTATCCCTCTGGTACTTCTCGACTGCGGCCTCTGTCTTGGGCCCATAGGTACCAATGGCGTCCTTGCCTTCCATATAGCCAAGCGACGCAAGCTTGTCTTGAAGTTCTTTCACCGCTGGACCGTGCTCATGCCGCTTCAATATCCCGCCATCTTGGGCATGCAAATCGGACGGAGCCTTATCGGCTGGCGCTTTATCCCGACTGGACGGTGTAGCCTCTGACTGCGTCACCGTCTTGTCCAGGTCAGCCAACTTGACCAAATCCGCCTTTTCGTTTTCTGCGCGGTTTTTCAATGAATCCAGCGTCTTCTGCTTTTCCACACGCGGGAAGAGTTCCTTGACGTGCGCCGCCTTGTAGTCCTGGACGGCACTGACAATCTCCTTGTCCGAAAGCTTGGAAACGTCGTAGCCCTTACCGAATTTTTCTTCGAGTCCTTTAAGGAAGACGCCAGACCCGCCCGGCCGCTTATCGCTGCCGGGACCATACTGGACGGCGGTGCTCCACAGCGCGTCCTGTACAGCCGGACCGCGACTCGTCAAATCCAGCCCCTTGCCTTCCAGTCGGTCTACAAGCTTGTCGTAATGGGTGCGCTTGATGTAATCGTGCTGCTCTTGTGCGAAAGATGTGTCGCTCTTTGCCAATTCTTTCCACTTGGCACTGAAGTCGGCAGAGCCGGGGGTCAGCCCGGCGAAATCGTCTGCATACTTACTGCTCTTCACAAAGGCCGCAACGGTTCCGCCAACGATCACCGCCCCTTCCTTGGTCTTGACCTGAGAGGTCATCTGATACGAACCGTATGAGACGCCACCAGGATCGTCGATACCTGACGACACGGTACTCGCGCCCCGGCCGCCTGTTTCATAGTGCTTCGAAGTTTGCCCTAATTCCCAATCCTTGCCGCTCATCGCCTTATCTCCCTGATATAGAAATTACCAATAGAATTGACCGGCAACTTCACGACTCAGCGCGACTCCAGCTGCGCAGCCCGTTCCGCTGTCATTTCGAGGCGGCACTGCGCCGCATCCACGATGCCCGCCTGTCCGCTATCAGGATCGTAGAAACATTTCTCGTCGCGATCTGCGATCCACTGACGCTGCTGGTCGCGCAGCTTGCTCTTGTCCTCATCACCAAGCCGCTCGATCAAGGCCTTATAGACCTTGTTGAGTTTTTCATCCTGGTACGCATGTTCGGCCGCAATACAGTCCTGCATTGCGGGAGTCGCACCTGCAGCAGCAGTAATACAGTCATCATAAGAAGGGCGTAGCACGGGGGAATCTCCTGTTGATGGTGAAGGTGTGGACTTCTGAGCTTGGCCAGCGGACGAGCTGGATGTTGGTTGTTTTGAGGTAGCCCTGGACTCCATGCCGTCCGCTGAGGTCTCCGACGCATCAGTGGAGGTCGCGGCAGCGGAGTCGAGGGATTGATCGGCCGACTGCGATTGCCCGCCACAGGCAGCGGTCAGCACGCAAATCGTCATCACACACAAAAGAGGCAGAGTTTTGAGAGCTGGCATCGTTGAGACTGTTCCTTGAGAGGGATGGATACTGACGCAAAGCACTTGAACGCCTAGCGCCACGCAACGGGAAATGAGTGAAAAAGCACGAAGGTGCTCGAATAGTGCTCACTGATCCAGCGGCGGGGTGTACTGCTGCCTGGAAGCATCGAAGGTGTAGGTCACCGTATCGGAGGCGTCCAGGACACGGACCTTGCCTGGACCGGAGACGGCGGTGCCTTTCATGACAACCCGCAGTGTCGGCATCGAACCGGTCTTGCCCGGCTCAAAGCTCAGCGTTCCGGCGCTGGAGGCACATTTCATCGTCCCGCTGTCGTCGCACGCTGCGCTGTTGTCTCCACCGGTCACAACAGTACCCAGGTAAACCCAGCCCTTGTAATCGCCCAGGTCGTTTTTGTTCGGATCGAAGCTGAAGATGGCAAAGCCCAGGCTGCTGACGCCGGGTGCAAACCGTGTGGTGGGCACCGCCAGAAGCAGGTGACCGTCCTTGCTTTCGGTACTTTGCGGCTCGCGCTTTTCATCGAGCGGATCGGCGTTTTCGTTTGCGCCGAAATCGCCAGCCCACTGCTGCGCGTGAAACAGTGTCCATGCCGGCTTGCCAGCAACGTCGTCGAGCACATACGTCGCCTGGCTGATGGCGACGCCAACGCCGGGGTCTGGGCCGTCGCGTTCCTCTGCCTTGCCATACGTTCCCGGCCCGGCATTGGCGAAGCCGGTGTAGTAGTGCTTGCCGCCCAAGTCGAAGCGATAGCCATACCAGAAGGCGGCCAGCGCACCGTTATCGACGGTGTAGGACGCTGACCCATCGCCCTTCATTCCATAAATGTCATTCAGCACCTGCCCCGGGGCCGGTACTTCGGCGGCGATCTGCCGAGGCTGCGCCGCGGGCGGTGTCGCCGGCGTTGCGGGTGTCGTCTCGGTGGGCGCCGGCGGCGCGCCGGCCTGCCCGGTGTCGATGGCCTTATCCGAGCAACCAGCAAGGACTAGCATCGCTGCCACCCACAGCGCTGTCTTCCCGAGATTCATCACGCGACAGCCTTCCATTCTTGTCAGGAGAAAATCCTATCAAGAATGCGATGCAGGTCCAGTGGATTGACCGAAAGCACCTCAGTCCAGGAAGGCAGCGCCCCCTCCCGCACAGAACGCGGCCCGCACTGCCGCCGATTGAACCCGCTCAACGCGATGCACCGTGTCACTTGGCTCGGAGCGCGCCGGGAGTAAGCGGCACAGCCGGCGAATTCGTTGGTCGCGTCAACGCATGCAATATCCGCAGATCCTCGGCATCCAGCGTAGTGGCGCTGTTGCCGCGATAGTGGTGATGGAAGGCCTGCAGCGTGGCGGCGGGGTCGTCGAGGCTGTAGCCCAGCAGGGCCAGCGCCTGCCAGGGATCGAAATCCGCCGGTGCGGGTAGCGTATCGGATGCGGGCCAGCGGCCGAAGCCAGCATCGGCCAGGCGTTTCCACGGGAATAGCGGCCCCGGGTCGTTCTTGCGTGCAGGAGCGACGTCCTCATGACCGACGATCTGGGTGCGCGGGATGCGCAAACGCATGCACAGGTCTTCCAGCAATACCAGCAGACTGTCGATCTGCGCTGGCGCGAACGGTTCGTTGCCGTCGTTGTCCAGTTCAATGCCGATCGAGGCTGAATTGATGTCGGTGATGGTGCCCCAGCGGCCGGCACCGCCATGCCAGGCGCGCTGCGCGTCGCTGACCAACTGGTAGCGCTGCCCATCCTCGCCGATCAGGTAATGCGCACTGACGCGGCCGCCGCTGTTGCGCCCACGCAACGTGCTCAGGCTCTGCTGCACCGAGTGCTGGTCGGTGAAGTGCAGCACGATCAGGATCGGCCGTCGCGCGTCGTAATTGGGCGACGGCACCCACTGCGCAAGCGGGTTGCGTTGCGGCGCGTGCGCGCAGGCACCCAGCGACAGCGCGGCCATGCAGACCATGGCCCGCAGCCAGGCCAATGAACACGGATGGGGAGTAGGCGGCATCGCATTTCTCTTGAAGGCACTCAGAGCGGCTGACTCCATCTGACAAATCGACGCCGGCGCGATGCAGATGCTGACGGCTGCAGTGTACGAGAGCAAACGCCGACACCGGGTCACGTCCGCTGACGGTGACTGCGGTGGCTGGTGACCGGTCGCAGGTGGTTCGCCGCGTGAACGGGCTCCGGCGAGTCCGCCTGGCTGCAGACCATGCGGATGGCAAAGCGACGCGCCAACCTTGGCCCCAACGCGATCTCCGCAGCAACGCCCCATCGATCGAAGCACCCCATGGCGGCAGCACGTCAACAGACCACCGCAAATCGCATGCCTGTGGAGGAGCGATCACCGCTTGCGGTCTGCGCACCCCGAGGCGTCCCGCGTACACTCATCATCACGCTTGCAGCGGCAAGGAGGTGAAGGTCGGCGCGCCGTGCTTCCCTCCACGCTGCATTGCAGCCCCACATGCACTCACTCCGAGATGTTCATGCCCTTGTCGCGCCGCCTGCTGACGTTGCTGTTGATGTCACTTGCGCTGCCCGGTAGCGCAGCGCCCGGCAGCACTTCAGCTTCACCTGTGGCCCCCTTTGCGGTCAGCCAGGCGCAACTGACAGCGGACTACTGGATCCAGCGCAGCGGCAATGCACGGTTGCCGCGTTTGAACGCGGCACAGATCGCCGCCTTCAATGCCCGCCTGTTGCGCGACGATGCGTCCATGCACGATCTGTCGCAGCTGCCCGAGGTCATGCCCGGCGACGCGGTACGTGCGCGAATCGAAGCACTGTCGGCGCCGCCGACGCGTGCGCTCTACGGCGCCGATGGACATGTCATCGACCCAGTGCGCCTGTCGGAGTTGCGCCGCACGCTGGCATTGGATGCGCTCCCCGCAACGGTGGCAGTGCAGTTTGCGCTGGTGGTCCAGCGTGCGGCATTGCGCACCTTCCCCACCACCCAGCGCGTATTCACCAGTCCCGACGATCTCGATATCGACCGCTTTCAGGAATCGGCCCTGTATCCAGGCACGCCGGTCGCGGTGCTGCACACCAGTGCCGATGGTGCTTGGCGGTTCGTGCTTGCAGCCAATTATGCAGCGTGGATCGCTGGCGACCGGATCGCTGAAGGCAGCCGCGAGCAGGTGTTGCGGTACGCACAACGCGGTCCACGCATGCTGGTGACCGGTGCCCGCGTGCAGACTGCATACACCCCGGAGCTACCCGCCGTCTCGGCACTGTCGCTGGACATGGGCACCAGCCTGCCCCTGGATGTCGACTGGCCATCGCAGCAGCCGGTCAACGGACAACTGCCACTGGCTGCCCACGTGGTGCAACTGCCGCTACGCGATGTCGATGGTCGCTTGCAGCTGGTGCCGGCCCTGGTCCCGCGCGGCGCGGATGTGCACGCCGGTCCCTTGCCGGCAACCGATGCCGCGTTGCTGCGGCAGGCCTTCAAGTTCCTCGGCGAACGCTATGGCTGGGGCAACGATTACGATGCGCGCGATTGCAGCGGCTTTGTGCTGGATATCTACCGCAGCCTGGGGATTGCGCTGCCACGCAATACCGGCGATCAGGCACGCAGCCCGGCTTTGCGCACGATTGCGTTCGATGCACGCGCACCGCAGTCGCAACGTCTGCAGCAGCTGGCGCAGCTGCGCATCGGCGACCTGATCTATATCCCTGGCCACGTGATGCTGGTGATCGGGCATGAGCGTGGCGCGCCCTGGGTGATCCACGACGTCGCCGGCGTCAACTATCGCGCTGCCGATGGCAGCGTGCAGCGTGCGCGCCTGAACGGCGTCTCGGTGACGCCGCTGTTGCCGTTGCTGACCACCGATGGCACGCCCTTCGTCGATCGCATCACCCGCATCCAGCGCATCGCGCCAATTGGCTCCCCATGAAGATCACCGGCTTCCGCCTTGGCATGCTGCGCGTGCCGTTGAAAACTCCGTTCAAGACCGCGGTACGCACCGTGCAGGCGATCGAGGACGTGGTGGTGCTGCTGCAAACCGATAGCGGCCATATCGGTTATGGCGCCGCGCCGGCCACCGCGCCGATCACCGGCGATACGCACGGCAGTATCATCGCCGCGATCGGTCACTGCATCGCACCGCGGTTGATCGGCCAGGACGTGGCTGAACTCAATCGACTGTGCGGGCTGGTGCAACATGCGCTGGAACGCAATACCAGCGCCAAGGCCGCAGTGGAGATCGCACTCTACGATCTGTGGGCGCAGACCTTCGGCGCGCCGCTCTATCAGCTGCTTGGGGGCGGCACCCCGCGCATCACCACTGACCTCACCATCAGTGCCGATACCATCGACATCATGGTGGCGCAGGCGCAGTCGGCATTGGGGCGCGGCTATCGGTCGCTGAAGATCAAAGTGGGTAAGGACAGCGCGTCGGATGTCGAACGCGTCAAGGCGATCCACGCAGCCGTCGATGGGCGTGCATCGCTGCGCCTGGATGCCAACCAGGGCTGGACACCCAAACAGGCCGTGCGCAGCATGCGCATGCTGGAAGACGCCGGCATCGTACTGGAATTGCTCGAACAGCCGGTCAAGGCCGCCGATATCGATGGCCTGGCCTTCGTCACCGCGCGCATCGACACCCCGGTGATGGCCGACGAAAGCGTGTTCTCGCCAATACAGGTGATCGACATCATTCAGCGCCGCGCGGCCGACATCGTCAACATCAAGCTGATGAAGACCGGCGGCCTGTCCAATGCCATCCGCATCGCCGATAGCGCAGCGCTGTACGGCGTCCCGTGCATGATCGGGTGCATGATCGAATCCAGCATCAGCGTCGCCGCTGCCGTGCATCTGGCGGTGGCCAAGGCCGACAGCATCACCCTGGCCGACCTGGATGCACCGGCGTTGGGGCAGTTCGATCCCACCGAGGGCGGCGTGCAGTTCGATGAGGCGCAGATCCATATCGATGATTCGCCAGGCCTGGGCATCCGCCGCATCTGCGGGTTGGAACTGTTGCCCGACTGACCTGGCCATCGCAGGCGGCATATCGGGCGTCAAGCGACGGAGCGCTCGACTGGCACGCAGGCATGCCCTCGCCGCCTGCCTGCGTGATCCGCACGGCAAAAACCATGCACGCAACGATGGCGATTCCAGGGCATCGCCATGGTCCGCACATGCAGTCGTCATCGCCATGCGCCACACACCCGCATTGCTGGGTACAGTAGGCCTGCCCGCCCCGATGCCATCGGGTGCGGCACGCGTGCCGTCGTCCACACCGAGACACCGCATTCCTCACCAGCTCGTCCCCTGCCGTCCGGAGTCCGCATGCGCCTTGCCATCCTGTTGCGATCCACCCTGCTGCTGGCGCTCGCACTGTGCAGCAACGGCGTCCAAGCAGGCGAGCCGATCCAGGCGCTGCGGCAGGCACGCGCGTTGATCGTGGTGACCACGCCGGACTGGAACAGCACCCAGGCACGACTGCAGACCTTTGCGCGTGTGGATGGCACATGGGTACCGGCCGCACCGGGATTTGCCGTGGCACTCGGCCGTCACGGCAGCGCCTGGGGCGAAGGCCTGCACCCGGCACAGTCGCAAGGTCCGCACAAACGCGAAGGCGATGGCCGCAGTCCGGCCGGGGTGTTCGCCATCGGCCCGGCATTTGGGTATTCCACCAGCATCGACAGCGCCATGCCGTATCAGGCGATGAGCGCCACGCATTACTGCATGGATGTGCCCAGCTCGCCGCTGTACAACCGCATCGTCGATGCCGTGCAGGTCGGTGAAGCGGCGGTGGCCGGCTCCACCGAGCCGATGCGCCTGGATCTGCGCCATCCCGGCGATGCGCGTTACCGCGAAGGTTTCGTCATCGCGCATAACCCCAACAACATCGCCGGGCGCGGCAGCTGCATCTTTGCGCATCTGTGGCGCACGCCGGGGCAGTTCACCGCTGGCTGCACGGCGATGGAGCCTGCCGACATGCAGCGTCTGCTGGCGTGGTTGAAACCTGCCGACAAGCCGCTATTCGTGTTGTTGCCGCGTGCCGACTATGCGCGCCTGCAAGCGCAATGGCAGCTGCCCGAGCTGGGCGAGGCCGCCCCATGAGCACGCCGACGCCGCCGCCCGATAGCACCGGCCTGATGCGTGTCGTCAGCCGCTGGCAGATCGTCGGCTTGTCGATCAACGATGTCATCGGCAGCGGCATCTATCTCTTGCCTGCGGCCACCGCTGCATTGCTGGGGCCGATGAGTCTGTGGGCGGTGATGCTGGCCGGGCTGGCAGTGGCCTTGCTGGTGCTGTGTTACGCGCAGGCAGCAAGTTATTTCGACACGCCCGGCGGCAGTTATCTCTACACGCGCGAGGCGTTTGGCCCGTTTGTTGGGTTCCAGATCGGCTGGATGATCTGGCTCACCCGCATCAGCTCGGCGGCGGCCTTGAGCAACGGACTGGCCGATGCGGTGGCGCGGTTCTGGCCCACCGCCTCCACCGATGCCTGGGCGCGTACCTTGGTGGTGGTCGGCTCGCTGGGTGTGCTGACCGCGATCAACGTGATCGGCGTGAAGTCGGCCGCGCGTACCGGCATCGCGCTGGTGATCGGCAAACTGGTGCCGTTGCTGTTGTTCGTGGCGATCGGGCTGTTCTATGTGGACTGGTCGTGGGCGTTTGCCGGCACGTCCCCGGACCTGCGCGACCTGGGCAATCTCGGCGAAGCCGCACTGCTGCTGCTGTTTGCATACGCGGGTTTCGAAAACATTCCCGCAGCTGCCGGCGAATACCGCAATCCGCGCCGCGACGTGCCATTTGCGCTCATCACCATGATCGTGACGGTGACCTTGATCTATGCCGCGGTGCAGGTTGTCGCACAAGGCACGCTGCCCAATCTCGCGGACTCGCCGACACCGTTGGCGGATGCAGCCAGCGGATTCGGCGGCGAAGCGCTGGCGCTGATTCTCACCGTGGGCGCCACCATTTCCATCCTCGGCACGACCAGCAACACGGTGATGCTCGGGCCGCGCTTTTTGTTTGCGCTTGCGCAGGACGGTTACGGACCAGCGTTTCTGGCGCGCGTGCATCCGCGTTTTCATACCCCCGCAGCAGCGGTGCTCACCCAGGGCGTGTTGTCGCTGGCGCTCGCATTGTCGGGTTCGTTCACCCAGCTGGCGCTGCTGTCGATGGTCACGCGCCTGTTCGCCTACATCGGCACGGCGGCGGCGGTGATCGTGCTGGCGCGCCGCTATCGGCAACGCACCGATACGTTGCGGTTGCCGGGAGGCCCGCTTATTCCCATCGCGGCATTGCTGCTGTCGCTCGGCTTGCTGGCCAGTGTCAGCTGGCAGAATCTGGCTGCGGCAGGCGTGGCATTGCTGGTGGGCTGGGCGTTTTACCTGTTTCCGCGCGGGCCGGTCTAGCGGCTTCGCAACGCGCTCGCGCCGCGCTCACGCACCTCTAACCGGGCACGCCCAACGCTGCGCTCTCACCTGCATGGGAGCTTGCGATGAAACTGCGCCGCGTCTATAGCACACCCGATCTTGCAAGCGCGCAGCGTGTGCTGCAGGCCGCGCGCAGCGCCGGCATCGACAATGAGGCGTTGTCGCTGATCGCACGCTCGGATATCGAATTGCACGATGTGCCGGACGAGCGCAAGGATGCCAAGACCGATTTCGTGCCCGCCGCAGCGCGCGGTGCAGCCACCGGTGGCGCAGCCGGGTTGGTGGCAGGCCTGGTGGCAGTGGCGGTACCGCCGATCGGCCTGACCCTGGCTGGCGTGGGCGTGATGGCCCTGGCCGGCGCCCTGGTGGGCAGCTGGTCGTCGGCCCTGGTCGGCGCCACCGTGCCCGACCCGGTGCGGCGTCAGTTCGAAGACGAAATCGAGGCCGGCCGCGTCCTGGTCGTCATCGATGCCGACGAACAGGCGCTGCAGGCGGCGGAGTCGTCAGTGGCCGCCGCTGGCGCCAAACCGCTGCCATACCAGTCAGCCTCGGCGGCGGTATGAAACGCATGGGCTGCAGGTGAGCACAGCACACCTGTTCGCGATCGCCGGGCGATATGCAACTGCACTTGCGGTGGGTCTTGACCCAACCATCACCTCGCGTGCCGCGCTGTTAACACCTCGCTGCTTAGCTTGGTTCGCACATTCGCAACGACGGAGACGAGCATGAACGTGCCGTACCAGATCCCGGGCCGCGCACCGGACGAGGACCGCAGCCAAAACGTATCCAATTACTGGCGTGAGCGTTTCACCGAAGAGCCGTACTACACCGAAGGCGACCGTTACGAAGACTACGAAGGCGCCTATCTCGTAGGACATGAAGCACGCATCCGCGAAAATGCGCGCGCCTACGATCAGGTCGAGGCCGAATTGCATCGCGACTGGGAAGCCAAGCGCGGCACCGATGGCCTGAGCTGGAGCAAGGCGCGCCACGCCGTCAAGCGCGCGTGGGAAAACGCTACCGATTTCGTCTCTGGCGACAGCAAATCCAAGCCGTAACCAACAACGCCACCGTCACGGTGGCGTTGTCGTCTCAGCGGCGGTGCCTGTCAGTCCAATGGCGGCGGCGCGACGCGCGAGGTGTATGCAGTCGCATCCGCTTCCATCGCATCGCGGGTGTTCTTCTGCACGGCCACTGCGCCAAACAGGCTCAATGCATACGCCATTGCATAGAAGCCTTTTTCGCTCAGCAGCAAGGTGGCGTTGAACAAGCCGATTGCCAGCAGCACCAGCGCGATAATCAGCGAAAACCAGCAGATGGCGTAGTAAAGGCCTGTCACCGGGATTCCATCCGCGCGGTCACGCACGCTCTTCTGCAACGATACCGATGCGAACAGGCCAAACAACAGCAGCGTGAAGTAGTAACCCTTCTCGTTGAGCAGCATCTGCGCGTTCCATAGACCGATCAAATACGCAGCGCCGCCCGCCAGCAAAGCGGCCCACGACGCGGCGATAAAGGCAAACGAGGTTTTTTGCATGGCCATGGAAACTCCTTTTCATGGTGAAACTGCATGATGAAACAACGATGTGAGACGCGGCCGGCCTGCGGAGAGTGACCTGCGACAAGGGCGGCCCCGGTAGCGTCGTGTAAGGTACTTGAAAACCCGACGCGGAACACGTTGCGGGAGGGCTGCAGCGTGACCGTGCCCATCCCCTGGAGGACCTTATGTCTATCCGTCGTCTGCTCGCCCTGGCCTGTTCGGCCACCCTGTTCACCACCGGTGCCGCCCTGGCCGCACCTGCGGCCGCTCCCGCGGCCTCCATCCCCAAGGCGCAATGGCCCTTTCAGGCCGCCACCGTCGCCGACTTCGATGAGCCCTGGGCAATGACCTTCCTGCCCGACGGCACGCTGCTGGTCAGCGAAAAGCGCGGCGCGCTGATGCGTCTGGACCCCAAGACCCAGCGCAAGAGCGCGGTGACCGGTGTTCCGGCAGTCGCTTACGGTGGCCAGGGTGGGTTTGGCGATGTCCTGGCCCATCCGCGCTTTGCCAAGAACGGCCTGGTCTATGTGAGCTACGCCGAACCCGGCCAGGGCGACACCCGCGGCGCGGCAGTCGCGCGCGCCAAGCTCACGCTGGATGCCACCGGAGGCGGCACCTTGTCCGAGCTCAAGGTGATCTGGCGTCAGACCCCCAAGGTCTCCGGCAATGGCCACTTCGGCCATCGGCTCGCGTTCGGCCCGGACGGCAAGCTGTGGATCACCTCCAGCGAGCGCCAGAAGTTCGATCCGGCGCAGGACATGAAAGCCAATCTCGGCAAGTTGATCCGTCTCAACGACGACGGCAGCGTGCCGGCCGATAACCCGTTCGCCGCGCAAGGTGGCGTGGCCGCGCAGGTGTGGTCGCTGGGCCATCGCAACATCCTGGGTATTGCGTTCGACGGCAAGGGCCGGTTGTGGGAGCACGAAATGGGCCCGGCAGGCGGCGATGAGCTCAACCTGATCCAGCGCGGCGCCAATTATGGCTACCCGATCGTTTCCAACGGTGACCACTACGACGGCAGGCCGATTCCCGACCACAACACGCGCCCGGAATTTGCCGCCCCCAAGATCAGCTGGACGCCGGTGATCTCGCCGGCGGGTTTTGTGATCTATAACGGCACGCAATTCCCGGCCTGGCGCGGCCAGGGCTTCATCGGCGGCCTGTCGTCGATGGCGCTGGTGCAGGTCTCGCTGGGCGATCAGCCACGCGAAGTGGCCCGGTACGACATGGGCGCACGCATCCGCGAAGTGGAGCAAGGCCCCGATGGCGCGCTGTGGCTGCTGGAAGACGAGGCCAGCGGCAGCACCGGCCGTCTGCTCAAGCTCACGCCCAAGAGCAAGGCCGCGGTGGAAAACGACGCGTGAGCGGCGCGATCTAGGCCATTGCCGGCACTGTCTGCGCGTCTCGATGCGCAGACAGTGCCGGAGGCAGAGGGGGACGCGCTCTGTCTTGCATCACCATGTGCATCCCATGCCGGCGATTTTCTCTGGCCGGCGCTTCGCACTCAGCACGGGCACGATCTATTGCTGGCAGCGGAGGCCTGCGCGCTGTCGCGCATATCCGCTTGCAGCAATGATGGCATCAAAACGATGGCATCAAGGTGCGCGTGCACCGATGTCGGCACGCACCTGCGCTGCGGCAGCAGGCAAGGCCCGCTCACCCTGCCACCTCACGCGACAACGGCCCTGCCATCACAAGCGGCAGCCAGCGGCGTCTTGATCAGGTCTTGCACATGATCGCATCGCAGACGACGACCTATCGCCGCGATGGTGCTCCACCGTCTTGGCAAGCGCACTCAGACGCCAAGCAATTCGAACGTCGCCGCTTCGCCACTCTTGGCCGATGCACACACCCATAGGTCGAACAGACCAGGCTCGGCACCGAACACGCCCTTTGGATTGGTGAACGCCAGCGCCTCGCGCGTCAGCGTGAACACCACATCCATGTGCTGGCCAGGCTGCAACAAGACCTTGCGGAACCCCTTGAGTTCGCGCACCGGACGCACCCGGCTTGCCACGCGATCGTGCAGATACAACTGCACCACTTCTTCGCCGGCAACGGTTCCGGTATTGGTCACGCGCGTGGTGATGGTCAGCGTGTCATCCCAGCCAAGTTGCGCGGCGCTCAATTGCGGCTGCGCATATGCGAACGTGGTGTAGCTCAGACCGTGCCCGAACGGATACAGCGGCTCGTTGGGCATTTCGCGCCAACGCGCCTTGTATTCGGACAACGTCGGCAGCTCGGGACGGCCGGTGCGCAGATGATTGTAGAAGTACGGCTGCTGCCCGGTGACCTGCGGAAAGCTGATCGGCAGGCGCGCGGACGGGTTGTAGTCGCCGAACAGCACATCGGCCACACCGGTACCGGTCTGAGTCCCCAGATACCAGGTCACCGCAATCGCCTGCGCATCGCGCACAGCGCCATGCAGCGCCAGCGCGCGACCGTTACGCAGCAGCACCACGATGGGCGTGCCGGTGGCGGCAACCGCTTCGGCCAGCGCCTGCTGCGCAGGCGGCAAGGTAATCTCGGTGCGCGACTGCGCCTCGCCACTGAAACGCTGCGGCTCGCCGAGCGCCAGCACCACCACGTCGGCAGCCTGCGCGGCATCGATGGCCGCGGAAATACCGCCCGGCAGCGCCTCTTCCAGACCACAGCCCTGTACAACGCTCAAATAGTCGGAGCCGACCACGGCACGCACGCCCTGCTCCAGGGTCACGTAGCGCGCCTTGTCGCCGAACAACGTCCAGCACCCTTCGATGTTCTCGCGGTCCTGCACGAACGGGCCGATCAGCGCGATCCGCTGACCGCTCTTGCGCAGCGGCAGCACCGCGCCGTCGTTCTTCAGCAACACGATCGAACGCCGCGCCGCATCGCGCGACAATGCATCGTGTGCAGGCAGGTGAGCGTTATCGGCTTCGCGCGCCGGGTCCAGCGAGCGATACGGGTTGTCGAACAGGCCGATCGCCTCCTTCAGCTGCAGGATGCGACGCACGCTGGCATCCAGCGTGGCCATCGGCACCTCGCCGCTTTCCACCAGCGACGGCAGATGCGCGGCGTAAAAGCCGCTCTGCATGCTCAGATCCAGGCCAGCCAGGAACGCCTTCTTGGTCGCATCGCGCTCGTCGGCCGCGTAGCCGTGCGCGATCAACTCCATGTCGGCGGTGTAGTCGGAAATCACCACGCCGGGGAATTGCCATTCGCCGCGCAGGATCTGCGTCAGCAATTCGTGATTGGCACTGGCCGGCACGCCGTTGATGTCGTTGAACGAGGACATCACGCTCAATGCGCCGGCATCGAAGGCGGCCTTGAACGGCGGCAGGTGCACATCGCGCAATGTCTGCGGCGCGATGTCCACGGTGTTGTACTCCATGCCCGCCGCCACCGCGCCGTAGGCGGCGAAGTGCTTGGGGGTGGCCAGCAACGCGTCGTCGGCCTTCAGATCGCTGCCCTGGAAGCCACGCACGCGCGCGGCGGCAAACGCCGCGCCCAGCACCACGTCTTCGCCGGCGCCCTCGGCGCCACGGCCCCAGCGCTGGTCGCGGGCGATGTCCACGGCCGGTGCGTAGGTCCAGTGCAGGCCGGCGGCGGTGGCCTCGATCGCGGTGGCGCGCGCGGTGCGCTCGGCCAGCTCCGGCTCGAAGCTGGCCGCTTCGCCCAGCGGGATCGGGAACACCGTGCGCATGCCATGGATCACGTCGGCCGCCAGGATCACCGGGATGCCCAGGCGGCTCTCTTCCACCGCCACCTTCTGGATTTGCACACCCAACGCGGCGCCCACGCCGTTGAACAGCGAGCCGACCCGGCCTTCGCGCACCTGCTGCAGCACCTCGTCGGCATTGCGCACGTTGGCTTCGGGATTCACGTCCGGTGCGAACGGACGCACCATGTCGGCGAACACACCCAATTGGCCGACCTTCTCTTCGACGGTCATCCGAGCAATCAGGGTTTCGATGCGATCAGCAGCCATGAGATCCTTGAGAAAACGTTTACATGGCCGTCAATTCTAGCCTGACGCGACCGCGAGGGGGCAAGTGTCGGGAGACGGAATTCGAGATTCGGGGTTTGTAGAGTCCGGTTGAAACGCGCGTTGGTGGTGTGGATCTGTAGGTGGTTGTGGATCGCTGGGCCAGCGCCGGTCGGATCTCCGGGGCTGGCCATGGCCGCAGCGGACGGCGGCCTTCAGCCCGTCCGCTCACGCTCGATGATCACCCCCACCGCCTGCGCGCCGCGCACCGCGCCAGGCTTGCTCAGCTTCAACCGCAGCCAGTGCACGCCGAACTCGTCCAGCACGATCGCCGCGCAGCGCTCGGCCAGGGTTTCGACCAGCCCGAAGTCGGAGGCCTGCACGAACTCGATCAACCGCTTGCTCACCGCCTTGTAGTTCAAGGTATCGGCAATCTCGTCGCTGGCGGCCGGAATGCGGTTGTCGAAGCCCATCTCCAGATCGAACCGCAGCGTCTGGCGAATCCGCCGCTCCCAGTCGTAGATGCCGATCAGCGCATCGATTTCCAGGCCTTCGATAAAAACTTTGTCCATGGGGAATAGGCAGTCGGGAATAGGGAATGGTGAAGAGCACAAGCTAACTGCACGGCAGCGAGAACGGAATCGAAGTAGCGCTTTTACGATTCCCTATTCCCGACTCCCGATTCCCGATTCCCGCGCCGCCAATGGCGGCAAGCCAGCCATATCCCAGCGCGGCGTCACATGCACCTGCGCACCGGCGCGCTCGCCGGCTTCCAGCCGCAGCGCGCCGGCGAAGGCGATCATGGCGCCGTTATCGGTGCACAGGGCCGGTCGCGGGAAGCAGACCCGGCCGCCCCGACGCTGCGCGGCCTCGTGCAGCTGCGCGCGCAAGCGCTTGTTGGCGCCCACCCCCCCGGCCACGACCAGCGTGTTGCAGCCGGCCGCATCCAGCGCGCGCAGGCATTTGATCGCCAGCGTCTCCACCACCGCATCCTCGAAGCCGCGCGCGATGTCCGCCCGCGTGGTGTCGGACTGGTCGCTGGCGCGCCACGCCAGCAGCACCTGGGTCTTGAGCCCGCTGAAACTGAAATCCAGGCCCGGCCGGTCGGTCATCGGTCGCGAAAACTTGTAGCGTCCCGGCGTGCCTGTTTCGGCCAGCGCCGCCAGCTGCGGGCCGCCCGGATACGGCAGGCCCATCATCTTGGCGGTCTTATCGAAGGCCTCGCCGGCCGCATCGTCCAGGGTCTCACCGAGCACGACGTACTCGCCCAGGGCCTTCACCGACACCAATTGGGTGTGCCCGCCGGAGACCAGCAGCGCCACGAACGGCGGCTGCGGCGGGTCGTCTTCCATCAACGGCGCCAATAGATGGCCTTCCATGTGGTGCACCCCGATCGCCGGCACGTCCAGTGCCCAGGCCAGCGACCGCGCCACACCGGCACCGACAAGCAGCGCGCCGACCAGGCCCGGGCCGGCGGTATAGGCCACTCCGTCGAGTTCGTCGATACCCAAACCGGCCTCGCCCAGGGTCTGGCGGATCAGCGGCAACAGCTTGCGTACGTGGTCGCGGCTGGCCAGTTCCGGCACCACCCCGCCGTACTCGGCATGCAGCGCGATCTGGCTATAGACCGCATGGGCACGCAGCGCCGACACCCCGGACAAGGCGGTGTCGTAGACCGCTACGCCAGTCTCATCGCACGATGATTCGATCCCAAGGACTTTCACGGCAGCTCGGCAGAGAGAACAGGCGCCTATTTTCGCAGCTTTTGTACTGCGCAGATGCGCCGGCGGCGATATGCTGCGCGCCCGCATCCGCAGCGCCGGATCGGGCGCAAACGCACGCCCTGACGGGCTTGTCGAGGTAAATATCGGCAAGGGCTTGCAGGCCGCCTGCAAGTCGTTATAATGCGCGGCTCGCCGGGGCAACCCGGAAATTCCGTCACGCGAGTCCGCTCGCACCCGCCCGGGGCTCCCGGACGGAAATCCCATTATCTGGAGAACCCATGCCCAGCGTTAAAGTCCGCGAGAACGAGCCCTTCGAATTTGCGCTCCGCCGTTTCAAGCGCACCTGCGAAAAGGCCGGCGTGCTGGCCGAAACCCGCAAGCGCGAGTTCTATGAAAAGCCGACCCAGGAGCGTAAGCGCAAGGCTGCCGCTGCTGTGAAGCGTCAGTTGCGTCGTTCCTCGCGCGACGTCACCAAGCGCCAGCGCTTGTACTGATCGAACGCGGTTCTTGCCGGTGGGTCTGCGCTGTAGGCGCGGCCCATCGAAGAGAGCCCAAGAGCCGGCACGCGCAAGCGTCGCCGGCTTTTTGTATTGGTCCGCCGACCGGATCGAACGACCTGTTGGGCGATGCGACGCCGCCGGCTCCCGCCGCGCATCGCCATCCCGTCCATTCAGCCGATGCACGTTGCCACCGCAGCGCGCCGGCCTCCCCACTATGTAACCAGGAGTTACCGCATGCCCCTCAAGCAGCAGCTTACCGATGACATGAAGGCCGCCATGAAGTCCGGCGACAAGCACAGCCTGGGCGTGATCCGGCTGATCAACGCCGCGATCAAGCAGAAGGAAGTGGACGAGCGCATCGAGATGGACGATGCCGCGGTGATCGCCGTGCTCGACAAGATGGTCAAGCAGCGCAAGGACTCGGTCACCCAGTACGAGGCCGCCGCACGCGAGGACCTGGCGCAGATCGAGCGCGAGGAGATCGTGGTGATCGAGCGCTACCTGCCGGCCAAGATGGGCGAAGCCGAGATCGTCGCCGCCATCCAGGCTGCCATCGCGCAGACCGGCGCCAGCAGCCCGGCCGATATCGGCAAGCTGATGGGCGCGCTCAAGCCCAAGCTGGCCGGTCAGGCCGACATGGGCCTGGTCTCGACCCTGGTCAAGCAGCACCTGGCAGGCTGATCGGTCCGCCCTGCCCTGCACCAAACGCCAGGGCACTGCGGGCAGCGGGGGTGCATGACTGCAGTGCGTCGGTGAGTCGTCATCGGCGCCGCCTTCGTTGTAGATGCTGGGCGGTTCGTGTTGCCGGAGTGCGTGCTCATGCCTTAGTGCAAGGCCGCCGTACGCAAGACCTTCAAAGACGCTTGCACGCCGCTGTCTCGCACTGCCCAGGCGCGGTGTCCGCCGATTGACAGATGCACAGAGCGCCGCACGCACGCGCTTTCACCCCTCCTTCGATTTGGCCCTGCTAGAACGGGTACGCCAGCGCAGGCGTGGGCAAGGTCTTCCCGCATACCGACCTTGCTGCGACCCTCCTGCGCGCACAACGGTATGCGCCAAGGATGTTCCCGACGGTGACGACGCTTTCAACCGCCTATCTGCATAAGCACGTGAGCCGTCTGCAGCGCAGCGTGCCGATGGCGCTGCTGAACCGCTTTATCGAAATCGACGTCATGACGCAGGCTGCGTCGTTGTCGTTTTACGCACTCTTGTCGCTGGCACCGCTGCTGGTCCTGCTGTTATGGCTGACGGCCTCGCTGTATCCGCCTGCGCAGGACGCGTTGGTGCAGCAGGTTGCACAACTGGCGGGCGGCAGCGCTGCCGAAGTCGCCCAGACCATCATTCGCAACGCCACCGATCAGCCCGGCGTTGGCTCGCTGGCAGGTTTGTGGAGCACGCTGCTGCTGTTCATCGGCGCCACGGCGGTGTTTGCCCAGCTGCAGAACGCCTTGAACCTGATTTTTCGTACCGACAAGCAACGCCTGGACGGGTTGATGGCGTGGCTGAAAAAGCGCGTGTTCTCGTTCGGCGTGATCCTGGCGCTGGGCTTTTTGCTGATCGTGTCGATGATCGCCACCACCGCGTTGCAGGTGGTGTTTGCGCGCCTGCCGTCGGTGCTGCCGGCCGTGGGCTATGTCACCACGCTGGCCCTGTATTCGCTGGCGTTTGCATTCCTGTATCGCTATCTGCCCGACCGCACCGTGGATTGGCGCCAGGCGTTTCTGGGTGGCGTCATCACCGCGCTGTTGTTTGCGCTGGGCCGCTATGCCATTGGCGTGTACATCGCCACCGCCGCGCCCGGCAGCGCATACGGTTCGATGGGCACGTTGGTCATTCTGCTGGTATGGATGTATTACGCCTCGGTCGTGTTCTTCGTCGGTGCATTGATCACCGCGGTGATCGACGAACGGGTGCGCTCGCACCGCAAGTTGCGCGAGGCGGGCGTGGATCCGGAGCACCCGCCGGTGCTCGCGCCGGCAGCCGATGCGCCGGCCGCTTCGGCAGCCCCGCAGCCGACGTCCCCGCCACACAGCTGAGCGTGAGCCGATGCGGGCATCGGCAACCCAGGCGCGCCCTCTAAAGCAAGGCGGTCGCCGGCCGCTGCGATATCCTAGCGGGATGGCCCGCATCCCCGACGCATTCATCGACGAACTGCTCGCACGTACCGACATCGTCGAGGTGGTGGGCGGCCGCGTGCCGCTCAAGCGCCAGGGCAAGGAATATTCGGCACGTTGCCCGTTCCACGACGAGCGCTCGGCCTCGTTCACGGTCTCGCCGACCAAACAGTTCTATCACTGCTTCGGCTGCGGCGCGCATGGCACGGCGATCAGCTTCCTGATGAATTACGACCGCCTCGAGTTTCTCGATGCGGTCGACGAGCTGGCCAAGCGCGCCGGCATGGAGATCCCGCGCGATACCCAGCAGCGTACGCCGCAGCAACAGGACGACAGCCGCGAACTGTATTCGGCACTGGAAGCGGCCACCAAGTTCTTCCAGCGTCAGCTCGAAGGCAGCGCGCGTGCGGTCGAGTATCTGGATGGACGCGGCGTGGATGCGGAGAACCGTGCGCGTTTCCAGATCGGCTATGCGCCCGATGGCTACAGCGCATTGAAGGACACCCTGGGCACCGATGCCCGCCGCATGAGCGTGCTCGAACGCGCCGGGCTGTTTTCCAAGAACGATCGCGGCCACGTCTACGACAAGTTCCGCGACCGGGTGATGTTTCCGATCTTCGATCGCCGTGGCCGGGTGATCGCCTTCGGCGGTCGCATCATGGGTGCGCCGGCCGATGGCCGCGACCCGGGGCCGAAGTACCTCAATTCGCCGGAAACCGCGCTGTTCCATAAGGGCCGCGAGTTGTACGGCCTGTGGCAGGTGCGCCAGGCCAATCAGAAGATCGAGCGGCTGATCGTGGTCGAGGGCTACATGGACGTGGTCTCGCTGTTCCAGTTCGGCGTGACCCAGGCGGTGGCCACGCTGGGTACCGCAACCACGCCCGAGCATGCCGAACTGCTGTTCCGCAATGCGCCGGATGTGTACTTCTGCTTCGATGGCGACAACGCCGGGCGCAAGGCAGGCTGGCGCGCGCTCGAATCGGTGCTGCCGCGCATGAAGGATGGCCGCCAGGCGTTCTTCCTGTTCCTGCCCGATGGCGAGGATCCCGACACCATCGTGCGCAAGGAAGGCGCGCAGGCCTTCGATCAACGCCTGAAGCAGGCAACGCCGCTGTCGCAGTTCTTTTTCGACGAGATGTCGCGCGAGATCAACCTGCACACACTGGACGGCAAGGCGCGCCTGGCCGAGCGTGCCAAGCCGATGCTGGCGCAGATTCCCGAGGGCGCGTTCGGCGATCTGATGAAGCAGGAGCTGGCGCGCATGACCGGCGTGGGCGCGAGCACGTCCGCGCCACAGTTCTCGCCAAAGGCACGGCCGCCCGCGCGCATGGGTGCACCCACGCAGAAACGCAGCCTGGTGCGCGCATCGATCGCCATCCTGTTGCAACAACCCTCGCTGGCGATGAGCCTGGAAGGCGACCACGATTTTTCCGGCCTGCGCCTGCCCGGTATCGAGTTGTTGATGGAGCTGCTGGCGCTGGTGAGGCAACGGCCGGAAATCAGCACCGGCGCGCTGCTGGAGCACTTCGCCGAGCGCGAGGAACTGGTCGCGCTGCAGAAGCTGGCCGCGCAGGAGCTTCCCGGCGACGAGCATAGCTGGGCGATCGAGCTGCACGACGTCGTCGCCCAACTCGACAAGCAATTGCTGCGTCAGCGCGTGGAAGAACTGCAGGCCAAACAGCGCGCACAGGGCCTGGACAACACCGACAAATACGAAATGCGCGAGTTGCTCAAGGCGCTCGCAGCGTTGTGATGCACCACCGCCTGCGCCATGCGGCTTGGTGCGCCGCGCTACTCAGCGGCGCTGCGCTGGCGCAGGCAAGGCCCACAGGCACGGCCCGCGATCTGCTCAGTTCCGGCCAGCCCACGCCGGCGCACCTGCGCGATGCCGCGGCCCAGGGCGTCACCACCGTGATCGATCTGCGTGCCCCGGACGAGCCACGCGGCTACGACGAGAGCGCAGCCACCCACGCACTGGGCCTGCGCTATGTCCGCCTGCCGATCCGCAATGCCGATGCACTCACGCCGGAGACCGTCCGCACGTTGCAGCGGGTGCTCGATCAACAGCAGCGCGGCGCGGTATTACTGCACTGCGCCACCGGCAATCGTGCGGGCGCGCTGCTGGCCCTGCTCGCCGCACGCGAGGGGGCCAGCAGCGAACAGGCCTTGCAGGTCGGACGCGATGCCGGCATGCAGCCGTCGCTGGAAGCGGCGGTGCGCAAGCAACTAGGTGTCCAACCGCAGCGCTGAGAGGCTGTGCAAGCCGGGCAGCCACGACGACACAGGCTTAGGCAGCGCCCGCACGCGTCGTAGAATGGTCCGCTCCAGGCGCACAATCGCGCGATACCGTCGGATCTCGATGAAGAAGCTGCTGGCGCGGTTGCGCATTGACCCCTTCACCCTCGCGCTGCTGTGCACGGTCACGCTCGCCTCGTTGTTGCCGGTTTCCGGCGCTGCCGCCGCTATCATGGACGATGTCACCGATGTGGCGATCGCCGCGCTGTTCTTCCTGCACGGCGCACGGCTGTCGCGCGAAGCGGTCAAGGCCGGCGCGCTGCATTGGCGCCTGCATCTGGTGATCCTGGCCTGCACGTTCGTGCTGTTTCCGCTGCTGGGCCTGTTGTTCAAGCCGCTGGCGCATATCGCACTGACGCCGGAGCTCTACATCGGCGTACTGTTCCTGTGCGCGTTGCCGTCCACGGTGCAGTCGTCGATCGCCTTTACCTCGATGGCGCGCGGCAACGTGCCGGCCGCAGTGTGCGCGGCCTCGCTTTCCAGCCTGCTGGGCGTGTTTTTCACCCCGTTGCTGATGGGCGCCATGGTCGGCAGCCAGGGCGCAATGGCGCACCCGGCCGAGGCCATCGGCAAGATCCTGCTGCAGCTGCTGGTGCCATTTCTGGCGGGGCATTTCATGCGTCCGTGGATCGGCGGTTGGGTGGAGCGCCATCGCGCGGTGCTGCGCTATACCGACCAGGGCACCATCCTGCTGGTGGTCTACACCGCCTTCAGCGCGTCGGTGAACGAAGGGCTGTGGCAGAAGACGCCACTGCCGGCATTGCTCGCAGTGCTGGGCGCTGCGGCGCTGTTGCTGGCAGTGGCCATGCTGTCGATCACCTTCATTGCGCGCCGGCTTGGCTTCAACCGCGCCGACGAGATCGCCATCGTGTTTTGCGGCTCGAAGAAGAGCCTGGCCACCGGCGTGCCGATGGCCAAGGTGATGTTTGCCGGTGGCGGCCTGGGCGCGATCGTGTTGCCGATCATGCTGTATCACCAGTTGCAGCTGATCGTGTGCGCGTTCGTGGCCGCGCGCTATGCGCGCAATGCACCAGACCAGCCGCAAGGCGCGTCCGGGTCGCATTGACGGTGCGCCGTCGGCGCTCAGACGCTGCGCATCGCGTGACAGCAGTTCGCATCGCCGGGAGGTCCGGGTTGTAAGCAGATATACAACGGTTATCACGCATGTCCGCATGCGCGCGCCAGCGCTCGCTAGAGTGCTCGATCGACCTCCTGCCGCCCCACGGTGACTGTCATGACGCTGTCGTTTCGATGCCCCTCCCCGTCCTTGATCGCGCTGCTGGCGACGCTGGCGACGCTGACTGCCTGCAACAAGCCCGCCCCGCCCGCGGCTCCCGCGCAGACCAAGGCTGCATCCACGCCAGCACCCGCTGCCAGCATCGCCTGGCGCGAGGGCGACGTGGAAGACGCCTTCGCCGAAGCCAAGGAAAGCGGCAAGCCGATCCTGCTGTACTGGGGCGCGGCCTGGTGCCCGCCCTGCAATCGCCTGAAGGCCACCCTGTTCAAGGACCCAGCCTTCATCGCGCGTACCCAGCAATTTGTCGCCGTGCACCTGGATGGCGATTCCGAAGGCGCGCAGGCCTGGGGCGAGCGCTTCGGGGTCAAGGGCTATCCCACCATCATCGTGCTGCGCCCGGATCACAGCGAAGTCACCCGGCTGGCCGGCGATGCCGATAACGCGCGTCTGGTCGACGTGCTACGGGCCGCCGCCAAGAGCACCAGTACCGCCCAGCAATTACTCGACAAGGCGCTGCACACGCCACAACAGCTCAGCGCGGACGACTGGGCCGTGCTCGGCAACTATGCCTGGGGCACCGACGACCGGCTGGTCAAGCCCGCCGACGCCGCCAATGTACTGACCCGGCTCTCCAAATCGGCGCCGCAGCCGGCGCTGCAACGCAGCTTCGCCCTGGCCGCCATTAGCGCCGCAAAGGATCCGCCAGCTGCCAATCCGGCCAATCGCACCTTGCTGGAAGCGGTGCTGGCCGACCCGGCCGAAGTGCGCGCCAATCTCGGTACCCTGAGCTATGTGCCCGCACGCCTGATCACGGCCGCCAGCAACGAGGCTGGCGTCCGCGCTACGCTCTCCAACGCACTGAATCAGGCCTTGGACAAGGTCTACGCCGACACCTCACTGCCGATCTCCGACCGGCTCGGCACTGCCTATGCGCGCATCCAGCTGGCACGGCTGGCGCAAGGCCAGCCCACCGAGACGCAAGCCAAAGGCCCGCAGCCGCCGCTTCCAACCGAGGTGGCCGATCTCGTGCGCCAGCGCGTGCAATGGGCCAGCGACGCGGCCAAGACCGATGAGGAGCGCCAGTCCACCATCAGCACCGCCGCGGCGTTGCTGGGAGAAGCCGGCGATGCCAGCGGTGCCGAGCAACTGCTGCTGGCGGAGCTGTCGCGCAGCAAGACGCCGTACTACTACATGCCCGAGCTGGCGGATCTGGCCGAACAGCGGGGCGACAAGAAGACTGCACTGTCCTGGCTCAGGAAGGCTTACGAAAGCGCGCAAGGCCCTGCCACCCGGGTGCAGTGGGGCGTGATGTACGTGGATGGGCTGATCCGGCTCAGCCCGGACGACACCGCCGGCATCGAGAGCGCCGCCACGCAGGTGATCGGCGAGCTGGCCGGCCAACCGGATGGCTACAGGC
Source organism: Xanthomonas sp. 10-10 (assembly GCF_040182365.1). Taxonomy (NCBI): domain Bacteria; kingdom Pseudomonadati; phylum Pseudomonadota; class Gammaproteobacteria; order Lysobacterales; family Lysobacteraceae; genus Xanthomonas; species Xanthomonas sp. 10-10. The sequence continues at coordinate 4,539,887 of NZ_CP144460.1, forward strand.
AACGCACCCGGCAGCGCTTCGCCACGCTCGGCACCGCACTGAAGACCTGGAGCAAGCAGCATCGCCGGGAAGGCAGCGCAGTGCTGACGCGCCTTCAACAGAAAATGCAGTCCAGCTGCGATAGCAAAAACACCACCGAGTGCGCCAGCTGGCTGAGCTGAGGTGTGCCGGCTCAGCGTGGCTGTTGCCGGCAACGTGTGATGGATCAATGCACTGGACGAACCCGAAATCGCGGCGTCTGCCGACGCTGACACCGCGATTGGCTTGGACGCAGCGCAGTTGGCCCGTCTGTTCAACGCCCTTAGCCATGCTCCGCATGCCTGCAGACGCATCGCACGGGATGCGCGGGCTTGCGCAAGCGCGCTGGACGGCTGATCTACAGCGCTGCCGCGCGCGCCACTGCGGCCACTAGCGCACCCAGGGCAACAGCAGGTGATCGACCATCAAGAAGGCGAACAACGCCATCAGATACACGATGGAATAGCCGAACATCTTCATCGAAAACAGTTCGTCCGGCGGGTCCAGCATGCGCCACGCATACCAGAGGAACACCGCGTTGAGCACCACCGCGCCGCCCAGATAGAACACCCCGCTCATGCCCACCGCCACCGGCAGCAAGGTCACGATGGCCAGCACGATCGTGTAGATGAAGATCTGCTTGCGCGTATGCGGCACACCGTGGGTCACCGGCAACATCGGGATCGCCGCCTTGGCGTAGTCGGCGCGCCGGAAGATCGCCAGCGCCCAGAAATGCGGCGGCGTCCAGATGAAGATGATCAGCACCAGGATGGAGGCATTGATCCAGTCGGCCGTGGTCGGCAACCCGGTCACCGCCGCCCAGCCCAGCATCGGCGGCGTAGCGCCGGCCAGCCCGCCGATCACGATGTTCTGCGAGGTCGCCCGTTTCAGGTAGACGGTGTAGATCACCGCATAGCCGATCATCGAGGCGAAGGTCAGCACCGCGGTGATGACATTCACCCAGACCACCAGCATGGTCATGGAGATCGCAATCAATACGCTGGCAAACACCATCACCTGCCACGGCCGCACCTTGCCCACCACCAACGGACGCCAGGAGGTACGCGCCATCTGCGCGTCGATCTTGGCATCGAGCAACTGATTGATCGCCGCCGCCGCCGAGGCGGCCAGCCAGATCCCCACAAAACCCAAGGTGCCCGCGCGCACCTGTGCCCAGGTGGGGACGCCGGGAATGGCCAGGAACATGCCCACCAGCGCAGTGAACACGATCAGTGCCACCACCTTTGGTTTGGTCAGATCCCAATAATCGCGTGCGCTGACAGCCATGCTCACTCCGGCGCGCGCAGCCGCGCCAATAACGACACCAGCACGAACAGCAAGGCCACCGCGCCGCCGTTGTGCAGCACCGACACCTCCAGCGGCAAGGCCAGCTTGACGTTGAGCATGCCCAGCGTCACCTGCACTGCCACCAGCACCGCCAACGCGGTCGCCCACACCCGCATGCCCGGCGAACGCGACAGACGCCACGCCAGCCACCACAGGTACAGCGCGGTCGCGATCGCCCACAAGCGATGCGCCATCTGGATCGCGATACGCGCTGCGCCATCGAGCACGCCGCCTTCGTAATCCACCCCGATCCCGCGCCACAGCGTGAAGCCTTCGCGGAAGTCATGCGGCGGCCACCACTGGCTGACGCAACGCGGGAAGTTGTCGGCAGACCAGCTGCCGCCGCCGCAGGCCAGCGCCGCGTAATTGGCACTGACCCAGCCGCCCAGCGCAATCTGCAGGCCCAGCACTGCCACACCCAGGCGCAGCAGCCACTTCAGCCGCGAGGCGTCGGCCAGCGTGATCGGCAAATGGGTCGCCCGCCATGCCATCCACACCAGCAAAGAGAACATCAGCATGCCGCCGAGCAGATGGCCCATCACCACGATGGGCTTGAGCAGCAGCGTCACCGTCCACATCCCCAGCAGCGCCTGGAAGATCACTACCGCCAGGGTCAGCACCGCGGCACGCGCCAGATCGATATTGCTCCAGCGCAGCGCCGCCAGCAGCAGGATCGCCTCGCCGGCGATCGCTACAGCCATTGCCGGCATGTGCCAGCCCGACATGTACAAGGGGATCGAGAGCGCCACCAGCGCCGCTGCCGACACCACCTGCGCAATGCCCATGCGGCGGCGACGCGCGGCCAGCAGCGACAGCACCAGCACTTCCACGCCCAGCGCGCCGGCCAGGAAGCGGTGCACCTGCTCGCGCCAGGCCTTGTGCGATTCCAGCGGGCGGATCTTGCTGGCCACGTGCGTGTTGGCTTCGTCGGTGGTCTGCGGCCAGGTGACGCGGCCATAGCAGGTCGGCCAGTCCGGACAGCTCATGCCGGCGTCGGACAGGCGTACGAACGACCCGAACAGGATCGTGCTCGCAGTGAACAGCGCCGCAAGCCAGGCCATGCGGTGGAAGTGGCGGAACAATGCCGGTGGCGCAAACAGATTCATCGAGACGGGCTCACATCAATTTCAGCAGCTTGACCAGATCCGCACGCAAGCCGGCCGGGTCGAACCCCGGGGCATAGCGCAGGATCACGAAGCCGTTGGGGTCGATCACATACACCGGCACGCCAGCGGCATCGTTGCCACCCGGCAGTGCGCCCCGCAGCGAGGCATCGTCGCGCAGCACGCGCAAGGCCGGCATCGGCGGCAGACCGGCGGGCGGCGTTCCGATCCACAGCACCTCCACCTTGTCGGCGCGATGCCCAAGCAGTTGCCAGACCTTGTCCAGTTCTGCGGCCAAGGCCACGCAGCGCTGCGCGCAGTCTGCCGGCGGCGCCAGCGCGATCCGCCAGATGCGTTCGCCAGGCGCCCACGCGTACGGCTTGCCGTCCGCGCGTACCGGCACCAGTGCACGCAGGTCGGCGGGCGGATTGAGCAGTTGTCCGTTGTTGCGCATCGACGCCGGCTGCCAACCGGAGAAGCGCAGCACGCCGGCCAGCAACATCGAGCCGAAGAACAGCACTGCCAGGGCAATCAGCATCCTGCGGCCGCGTTTGACCGAGTGCGGCGTGGCCGATGTAGGAGAGGTCATGCCGGCGATTTTCTCATGCCGCGCGGGTCAGTGCCCGCGGCGCCGACGGCGCCGCGCACGCCACGTCAGCAGCGTCGCAGTGGCCAGCACCGCCGCCGCGAGGCCGAACCATTGCACCGCGTAACCCAAGTGCCGCGCGGGCGGCAGCGTGTTCGGCAGCATCTCCAGATCTCGCGCATAACCGACCGGCACGGCTGGATCCAGCCGCAATACCTGCGACGAAATGTCGCGCCTTCCCAGCATGCTGCGCACCGCCTGCGCATCCAGCCGCGTCGCCAACCAGGCGTTGGACGTGGCGGTGGGCGCCAGCGCCGGCCCGATCGCCAGGCCGGACGACGGCGGCGCGCTCAGCAGCCCCTGCACCTCGCGCGCACCTTGGAGTGCAGCGATGTTCGGCAGTTGCCGATTTGCCGGCAACGGCAGCCAGCCCAGGTCGACCAACAAGGTGCGCGATGTGCCCTGCGCGGCGGCAAGCTGATAGACACGCACGCCGGCACGCCCGGCATGCAATTGATTGTCCAGCAGCACCTGCTGCGGCAAGAACTGCACACCTCCGCTCACCCAGGCCAGCGGCTGCCGCGCGGCCATTGCCTGCGCCAGCGTCAACGGCGTCTCACGTACATGCGCTGCGCGTTCCAACAACGCCTGTTTGCTGTGCATGCGCTGCAGTTGCCATTGCCCAAGCGCAGCAAACCCCGTGCTCACCAGCACTGCCAGCGCCCACCCCAAGACCGCCGTGTGCTTGCGCGTCATGACAAGCGGCGCAAAAAAGCGTGCAATGCCCGGACCACGTCGACGACCACCGGGGCTGCTGTGAACGATTCGCTCAAGACGCTGCTGATTGTCGCCTTCCTGATCGTGATCCTGTGGAACCTGGGTGCCGGTCTCTACTACCTGCTGACCGACCGCGGCCAGACCAAACGCACCGTCAATGCATTGACCTGGCGCATTGGATTGTCAGTTGCATTGATCGCCATCGTGATCATCGGCATCTACACCGGCTGGATCAAGCCACATGGCATCGGCCGCTGACGCGGCCGACGGGATTGGGAATCGGGCATTAGGGATTCGTAAGAGCAAAAGCGGATTGCTCTTGCAAATCACCAATCCCGAATCCCGAATCACTGCCCTTAAAGCACATACACGAACAGGAACAGCGCCAGCCACACCACGTCGACGAAGTGCCAGTACCACGCGGCCGCTTCGAATGCGAAGTGATTGTCGCGAGTGAAGTGGCCCTTGGCCGCACGCAGCCACATCACCGCCAGCATGATCGTGCCCAGTAGCACATGCATGCCATGGAAGCCGGTGAGCATGAAGAACGTGGAGCCGTAGATGCCCGAGCCCAGGGTGAGATTGAGTTCGGTATAGGCGTGGATGTATTCCTCGGCCTGCAGGAACAAAAACACGCAACCCAGCAGCACGGTCAGCCCCAGCCACAGCAGCAGCGCACCGCGACGACCGCCCTTCAGCGCGTGATGGGCGATGGTCAGCGTCACGCCGGAGCTGAGCAGGATCAGCGTATTGATCAGCGGCAATCCCCAGGCCGGAATGGTCTGGAATTGGCCGCCGATCGTGCCTGGACCATTGGTCGGCCAGGCAGCGGAATAGCCGTTCCACAGCAGCTCGTTGGTCATTACACCATCGCCTTCGCCGCCCAGCCAGGGCAGCGTCAGCACGCGCGTATAGAACAACGCACCGAAGAAGGCACCGAAAAACATCACCTCGGAAAAAATGAACCACACCATCCCCATGCGGAACGAGCCGTCCACCTGACGGTTGTAGTTGCCTGCATTGGACTCGCGAATAACGTCGCCAAACCACATGAACAAGGTTGCCAGCAACATCGCCATGCCGGCAAAGAATGTCCAGCGCCCCCATGCCGCGTCGTTGAGCCAACTGGCCACGCCAATCATCATCACGAACATCGCAATCGACCCGACGAAGGGCCATTTGCTCTGCGTCGGGACGAAATACGCATCGGCGTTGGGACTGTGATCGGCCATGGCGTTGCTTCCGTGTGGTGGTGCGGGTGGATGAAGGTTACGGTGCCGCGCGCGGCGTGCCGGACACGGCACCGCCCTGCAGTTCCGAGGTCAGCGCGTCATTGCGATAGAACGTGTACGACAACGTGATTGTGGTGACTTCCGCCGGCAGCGCAGGGTCCACGATGAAACGCAGCGGCATGTCGCGCTTCTCCCCGGCCTGCAGCGTCTGCGCGGTGAAGCAGAAGCATTCGGTCTTGTTGAAATAGCCGGACGCTCGCGCCGGCGCAACCGATGGCACCGCGCTCCCCACCACTGCGCGCTTGCTGTCGTTGCGCGCAAAATACAGCGCCTCGTTGAGCTCGCCCGGAACCACGTCCATCGTCATCTGCTCGGGATGAAAGGTCCACGGCAGTTTCGAATTGACCCCGGCATCGAACTCCACGCGCACGGTGCGTTTGCCACCGCCCACCGCATTGGACCCACCTTCGCGGGCGCTTCCCGGTGCGCGCTCCATGCGAATACCGAAGACTTTTTCGCATGCGATGCGATACAGCGGCACCAGCGAAAACGTCAGCACAAAGACGCCCAGCACCACGCCCAGCAGCTTGAACAAGCCAGCGGTCGGCGCATGCGTGGGCGCGCGCGCAGTCATCGGCCGATGACGCCCGAGGCAATGAAGCCGGCATAGATCAGCAGCGCAATGATGCCCATCGTGATTGCGGTGCGGCGTACCGCACGCTGCTGTTGCGCCTGCCGCTCGGCAGCGGAGAGTAGACGCGTCACCACCGGCTCCGACGCCGACTCAGTGGCCGATGTCTTCATGCGCAAGATCTCCAGGCTTGATGACCGGCGGCACGGTGAAGGTGTGCGCAGGCGCGGGCGAAGGCACTGTCCACTCCAGCCCCTTTGCACCTTCCCAGGCACGCGCATCGGCACGGGCGCCGCTACGCAGCGACGCCAACAGAATGGCGGCCATCAGGAAGGGCGTGGCAAACATGCCGAACGCACCGATCGAGCTGACCAGGTTCCAGTCGGCAAACACCACGTTGTAGTCGGGGATGCGCCGCGGCATGCCGGCCAGCCCGAGGAAGTGCTGCGGGAAGAACAACAGGTTGACGAAGATCATCGTCCACCAGAAATGGAACTTGGCCCAGGCTTCGTTGTACATGCGCCCGGTCCACTTGGGCCACCAGTAATACACCGCGGCAATCAGGGCAAACACCGCACCGGTGACCAGCACGTAATGGAAATGCGCCACCACGAAATAGGTATCGTGATACTGGAAGTCGGCCGGCACGATCGCCAGCATCAGGCCGGAAAAACCACCAATGCTGAAAAGGATCACGAACGCCACCGCCCACAGCATCGGCGACTCGAACGTCAGCGAGCCCTTCCACATCGTGCTGACCCAGTTGAACACCTTCACCCCGGTCGGGATGGAGATCAGCATCGTGGCGAACATGAAGTAGATTTCGCCACCGAGCGGCATGCCCACGGTGAACATGTGGTGCGCCCACACGATGAAGCTCAAGAACGCGATCGCCGCGATCGCATAGACCATCGCCTGATAGCCGAACAGCGGCTTGCGGCTGAAGGTGGGAATGATTTCGCTGACCACGCCGAACGCCGGCAGGATCATGATGTAGACCTCCGGGTGCCCGAAGAACCAGAAGATGTGCTGGTACATTACCGGATCGCCGCCGCCGGCCGCGTTGAAGAAGCTGGTGCCGAAGAACTTGTCGGTCAGCAGCATGGTGACCGCACCGGCCAGCACCGGCATCACCGCGATCAGCAGGAAGGCAGTGATCAGCCACGCCCAGCAGAAGATCGGCATCTTGAGCAGATCGATGCCGGGCGCGCGCATGTTGAGCACGGTGGCGATGATATTGATCGCGCCCATGATCGAACTGACGCCGGCCACGTGGATCGCAAACACGCTGAAGGCCACGTTGTAGCCGCCCTGCAGCGACAGTGGCGGGTACAGCGTCCAGCCGCCGGCAGGCGCACCGCCGGGCAAAAACAACGTCAGCAACAACAAGGTGAAGGCAACCGGCAGCAACCAGAACGACCAGTTGTTCATGCGCGGCAACGCCATGTCCGGTGCGCCGATCTGCAGCGGAATCATCCAGTTGGCCAGGCCGACGAAGGCCGGCATCACCCCACCGAAGATCATCACCAGCGCATGCACGGTGGTCATCTGGTTGAAGAATTCGGGTTTGACGAACTGCAGCCCGGGCTGCATGAGTTCAGCGCGGATCACCACGCTCATCGCCGCGCCGATGATGAACATCACGAAGGAGAACAGCAGATACAGCGTGCCGATGTCCTTGTGATTGGTCGAAAAGAACCAGCGCTCGACGAAGCCGGGCTGGTGGTGTCCGTGGTGATCGACTGGGGTATGCGCCATGACGGAACGACCTCTGCGAAGCGGTACGGTTGCGAGCGGTGTTAGAGAGCGGCGGTCGGTGCGGCAGGTTGTGCTGCCGCAGGCGCAGCCTCACCTGTGGGTGCTGTCGCTGGTGCAGCCGGCGTCGGAGTTGCTGCCGGCGATGCAGCGGGCGCGGTACCGGCAGCGCTGCGACGCGACGCCAGCCAACGCTGGAATTCGGCCTTGGGCAGCGCCTCCACCACGATCGGCATGAAGCCATGATCCTTGCCGCACAACTCGGCGCACTGCCCGCGATACACGCCCGGCTGCTCGATGTTGGTCCACGCCTCGTTGACGATGCCCGGGATGGCGTCCTGCTTCCAGCCCAGTGCAGGCACCCACCACGCATGGATCACGTCGTCGGCGGTGATCACGAAACGGATCTTGGTATCGACCGGCAAGACCAGGCGATTATCGACGTCGAGCAGATAATGCGGCTGCGACGCCACGGTGGGACGTTCGCCGCTTTGCCGGATGCGGTCCGATTCGCGCGCCAGACGGCTGGTGAACTCCACCCCCTGGCCCAGATATTCGTACTTCCACATCCACTGGTAGCCGGTGACCTTGACGGTCATTTCCGACTCGCGGGTGTCGTACATCGCAATCAGCTTGGCCGTCGCCGGCCATGCCATCGCAATCAGCACCAATACCGGAATCACTGTCCACAGCACCTCGGCGCGCGTGTTGTGGCTGAACTGTGCAGCCACCGCGCCCTTGGACTTGCGAAACTTGAAGATCGCATAGCCCATTGCCCCGAACACCAGCGCACCGATCACCACGCAGACCCACAGCGCCACCATGTGCGCCTCATAGGCCATGCGCGCGGTCTGGGTGACGCCGCGGCCCATATTGAGCTGCCATTCCTTGGGATCGGCCGATTGCGCCCACGCGAGCGGTGTGCCGACCAGCGCTGCCAGCGCCAGACTCAACCTTGTGTACGTCGACTTCCAGCTGCTGCGTTGCGTCATTGCCTAGACCCTTACGTCATCGGTGACGGCCATTGGCGGCCGCGAGCAAGCGTTTCAGCGTATCTGCCAGTTCCACACGTTCGGCCGGCCCGAGAAAACTTCCGATCTCGATCTGCCTGCCGCTGCTCACCAACAGCACCCTGTCGTCGCGTTCCATGCATAGCCGCACCCAGTGCGGATGTGCCTGAAACGCTGGTGGCGCATGGCCGGACGGAAACACCTCAACGGCGGTCTCCCCTACCCGGATCGCTTCTTCGCGCTCGCCACTTCGCCATAACTGCCGCAGCGCCAACGCCACCACACCACTATGCAACAGGGCGAATACCGGCGCGAATGCATTGCCGGTCCACCACCCCAGGCCCGCAAACAACCACATCGTTCCTGCCAGAACTGCAAACAGCAGCACGAATTGCCTTGCCGACAGCGCCCGCGGAGGCCGCAACCGCAATTGCGTCCCAACCCCTTCGGACATCAGCGGCAGCACTTCGATCATTGGCAACACGCAGCGCACTGCGGGAACAGCCCGATGGTAGACCCGCTCGAACGCATGCGGCAAGCGTTTCCGCCGATCGACGATTTGCTGCAGTGCAGCTAAAAATGCGTGGAAATCAATTACTTCACCGAAGTGGCCGACCGCGCGCGCCCTCGAACCCGCACGCCAGCACACGCGTGGGCGACCTGCACAAAACGGCGGGAAAGCTGCCGCTTCCACACAAGTGTGCCGGTGCCAGGTCTCTCTAGAATGCGCAAAGATTCCCAGGCACTTCTCGTATGAACGCTCAGCTCGACCCACTTGCCTCTACCGCCCCAGCGCCGCCGCTGCTCGCGCCCGAATTGCCGGTCGCGCCCGGTGCATTGCGCGCGGCCATCACCGCTGCCTGGCTCAAGGACGAAGCCGAACACGTGCACGAACTGCTCGACCAGGCACGCTTGCCAGCCGCAGAACAGGCCAAGGTGCAGGCACTGGCCGCCGATCTGGTCACCCGCGTGCGTGCCCGCGCGCAGGATCAGGGCGCGATCGAAGCCTTCATGCGCCAGTACGATCTGGGCAGCGAGGAAGGCGTGCTGCTGATGTGCGTGGCCGAAGCCTTGCTGCGCATTCCCGATCAGGACACCGCAGACAAGCTGATCCGCGACAAGCTCGGCGATGCGGACTGGAAAAAGCACATGGGCGGCAGCGACTCGGTGCTGGTCAATGCATCGACCTGGGGCCTGATGCTCACTGGCAGGTTGGTACAACTCAACGACCTCACCCGTGCGGATGTGCCCGGTGCCTTCAAGCGCCTGATCGGCCGCGTTGGCGAGCCGGTGATTCGCCTGGCCGTGCGGCAGGCGATGAAGATCATGGGCCACCAGTTCGTCATGGGCCGTACCATCGGCGAGGCGCTGTCGCGTTCGCGCAAGGGCGACAACGCCGACTACCGCTATTCGTTCGACATGCTCGGCGAAGGCGCATTGACCATGAAGGACGCGCAGCGCTATCTGCAGGCATATCGCGACGCCATCCACGCGATCGGCCGCAGCGGCAGCTTCGTCGGCACCGATGTGTTCGCCGCACCCAGCATTTCCATCAAGCTCTCCGCGTTGTATCCGCGCTACGAACACGCCAAGCGCGCACGCGTAATGGCCGAACTTGTGCCGGGCGTGCTGGAGCTGGCGCAGCTGGCCAAGTCCTACGGCATTGGCTACACCGTCGATGCCGAAGAAGCCGATCGTCTGGAACTGTCGCTGGATATCATCGAGGCCACCTTCTCCGATCCGTCGCTCGATGGCTGGGAAGGGTACGGGCTGGCAGTGCAGGCTTATCAGAAGCGCACGCCTTACACGATCGATTTCCTGGCCGACCTGGCGCGGCGCGTCGGGCGTCGCATCCCGGTGCGCCTGGTCAAGGGCGCGTACTGGGATGCGGAAATCAAACGCGCACAGATCGAAGGTCATCCCGGCTATCCGGTGTTTACGCGCAAGCAGAACACCGATGTGTCCTACCTGGCCTGCGCACGGCGCATGTTTGCGCACAGCGACGCGCTGTATCCGATGTTCGCCACTCACAACGCGCAGACCATCGCCGCGGTACGCGCGATCTCTGCCGGCAAGACCTACGAGCACCAGAAATTGCACGGCATGGGCGATGACCTGTATGCCGAGGTGATTCCCGCCGATCGTCTGGGCTTGCCATGCCGCGTGTATGCACCGGTGGGTTCGCACGAAGATCTGCTGCCCTACCTGGTGCGTCGCCTGCTCGAAAACGGCGCCAACTCCAGCTTCGTCAATCGCATCACCGATGAGGACGTCGCCATCGAAGACCTGATTCGCGATCCGGTCGAGGCGGTGTCGTCGTTCGCTTCCATCCCGCATCCCAAGATCCCGCTGCCGACCGACCTGTTGCGCAGCCAGAACCAGAACAGGAAAAACTCCATGGGCGCCAATCTCGCCAACGACAACGATCTGCGGCAGCTGGCCGAGCAACTCAATGCCGCCGTCAAACCATGGAAGGCGGCGCCGCTGGTACCGGGTGCGGTGATCGGCACGCCGAGCCAAGCAGTGCTGAACCCGGCCGATCGCCGCGAGACCGTTGGCCATTGGCAAGCGGCCGATCCGGCGACGGTGCAGAAGGCGCTCGCCTCGGCGGCTGCAGCCCAACCGGGCTGGAACCGCACTCCGGCGGCGAGCCGCGCCACCATCCTGGAGCATGCCGCCGACCTGCTCGAAGCGCGCATGCCCGAGTTCATGGCCATCTGCGTCAAGGAGGCCGGCAAGACCCTGCCCGACGCCGTGGCCGAAGTGCGCGAGGCGGTCGACTTCCTGCGCTACTACGCCGGCCAGGCACGCGCCCAGTTCGGCGCGCCCGAGCGCCTGCCCGGCCCGACCGGCGAATCCAACGAGCTGCAGCTGCATGGCCGTGGTGTGTTCGTGTGCATCAGTCCCTGGAATTTCCCGTTGGCGATTTTCCTCGGCCAGGTCGCCGCCGCGCTCGCTGCCGGCAACAGCGTGATCGCCAAGCCCGCCGAGCAGACCAATCTGATCGGCTACGCAGCGGTGAAGCTGCTGCACGAGGCGGGCGTACCGGAGGCTGCCGTGCAATTCCTGCCCGGCGATGGCGCTACCGTGGGCGCTGCACTGACCAACGATCCGCGCGTGGCGGGTGTGGCGTTCACCGGCTCCACCGAAACCGCACGCATCATCAACCGCACCCTGGCCGCGCGCGACGCCGCTATCGGCGTGCTGATCGCCGAGACCGGTGGCCAGAACGCCTTCATCGCCGACTCCTCATCGCTGCCCGAAGCCGTGGTGAAGGATGCAATTTCCAGTGCCTTCATCTCCGCCGGACAGCGCTGCTCGGCGGCACGCGTGTTGTTCGTCCAGGACGACATCGCCGACAAGGTTATGACCATGCTCGCCGGTGCAATGGGCGAGCTGAAGGTTGGCGATCCTGGCCTGCTCTCGATTGACGTTGGCCCAGTAATCGATGCAGATGCGCTCAAGATCCTCGACGATCATGCAGCGCGCATGGATCGCGAAGCGCGTTTGATCGGAACCACCCAGCTGGAAGAGGGCGCCGCGCAGGGCAGCTTCTTCGCCCCGCGCGCTTATGAACTGACCTCGCTGAGCCAGCTGCAACGGGAGGTCTTCGGCCCCGTGCTGCATGTCATTCGCTGGAAAGCCGACCAACTCGACGCCGTCATCGACCAGATCAACGCTACTGGCTACGGCCTGACGCTGGGCGTGCATTCGCGCATCGACGAGACCATCGATCGCATCACCGCGCGCGTTGCGGTTGGCAACGTCTATGTCAACCGTAACCAGATCGGCGCGGTCGTCGGCGTACAACCCTTCGGCGGCCAGGGCCTGTCAGGCACCGGCCCGAAAGCCGGCGGTCCGCACTACCTGCTGCGCTTCGCCACCGAGAAGGTCGTCACCGTCAACACGACCGCCGCAGGCGGAAATGCCTCCCTCCTGACACTGGGCGACTGACCCTCGCTTTGATGCAGACGTCATAGTGCGGTCAATTGGACCAACAAAACCCCGCTCACGCGGGGTTTTTGTTGGCTTGTGCCCTGCTAATGCCTCGTGCGAAGGCGATAAGTGATGTGGCCAAGCACGTGCGTATCGAACGCAGTCTCGGTGAGCAGCATGGCGAAGAATAGGCCAGGCACCGGGTTCACTTCGATCTTGACGAGTCGTAGGAACTGATAGCCGCAGGGCCCCCTGATGGTCGCAGGGGGGGGCACCTGCATTGGAGTGCAACCAAGGTCCATCTTCCGACACTAGCCGGCGACCCGAACTCCTCGTGCCGATCTATAAGCAGGACGCCAGCACCATCACAGGTACTTCTACTACACAAGCCAATCGATAAACAGATGTCTTGCAATCATCAGTGCAAGGAGGATGCCCATGCAGCACCAAAGAAGTCGGCCCCCCCAGCGAAGCGGGTGTCTTGGTATCGGTGCCATGCTCCGCGTGCGCCTTGACGGCCCGGGTTCTGCGGTGACATTCAGACGTTTCGGCTTTGCTATCGCGTCCTGCTTCAGCAAGCGCGAGGCGCGCGTCCTGACATGGTCCCTGGCTCATCCGGTGGCAAGCATCCGGCGCTGCGTTGTCGGCGGTTGCGTAGCGAATTTTGGGCAAAAGAAACCCTCAGTCCAGTTGGACTGAGGGTTTCGGGTAAAGCCCCTGGCGATGACCTACTCTCGCATGGCTTGAGCCACACTACCATCGGCGCAGCTGCGTTTCACTTCCGAGTTCGGGATGGGATCGGGTGGTTCCACAGCGCTAATTTCACCAGGGAGACGGTTGGAGCGTCGCCATCCAAGAAACGGATTAAGGCGCCCAGTCTCGCATAGTTAACTTGTGACGTAGCTTGCGTTTGGTGATCTACCAACGTTCGTTGGGACCAAGGCAACTTGAGGTTATATGGTCAAGCCGCACGGATCATTAGTATCAGTTAGCTCAATACATTGCTGTACTTACACACCTGACCTATCAACCACATAGTCTATATGGTTCCTTTAGGGGGCTTGTGCCCCGGGAAGTCTCATCTTGAGGCGCGCTTCCCGCTTAGATGCTTTCAGCGGTTATCGCTTCCGAACATAGCTACCCGGCAATGCCACTGGCGTGACAACCGGAACACCAGAGGTTCGTCCACTCCGGTCCTCTCGTACTAGGAGCAGCCCCTCTCAAACTTCCAACGCCCATGGCAGATAGGGACCGAACTGTCTCACGACGTTCTGAACCCAGCTCGCGTACCACTTTAAATGGCGAACAGCCATACCCTTGGGACCGACTACAGCCCCAGGATGTGATGAGCCGACATCGAGGTGCCAAACACCGCCGTCGATATGAACTCTTGGGCGGTATCAGCCTGTTATCCCCGGAGTACCTTTTATCCGTTGAGCGATGGCCCTTCCATACAGAACCACCGGATCACTAAGACCTACTTTCGTACCTGCTTGATCCGTCGATCTTGCAGTCAAGCACGCTTATGCCTTTGCACACAGTGCGCGATGTCCGACCGCGCTGAGCGTACCTTCGTGCTCCTCCGTTACTCTTTAGGAGGAGACCGCCCCAGTCAAACTACCCACCATACACGGTCCCTGATCCGGATAACGGATCTAGGTTAGAACGTCAAGCACGACAGGGTGGTATTTCAAGGATGGCTCCACTGCAGCTAGCGCCACAGTTTCATAGCCTCCCACCTATCCTACACAGACGAACTCAACGTTCAGTGTAAAGCTATAGTAAAGGTTCACGGGGTCTTTCCGTCTTGCCACGGGAACGCTGCATCTTCACAGCGATTTCAATTTCACTGAGTCTCGGGTGGAGACAGCGCCGCTGTCGTTACGCCATTCGTGCAGGTCGGAACTTACCCGACAAGGAATTTCGCTACCTTAGGACCGTTATAGTTACGGCCGCCGTTTACTGGGGCTTCGATCAAGAGCTTCGCCTTGCGGCTGACCCCATCAATTAACCTTCCAGCACCGGGCAGGCGTCACACCCTATACGTCCACTTTCGTGTTTGCAGAGTGCTGTGTTTTTGATAAACAGTCGCAGCGGCCTGGTTTCTGCGACCCTCTTCAGCTATAGCTCGCATGAGCCACCAAAAAGGGTGCACCTTCTCCCGAAGTTACGGTGCCATGTTGCCTAGTTCCTTCACCCGAGTTCTCTCAAGCGCCTGAGAATTCTCATCCTACCCACCTGTGTCGGTTTACGGTACGGTCTTCGTGAGCTGAAGCTTAGGAGCTTTTCCTGGAAGCGTGGTATCAGTGACTTCGCCATAAAGGCTCGTCTCGGTGCTCGGTCTTAAAGGATCCCGGATTTGCCAAAGATCCAAACCTACCGCCTTTCCCCGGGACAACCAACGCCCGGTACACCTAACCTTCTCCGTCCCTCCATCGCACTCACGCGAGGTGCAGGAATATTAACCTGCTTCCCATCGACTACGGCTTTCGCCCTCGCCTTAGGGACCGACTAACCCTGCGTCGATTAACGTTGCGCAAGGAAACCTTGGGCTTTCGGCGTGCGGGCTTTTCACCCGCATTATCGTTACTCATGTCAGCATTCGCACTTCCGATACCTCCAGCAGACTTCTCAATCCACCTTCGCAGGCTTACGGAACGCTCCTCTACCGCGCATAAAACAAGTTTTATGCACCCCAAGCTTCGGTTCACTGCTTAGC